>DASZHQ010000046.1:0-34290 GCA_035937715.1 Steroidobacteraceae bacterium | reverse complement strand
CGATACGCCGGCAGACGCTGCATCGTATTCCACAGCTGCTCGACGAACTGGTCGAAGAGGTGCGCGGCGTGCAGCACCAGGTCATAACGGCCGGCGTGCCCCCAGTTGTCGGTCTCGCCGTAGCCGACGAACAGCACGCGCGGCTGTTGCTCAGCGATCGAGTCGAGCAGCGGGATCTGGAGGAATGCGTCGTAGACGTCCTCATCGTCCATCCTGGTCGTAGTCCGGTAGAGCTGGTTGAGCAGCTCCTGCCGCGCAGTGAGCTGACCGCGATAGGGCAGGTCCCAGCCAACCTGCAGCGGAAGATGGCTGCGCTGGACATTGAAGATGTCCTTGAAGGTCGCCCAGGTGGCAAAGACGCTGACGCGCCCGTGCAGATCGGGCAGACCATTCAGCCACTCGAACACCGAAATGTTGGGATTGGGGCCGAACTCGTTGGCATTGATGCGGGCGTCGGGATGACCCGTCAGCATTTCGTTGTATCCGGGATAGGAGAAGGCCAGTCCGTTGGTGACACGCGCGATGCTGCCTCGTGCCTGGTTGCCGAAGATCTGACCGTGCGCGGCGACTGTCGTCCACAGGAATGGCAGCAGCGCCTTGCGTCGCTCGCCGGCATCGGTGCGCCAGAACTCGCGCCGCAGATCCTCTTCCTTGTCCCAGATGCCGCCGTTCTTCTCGTTGAGCAGCGTCGGGTCGGCGCCGGTGAACACCTCCTGCCAGCGAAGGCCGTCGCTGACGATGAGTACGACGTTACGTGTCTTCGGCGCAGGCGCCGCCTGCGCATGCGCCGCGGGCGGCAGCGCGGCAAGCATCAGCAGCGTGCCGACAGTGATCGGCCAGGCGATCCGGGTCAACATCTTCGCGATGACTCCACCCACTGAACGAGCGGGGCTTTCTGGAGACGAAGAGTAGCGCGGCGCGAAATCCCGGCACAACTCGCCCCCGCCCGCTGTGACTGGCGCGGGCGGCGCGGCTGCCACGAGCGGTTAGTGCCGCGGGGCGCTAGACTTTCGCGCAGTCCTTTTCAGGCGAGCCCGATGAGAGCGTGCCTTGCGAGCACTCCGTTGCTGATCGCGTGTCTCATGCTGCTCGGCGCGCGCGCCGCGCTTGCCAACGTCGCGGCGCCGCAGGCGCGGGAGTCGCCGGGCGCCCTTGTCAGGACACTCGGAGTGGGAGAGCTGCGCCTGCATCGTTGTGCTACCGCGGCACCCTGGTGCGGCACGCTGCTGCGCGCCCTCGATCCGGGCGGCGCCACGCCCGGGAGCGTTCCCGTGTATTTCGAGTACTACCCGCACAGCGGGGGTGGAGCAGCAGCGGGCACGCTGGTGGCGACCGAGGGCGGCCCCGGTTATCCGGCCACCGAGTCCCGCAAGGAGTACCTGGCGCTGTTCGCGCCGCTGCGCGCGGACCACGACGTGCTGATCATGGACAACCGCGGAACGGGGCGCTCGGGTGCCATCGATTGCCGGGAGTTGCAGAAGGCGCCGGCCCTTACCGAGACCAACATCGGCGCTTGCGGGCGCTCGCTGGGAGCGGCCGCGACCCTGTACAGCAGCGCATTGGCGGCCGATGACCTGGCTGCGATCCTGGACGCGCTGGCGATCGGGCGCATCGACCTCTACGGCGACTCGTACGGGACCTACTTCGCACAGGTGTTTGCGTTGCGGCATCCGCAGAAACTGCGCTCGCTGGTGCTCGATGGCGCCTACCCGCTCGATGGCCCGGACTACGCCTGGTATCCACACTATGCACCGGCGATGCGTGACAAGTTCAATCTCGCCTGCGAGCGCGCTGCCGCCTGCCGCGCCCTCGGGGGCAGCTCGCTCGAGCACATCGCGCCGGCGCTCGGGCAGCTGCGCGCGGCGCCGTTCGCGGCGCAGGTGCGCTCCGGCCACGGGCGGCTCACGAGCTTCACCGCCGACGCATCGCTCCTGGCGATCCTGATGTTCGGCGGCGCTCCGGACTACGCGAGCGTCCGGGAAGTGGATGCGGCAGCGCGCGCTTTCAGCTCCGGGGATCGGCTGCCGCTGCTGCGACTCATGGCGGAAACGCTCGCCGGCGTCGACTCGCGCGACCGCACGCGCTCGCCACGCAAATTCAGTGCCGGCCTCGCGGCGGCGGTCTTCTGCGGGGATCCGCCGCAGATCTTCGACATGCAGCTGCCGCCTGCAGAGCGCCTCGCGGCGCGCGATCGGGAGATCGCGGATCGCAAGGCACGGGCGCCCGAAACCTACGCGCCCTTTACCATCGACGAATATCGCCGCATGCCGCTCGACTATGCCTTCATCGATGAGTGCGTGCGCTGGCCCGCGCCGGCGCGCGCCTCGCCCGCTGCCGGGCCGCTACCTGTCGCTGAGCGCTACCCGGATGTGCCGGTCCTGGTGGTATCCGGCGAGCTCGACAACATGACCAGCGTGGCGGATGGCAACGCGGCCGCGGAACGCTTTCCGCGCGCGCATCACCTCGTCATCGCCAACGGGTTTCACGTGAATGCGCTGCCCCACGCGCGCAGCGAGTGCGCGGCCATGCTGGTGCGCCGCTTCCTGCAGGACCTCGCCACGGGCGATGAGAGCTGCGCGGCGGCCGTGCCCCCTGTGCGCCTGGTGCCACGCTTCGCGCGGCATGTCGCCGAGCTCGCCCCCGCGCAGGGGCTCCCCGGCAACCGCGCGGATGAAGCCGGGTTGCGTGCCGTGAGCGCGGCGCTCCTCACCTGCGAGGATGTCATCGCCCGCGTCATGGAGTACGGAGCGGGGAGAGGCGTTGGGCTGCGTGGCGGGACGTTCACTGCGGCGCACGCCGCGCCGGGCTATCGCCTGCTGTTGCGCGCAGTGCGCTGGAGCGAGGACCTCGCCGTGTCCGGTCGCATCGACTGGCCGGGGCGTAGCGGCATCGTGCGCGCCCATCTCACACTGCTCGGCCCGCTCGCTCGCCGCGGGAATCTCGAGCTGCAGTGGCCGCAGGATGTCGCCGACGCGCGCGCCAGCGTGCGCGGCCAGCTCGGGAGTGCTGCGGTCATCGCGCAGGCCCCCGCGCCCTAGGCGGCGTGCATCCCGGCTTCGGGAGGCGCAGCGCGCCGAGTCGGGTCGACGAACAACCACAGGGCCGCGCTCGCCACGGCGAACGCCGTACCGAGGAGGAAGGCCTGCGTCCAGGCGTGATGAGCGGAGAGGTAGGCGACGATGGGCGTGGCGATCAGACCGCCGGCATTTCCGCCCGTATTGAGGAGCCCCGACACCGCCATGGTGTCCGCGCGGCCGACATGCATGATCGCCGCCCAGTAGGGCCCTTCGTTCACTTCGACGCAGGCGAAGCACAGCGCCAGCGCTGCCACGGCGAGGTACGGGCTCGCCGCGTCCACCGCCACGAATTGCAGCACGCCGGCCGCCGGCAGGGAGAGGAGGGGCAGGATCCGCAGCCCGCGGCGTACGCCGTAACGCTTTCCCAGGGCGCTCGCCAGCATGCCGCCGGCCCCGGCGCCGATCGCCGCGGCGAGCGGCGGAGCGCTGGCCAGCGCTCCGCTCTCCAGCACGGTGAAGTGCCGCTCCTGCACCAGATACAGGAAGCACCAGTTGGCGAGCAGGTAGTACACGTAGTTCATGCACACGTAGGAGACGGTGAGCGCCAGCACATCCCGGTTCTTCATCAGCTGCCACACGCGCTGGCGCGAGATGCCCGGGTCCGGGCGAGCCGGCGGGTGCGGGCCGAGCTCGGCGAGCTCGGCCGCGCTCACTCCCCGGTGCTCGGCCGGACTGTTCCGCCCGTACCATCCCCACCAGAAGATGACCAGCAGCGCCGGGAGCGTCGTCCAGGCGAGCGCCCGCCGCCAGTCGAACGCCGTCATGAGCCAGGAGATGAGCGGGGGGGTGAGAGAGGCGCCGAGGCCCAGACCCATGCTCTGCAGTCCCTGCACCAGCGGCCATTTCTCGGGCGTGAACCAGGCCTCGAAGACTCCGGCAGACACCGGAAAGATCGGGGCGTGCGAGGCGCCGAGCAGCAGCTGCGCGCCGAGCAGCACCCCGAACAGAGCCGTGCCTGTCAGCAGCAGCGGGGCGAGCGGCAGCACCATGCAGGAAGCGACGGCCACCAGGCCGATGAGCACGAACATGAGGCGTGCCCCGAGGCGCTGGCCGATCACCCCGCCTGGGAATTGCATGAATGCGTAGGTGAGGAGAAAGGCCTCCTCCAGCCAGCCGATCTGCATCTGGCTGAGGTCCAGGTCCGGCATGATCCGGTAACTCGCCACGGTCAGGCTTCTCTGCTGCACGTACGCGATGAAGCCGAATCCGAACAGGAACAGGAAGATCTTCCAGCGCACGCGGATGCGCTGCGCAGCAGGGAGCGGGACGGCGGATCGACCGCTGATTTCCTGTTGCAGCTCGCGCTCGCTCACGCGCGTGCCAGGGGCACATCGCGCCGGTAGGTGAGGGTGGCGGGTTCCGCGTCCAATTCGCGCGCATAGCGGTGGCCGCTGTAGATAGCGTGCACCAGCGCACCGGGCGCCAGGGCATCGCCGATGCGCGTGACGGATTTGATTCCGGCGCGCGCCAGATCATCGCCCCGGGCGATGAGTGCGCTGTAGAGAGCGTCGTTGGCGAAACGGGCGCCGACGATGACCAGCGAGTTGCACTCGAGGCGCGTTGCAGCGTTCGTGAACTGGCTGGCGAGGCGCAGCTCACCGCGCTCGAAGGCGGTCACGCGCGAGAGCGTGTGCAGCGTGATTCCCGCCGCGAAGAGCGCGCGGTGAATCTGCGGCTGCTCATTGCTCATGATGGCCCAGGCGGAGGCGTGTCCTGCCGGCGTCACGTAGCTCACGCGGTTTCCGCGCCTGGCGAGGTGCTCCGCCAGGACGCTCCCCATGTAGTAGTTGTCGAAGTCATAGACGACCAGCGGCCCCTCGGGCTGCGCGCCGGCGGCGATGTCGTCGGGCGTGAGGACGCCCGGCCCCTCGAGAGTGCCCGCCGGGATCTCGAGCGGGGAATACAACAGGTGCGCCCAGCGCGAGCCGGTAGCGATGACGACGTGCGTGTGGCCGAGCTCGAGGATCTCATCCGCCGCAAGGCGGTTGCCCCGGTACACCGTCACGTTCGAGAGCCGATCCAGCTGCCCGCGTCGCCAGTCGAGGACCCGCCCCCAGGCGCTGAGTCCGGGCAGACGGGTCTCGAAGCGCAGGCGCCCGCCGATGTCGTCGGCGGCTTCCGCAACCGTCACCTCGTACCCGCGGCGGCCGAGCGACAGCGCACACTCGAGGCCCGCGGGACCAGCGCCCACGATGAGCACGGACGCGGAGCTGCCCGCCGCGGCGATGCGCTCCGGATGCCAGCCGCGGCGCCATTCCTCGCCGATGGTCGGGTTCTGCGTGCAGCGCACCGGGACGCTGTCGTGCCAGCTGGAGATGCAGATATTGCAACCGATGCACTCGCGGATGTCCTGCTCGCGCCCTTCATCGATCTTCTTCGGCAGAAATGGATCGGCGATCGAGGGGCGCGCGGCGCCGATCAGATCGAGCACGCCGCGTCGGATCTGCCCCACCATGGTGTCCGGGGAAGTGAAGCGGCCGACGCCGACCACCGGCTTGCGGGTGAGTTTCTTCACGAAGTCGATCACCAGCTCGTGACTGCCCTCGGGCGCGAAACGTGACGGCGGGCAATCGGTGGGCGAGGAGTCCATCTTCACGTCCCACAGGTCGGGCACATCGGCCAGCAGCTCCACCACCTCGTGGGCCTCCGAGGCCGCCACCTCGCTGGCTCGCGTGCGCAACTCCTCGAGACTGATGCGCAGCGCCACCGCGCATTTCCCCGCGACCGCCTCGTGGGTCGCCTCCAGCAGCTCACGCACGATGCGCACGCGATTGCGCACCGAGCCCCCATACGCATCGGTGCGCTGGTTCCACTCCGACAACAGGAACTCGTAGGGCAGGTATCCCATGCCGGCATACACGTAGACGATGTCGAACCCCGCCAGCCGGGCGCGGCGCGCCGCCTGCGCCTGCCAGGAGAGCAGCGCGCGGATATCATGCGCGTCCATGGCCTTGGGCCGCTGATTGCCCATGAAATTGACGTGCGTCGCCATCCACGAGGTGCCGGACGGGGAAAGCGGTGCGGTGCGGCTGGTGCGGTTCATGACCGAGCCGCCGCCGTGCCACAACTCGATGCCGGCCAGCGCCCCGTGTTCGTGCACGGCATCGGTCATCAGCGCGTGCGAGCGGATGTCCTCATCGTCCCAGAGCGTCGCGAAAGGGAGCGGTGAGTCGTCCGCGCTCGGATCGATCGACACGTAGCCGGTGCAGACCGCGCCCCAGCCGCCCTCGGCCTTCATCCCGCGGAACGCCGCGCGCATGTGCGGCATGGAGTTGGTCATGCCGGCGGCATGCGGCACCGCGTAGAAACGGTTGCGGGCCGTGACCGGGCCGATCTTCACCGGCTCGAACAGGACGTCGTAGCGGGGATTGCGCGCCATGGCCGGAGGACTCTGCTGACAAATGATCGATTGTTTAATAAGCGCGAGAGCCGGCGGCGCGATCGAGTATCTGCCCGAGCGCCTCGATCACCCCCGCCAGTTCCGCGGCGGAGGTGTAGTGCAGCAGCGAGAGGCGCACCGCGCCGCGCTCGGGGCTCACTCCCATCGCCTCGAGAACCCGCACCGCAAAGAAGTTGCCGTTGCCGGCCATGAAGCCGCGCCGGGCGAGCTCCCTGATCATCTCGCCGGGCTCGATCGCTTCGGTCACGAAGGAGACCGTCGCGGCGCGCTGCGTCGCGGTCGACGGGCCCAGCAGGCGCACGTCGCGCCGCCCGGTGAGGTATTCGAGCAGCCTCGCGAGCAGCGGCACTTCGGCGCCGCGCAGCAGCGTGCGCACGCGCTCGGCGCGGGCGGCGGGCTCGCCCGCGCCGGAGGCGGGGCGCGCTGCCTCTGAGGCACGAGCGGCTGTGCCGTGATGCGCATCCAGGGCGTCGAAGTACTCGGCGATGCCGCGCGCGGCGGCGACCTGCGCATGGTCGGGGCCGGCAGGCACGAGGCGCGTGTGCCGGTCGGCTTCGTTGAAGTAGTGGCCTTCGTTGCCGAGCCGGTCGAGCAGGTCGGCGCGCACCACCATCAGTCCCTGGTGCGGGCCGTAGGTCTTGTAGAGCGAGAACAGGTACACGTCCGCGCCGAGCTGCGCGACATCGGGCAGCCCGTGCGGCGCCCAGGCGACACCGTCGACCACCGTGAGCGCCCCCGCTGAGCGCGCGCGCGCCGCGATGCGCGCCACCGGGTTGATGTGCGCCACGACATTCGAGGCGTGCGGGAAGGTGAGCAGCCGGGTGCGCTCGTTGAGCAGCCGCTCGAGCGCGGATTCGTCCAGCGCGCCGGTTTGCGGGTCCACGCGCCACTCGCGCACGACGATGCCCTGGGAGGCGAGCCGCCGCCAGCAGCCGCTGTTGGCCTCATGATCCTGGTTGGTGACGATGATCTCGTCGCCCGCCCGCAGCAGCCTGCGAAAGGCGTGCGACAGCACGTACGTGTTCTGCGAGGTCGAGGGGCCGAAATGCACCTCTTGCGGCGTGACCCCCAGGTACTCGGCCAGGCGCGCGCGCGAGGCATCCATCCACTCGCCCGCCTCGGTGGAGGCTGGAAAGGCGTAGTAGGGCTGCACTTTCAGTCGCCGGTAATACTCGCCCAGGCGGCTCACCACCGCTGCGCAGGGATAGGAGCCGCCCGCGTTCTCGAAGAACGCCTGGCCCTCGAGGGAGCTTTCAGCGAACGCCGGGAACTGCCGCCGCACGAAATCGAGATCGAGTTTCATCGCGCGATGATCGCATCGACCCGCTATGCTTGCCACTGCGAAGAAGTCCCCGGCGTGCCGCGAGGAAGGACTCATGCTCAGACCGCTGCTCCTGACTGTGATCGTATTGCTCCCGCGCATGCTGTGCGCGCAGTCGGCCGCGCCCGATACCCCCGAGCCCGGCTCGATCGAGGAGATCGCGCGGGCCACGACCGAGGCGCGCTTTCTCTCGCCCTGGGTCGCCTACCTGCCGGCCTCGTCGGGCGTGGCGTCGCCGCGCAGCTTCCTGCATCGCCTTCCCGGCGCGGCCGGCGAGCTGGTCAACTCCGCTACGGCGTATGCTTATTGCCGCGCGCTCGCCGCCTCTTCCCCGCGCGTGCGGATGTTCACGATCGGACGCTCCGAGGAGGGGCGCGACATCGTGTTGCTCGCCATCACGGACGAGCAGGGCATCCAGGAGCTGCAGCGGCTCAGGGCGGCGACCGCGGCCCTCGCCGATCCCCGCAAGACCGATGCCGCCGCGGCCGCCGCAGTCATCGCCACGGCGCGCCCGATCTACTACATCAATGCCGGACTGCACTCGGATGAAACCGGTTCCACAGAGTCGGTACTGGAGCTCGCCTACCGCCTGGCGGTCTCCGAGCAGCCGATGATTCGCCGCATCCGCGAGAACGTCGTGGTGCTCATCAACCCGGTCGCTAGTCCCGACGGCCGCGACAAGCAGGTGGAATGGTTCTACCGCTACCTCAAGGGCAAGACCGATCAGGCGACGCTGCCGCGCCAGGCGCCGCCATACTGGTCACGCTACGCTTTCGTCGACATCAACCGCGATGCGCATCAGCAGGTGCACCAGACCACGCGGGCGGTATTCCGCATGTTCTTCGATTGGCACCCGCAGGTGATCCACGACCTGCACGAGAGCGTGGCGCTGCTGTTGACCTGGAACGGCACCAACCCTCTCAACCGGCATGTGGATGCGCTCACGTACGCCGAGCGGCTCGAGCTGAGCTTCCACGAAGTGCAGACGCTCACCGGCTTCGGCATGCCAGGGGTGTGGACCTGGAATTTCGGCGGCCAATGGGAGCAGCTTTACCTGGAATCGATCGCCACCAATCACAACTCCAACGGCCGCGGCTACGAGACCTGGGGTAACGGCAGTGCCGAGACCATGCGTACCGCGCAGCCCGATCCCGATGACACGGCGAGCCTGCAGTGGTATCGGCCCTCGCCCGCTCCGCCGCAACCGATCCTCTGGTCCGCGCGCGACAACGTCAATTACAACGAGACTGCGCTCCTGGCCGCACTCGATGACACCGCGCTGCAGGCGAAAACCCTTCTCAGCAATTTCTACCTGAAGGGGCTGCACTCCTATAGAAGGGGACTCGACGAGCCGCCCTATGGGTTCGTGATTCCGGACCGGCAGGGCGATCCCACGCGCGTGGCGCAACTCGTCGCGCGCCTGCTGTCGCTCGGCATCGAGGTGCAACGGGCGACTTCCACGCTCGTGCTGCAGGAGGGCACCTGGCCGGTGGGCACGTACGTCGTGCGGCTCGATCAGCCGTACCGCAATTACGCCGTCGATCTGCTGAGCGCTCAGCAATATCCGCTGGACGCGCCCGAGGCGTACGACGACGTCTCCTGGTCGTTTCCCGCACACTACCACGTGACCGTCATAGCGACGGCGGATGCGCAGGTGCGCGACGCCGCGCTCGCGCCGCTCTCCGAGGCTCCGCACGTAGGCGGCACGGTAGCGGGCTCAGGCCCGGTATTTCTGCTGCGGGATTCGGGGCAGGAGGGACTGCTCGAGGCGCGCTACGCGCTCGCGAGGTTCCGCGTGGCGATTGCCGAGCATGCCTTCCGCGTCGATGGCGCAGACTACCCGGCGGGCTCCTGGATTCTCGCCCCGCAGAGCGGTCTTGCCCCGGCGCTGCGCGATGCGGCGGCGCGGCTTGGACTGGATTTCGCAGGCACGGGCGCGATGCCGGACGTTGCCAAGCACGAAGCGCCGGTGCCGCGCCTCGGCGTGTGGGTACCGTGGGCCGATACCGATACCAGCGGCTGGGCGCGCTACACCCTCGACCAGCGCCACGTTCCCTATGTCTACGTGCGCGACGAGGACATACGCGCCGGCAGACTCAGGGACAAATACGACGTACTGCTCTACCCGCACGTCGATCTCGAGCTTCCCGAGCAGATCGAAGGGCTGTACAAGGCGTGGGGACCGATGCCCTTCAGGAAAAGCGCCGCGACGCCGAGCTTCGGAACGCCGGCATCCTCGGACGACATCACCGGCGGAATCGGCTACGGCGGGCTTGCGGAGCTGCAGAAGTTCATCGACGCCGGCGGAATGCTGATCACTCTCGGCAACGGCTCGATGCTGCCGCTGGAGGCGGGGCTGGTGCGCGGCGTGCGCCGCGAGGCGGGCGGCGTGCCGCGCAGCTCGCAGGGCGGCGGTTCGGCCTCAGCCGCAGCATCCCAGAGCGCCGCAACGCGCACCCCCGGTGCACACCTGCGCGTCTCCTTCGCACGGCCCGACCACCCGATCGCCTACGGTTATGCGCCGCGCACGTGGGTATTCCGCCAGAATTTCGCCCTCTACTCCATTCCGCGCCGCTGGCTGCGCATGGCCTACTGCACGGTATGTCTCGACGGGCCCATCGACCGCAGCAGCATCGTGCTCGAGTGGGGCGACCGCGACGGGGCGCCGTTCGTCGTGAGCGGCCAGGCGTGGGGGGAGCAGAACCTCATCGGCCGTGCCGCCATCATGGATATGCAGGCGGGGAAGGGCCACGTGATTGCGTTCAATTTCAATCCGCTGCACCGGGATCTCAATCGCGGCGACCAGCGCATGCTGTGGAACGCGATCATCAATTGGCGTGCGATTCTTGCGCAGCGCTGAGGGCGTGTGGCGCCGCGCTCGCGGCTGCAGCCTGGAGCAGTGGGCTGAGCGCTCAGCGCAGCTGCGCGATGCGCTCGATCAGTGGCGCGTAAGCGCCGAGGCTCGGCGTCTTCAGGCCCGCCACTTTTCCCTGGTCATCCCAGCGCCGCACACGCACGGCATCCTGCGCGAAGCGCTCTCCTTCGAAGCGCTCGATCTCGCCGGCCGACATCGGCCCCCCCTGCAGCTGCAGGGTGTGCACCGAGGCGGGACTGAGCGTTGCGAAGTATTGCACCTCGGTCGCGCACAGGTAGCGCTTGGCGGCCACGTGCAGGCGCACGGGCTCGGAAACCGCCGCCGGGAAATGCCGCGCCAGCCAGCGGGCACCGCTGTGCTCATGGCGGGCGTCGGCGGTCCAGCCCTCGAGGTCCTGCGGCACCGCCTCGAGCAGGTGTCCGATATCGTGAAGCAGCGCCGCCAGCACGAGCGTCTCGGGTGCGCCGGCGGTTTGCGCGAAGTGCGCTGCCTGCAGGCCGTGCTCGGTCATCGACACACGCTCGCCGAAGTAGGCGCCTGAGCCGCGTGTCTGGTAGATCGCCAGGATGTCGTCGGCAAGGCTCATGCGGGAGGGGTCGCGGCGAGCCGGCGCCGCAGCAACGCCGTCTCGCTGTAGACGCTGTCGCGCGTCAGGTAACAGCCGCGCAGGTGGCGCGCGTGGCGTGCGGACGAGAACGCGGTTCGGCCGTGCAGTATGCGCTGGTTGTCGAACACCACCAGCATGCCGCTGCCGAGGCGCGTGCGCAGCTGAAAGCGCGCTTCGCGCATCAGCAGTGCGAATTGACGGTACGCGCCGTAGAACTCCCGCGCCTCGCGGGCGGGGAGATTCAGCGGCGCGATCGAGCGGCTGTTGTAGTGCACCGCCGCCACCTCACCGCGCGAGGACAGCAGGATCAGCGGCCGCTCGGCATACAGCTCCGCCTCGCGGGAGCGATAGTGAAAGGGCACGGCGGTCGCGGTCAGCCGCGCAAAAGCCTCCGGGGCGCTGCTGCGCAGATGCTCAGCCAGCGCAAAGCCGTCGGCGAACAGGCTCTCTCCGCCCTCGCGCGAGGGCAGCAACGCATGCAGCGCCTGGAATCCCGGTACCGGCTCGCGATAGGGATTGTCGGTGTGCAGCCCGAGGCCAAGATCGGAATAGGCGAGATTCTCCGGCTGCGCCACCGAGCGCACATCGAAGGTGAGGCCGTAGTTGGTCTCCAGCACGCGCCCGACCAGCGGCATCGCCTCCAGGATCGCCGCTTCCGTGGCCGGCACGCCCTCGAGAAATGCCAGGCCGTCCTGCAGCAGCCGGGTGAGCCAGCCCAGCCGTGCGGGCGGCTCGGCGCGGGCCTGCTCGAGGCTCATGCAGGCGAAGTCGCGCCGGGCATCGAGCCCCGCCCCCTCGAGCCAGTGGCGCACCTGCAGCTCGGGCGCGCGCGTACTGCGGCCGAATGCATGGGCGGCGAGCCAGTCGAGCCCGAAAGACACCGCGCGCGACTCGCTGTCCCACTCGATACGCACCTGCCCGTCCTGTGTGACCGCAGAGCGTATGCGCGGCTGCTCGGGAAGATCCGCGATATCCACGAGCCGCTGCCCGCTGTGCGCATCGCGATCCTCGGGGCGATTGTCGCGCAGCCACAGGCTGGCGAATTCGCTCGTGCGGCCATCCGCCCATTCGATGGTGAGCATGTCCGGTGCCGCGCTGAGGCGCCTGATGCCGGTGTCAGGCATGTACCGCCCTCGCCGCAGCCTGGGTGTTGAGCACGTGCAGGATGCCGGCGCACACCGCGGCGAGCGCGCTCACACATGCAAGTGTCACGAATACGCCGTCCCAGCCGAATGCCACCGCGAGCCGCGCGACGCTGTCGCCGGCCAGCACGCCCCCGAGGTAGCCGATGCCGTCGATGATTCCCGAGGACGCCGCGCTCGCCTGCTTGCCGCCGAAGTCGAGCGCGAAGGCGCCACCGAGGTAGGAATAAGGCCCGAGCAGGCAGAAGGCGACCACGCCGATGGTGAGGATGGGGAACCACGCGTGCGAGACTCCCAATGGCACCGTCATCAGCAGCAGCAGCGCGGCGGCGGTGCCGGCCAGACCGAGGAACATCAGCAGCGAGCGCCCCGTGAGCCCGAGACGGTCGCTCAACCAGCCGGCCCCCAGCACCGAGACCACGCCCACACCCGGGAAGATGGCGCTCAACCCGGCGGAATCGCTCATGCTGTAACCCAGATGGTCGCGCAGATACACCGGCGTCCAGGTATTGAACGTCTCGCGGATTATTGTGCAGGTGAACGACAACAGGCAAACCAGCACGAAGGCGCGGCTGCGCAGCAGCGGCACCAGCAGCGCGCCAACGCTTGCCGGACGCGCGTGCGTGGCGGCGAACAGGTTGAGCGGATTGGGCTGCGCTTCCGCGTGGCCCTCCTCGACACGCGACTCGCGCAGCAGCAGCAGGTTCGCCGCCAGCATCACGCCGGCGATCAGCGCGGCAAACACGAACAGGGAGCGCCATCCGTAGCCGTGCTCGATCAGCAGGCTCATCTGCTGGCGTGCCAGGGCGTCGCCGACCAGATAGCTGATGCTGAGAATGCCGATGATCGACCCGTACGAGGAGTAGTTGAACCAGCGTGAAGACACCTTGATGAGCCCCGCCCAGCCGAGCGATTGCGTCAGGCGGTTGCCGACCCACGCCAGGGTGAACACTGGCAGCGTGCCGCCCGCGGCGAACATCAGCGTAAACAGCGTCGCTCCTCCCACGCCGATGAGAAAGTTTCTCCGTCCGCCCCAGTAGTCCCCAAGCCCGGTGAGAAACAGCTTGCCGAGTGCGTAGGCGAAAACACCCAGCGAGCTGATCGTGCCGATGTGGATGAGCGCCGCGCCGTGGCTGACGCCGTGCCGACCCAGCTCTTCGACCAGCAGCGGCGTGGCCACCGATAAATCCGCGCGGCAGTAGTAGCAGGCGGCGTAGCCGCCGAACAGCAGCAGAATGGTTCGGATCTGCCCGTATCTCAGCGAGCGGCCTGGCGCGGCGCCCATGGTTACGTCCGCGGGGGCGTGTGTGTGCTCATGCCGGGCCTCGCGTTGCGTGTTTTCGTTGGCCGGCCCTGGAGCTCAGGCGCGCCGTGACGAGGTTCGCAGTGACCCGATAGTAACGGACGTGCTGGCGGGAATCACCCGGCGCTATCATGCGCCCAGCATGACTACGATCCGCGAGCAACTGCGCAGCAACGTGGTTGCTCTCATCAGCCTGGTGGTGGCGCTCGGGAGCCTCGGCTACAACACCTGGCGCAACGAGCGCACCGAGCACAACCGCAACGTCCGTACCGCAACGTTCGAGCTGCTGACCCGGCTCGCCGAGCTCGAGCGAGTGGTATATCTGGCGCAGTACGACCGCGACACCGCCGGCGGCAATCCGCGCACCGGCTGGACTTATGTGCTGGTAATCCATGACCTCGCCGCCGTGGTACCGGCGCCGGTGCCCGCCAGGGCGGCGCAGCTGCAGACGGTCTGGAGCGAGAACTGGGAGGGGCTCGGCAAGGACGACGAGAGCAGCGTCAACCGCATCGACGATGCCATCGGGAGCTTGCGCGAGGGATCGCTCGCGATGCTACGGGCGTTGCGCTGAAGGCGGTTGCGCCGCTCCCGCGCGGACCCCGGTTGGGGGGGCCGGGGCCCGCGCGTTCCGCTCCTTGCGGATCAACCCGTCCTGTACGCACGTTCATGCTAGACCGCGCATGTGACATTACGGTGATGAGGATGTGTCAGGGCCGAAGCACGCCCCGGCAACAACCACCCGCCGCGCCGACTGCGTTCCCTTGCACTGGTAAATGGTGCGGCCGCTGCTGAAGCGCATAGCGCAGGTGAGAACGTGCCGATGCTGACCGCGATGGCGGACGCGCTTGACAGTCGCTGCGATCCGGGCTAAAACACCTATCAGTTATATAACCTATAGGTTTTCCAGTGAGTGCCCGCAGCCTCAACCAGACCTTCGCCGCCCTGGCCGACCCGACGCGCCGAGCCATCCTCGCACGGCTCGCGGGCGGGGAGGCGGGTGTGATGGAGCTCGCCAGACCCTTCGCGATGAGTCAACCGGCGATCTCCAAGCATCTTAAGGTGCTCGAGCGCGCCGGACTCATCAGCCGCGGTCGCCATGCACAGCGGCGCCCCTGCCGGCTGCAGGCCGCGCCGCTGCGCGAGGTCGCGCAATGGGCCGAGCGCTACCGTCGCTACTGGGAGCACAGCTTCGAGCGCCTCGATAAGTATCTCGGCGAACTGCAACGACAGGAGAGAAAACATGGACGCAAGAGCACGCCACAGCTTCCCCGCCGCGGAACGTGAGCTCACGATCCGCCGTACCTTCGAGGCACCGCGGGCGCTGGTGTTCAAAGCCTGGACCGAGCCGCAGCACCTGGCGCGCTGGTCCTGCCCGCGAGGGTTTACCTTCACCGAGAACAGCGGTGACCTGCGCGTCGGCGGGACCTTCGCAGCGCGCATGCGCTCGCCGCAGGGGTCGGATCACCGGCTGCGCGGGGTGTACCGCGAGATCGTGCCGCCGGAGCGGCTGGTGTTCACGCACGCCTGGATCGATGAGAACGGGACGCCCGGCCCCGAAACGATCGTGACGGTCACCCTCACCGAGCGCGCCGGGCGCACCGAGATGACCTTCCATCAGGGCATTTTCGACTCGGTCGCTTCACGTGACGGCCACGAGCAGGGCTGGTCGAGCTGCTTCGAGCGCCTGGCGGAGTTGCTCAGCGTGTTGCCGCGCGAGCAGAACAGCCATGCCTGACATCACTCCGTTCCTGTGGTTCGACTCCTAAGCCGGCCGCCGTGCAAGCGAGAGCCAGATCCCGCCGCCGATCAGGATGAGCGCCGACGCCCGTCCGAGTATGGTGGCGCTCCGCGGTTTCATGAGCCAGGCACGTCCGAGACCCGAGGCGATGGCCCAACAGGAGTCACTCAGGGCGGCAAGCAGCACCGAGACCACGCACATCACTGCCAGCTGCCGCCCGACCGGGTGGGTGGGATCCACGAATTGCGGCAGGAACGCCGTGAAGAATGCGATGGTCTTGGGATTGGACAGGGCGACCAGGAAACCCTGCCAGAAATGCACCTGGTACCCCGCCAGTGAGGGGCGAGGCTGTCCCGCGCTGCGCCAGGTGCGCACGCCGAGCCACAGCAGGTAACCGACACCGAGCCAGCGCAGCAGCTCGAAGAGATAAGCGGCGTGGCCCACCACCCAGCTCAGACCCAGGGCGATGGCTGCGAGCAGCAAGGCGTTTCCGGTCGAGGTGCCTGCGACCGTGACCAGTCCCGCGCGCACGCCCTTCGTCGCAGCGGTCGATATCACCAGTGTCACGATGGGTCCCGGCGTCAGGATCAGGACGATCGTGATGAGCAGAAATCCCGCGAACAGATGCCAGTTCACTCTGGTCCCCCGCGCCAGCGTGGGCGGCTTGGTCTGGCGAGCTTAAACCACTTGCGCGCGGCCCGCGTCCGCCCACGCACCCGCCACCGCGGCGCCGCAGCGCGGGCCGCCTGGTCCGAAAACGGCTACTGCGCCGGGCAGCGCGCGCGTATCGTTGCCGACATGCAGACTCTCTCGGGCCTCGCCATCGAGGCGCTCGACCGCGCGCGCATCAGTCGCGATCCGCGCTTTGACGGCAAGTTCTTCATCGCGGTGACTTCGACTGGTGTCTATTGCCGTCCCATATGCCCCTCGCGCCACGCCAAGCGGACTCATGTGCGTTTCTTCGTCAGCCCCGCGGCGGCGGAGGCGGCGGGGTTTCGCCCATGCCTGCGTTGCCGCCCGGAGGCTGCGCCCGGCACCCCTGCGTGGCTCGGAACAGCGGCGGTGGTGCGGCGGGCGCTGCGGCTGATCAACGCTGGAGCGCTCGATGAAGCCTCGGTCAGTGCGCTGGCGGCCCGGCTGGGGATTGGGCCGCGCCACCTCGTGCGACTGTTCGCCCGGCACGTCGGGGCCTCGCCGATCGCCGTGGCCCAGACACGCCGGCTGCACTTCGCGGCGTGCCTGCTCGAGCAGACGAACCTGCCCATCACGCAGATCGCCATGGCGGCAGGTTTCGGCAGCTCTCGCCGCTTCAACCACGCGTTCCGCAGCACTTACCGACGTACGCCCCGCGAACTGCGCCAGGGGCGCCGGCGCGCCGCCGCCGCGGACAGCAGCGCGGAAGTAGTGCTGCGTCTGGCTTATCGGCCGCCCTACGACTGGCTTCACCTGCGCGAGTTCCTTGCAAGGCGTGCGCTTGCCGGCGTCGAGCGGGTCGACGCACGCGGCTACGCGCGCACCGTGGCGTGCGAGGGCGGTCATGCCATCGTCAGCGTGAGTGCCCTGCGCGGGCAGGATGCGCTCGAGCTGCGCGTCGCAGGCGCGCCGCCCGCGGCGCTGCTGCAACTGTCGTCGGTGGCGCGGCGCGTATTTGACCTGACGGCAGATCCGCACCGGATCGGCGTCGCGCTCGGGACCGATCCGCTGATCGGGCCCCTGGTGCGCCAAAGGCCCGGGCTGCGAATCCCCGGGACCTGGGACCCCTTCGAATGCGCAGTGCGCGCGGTGCTCGGGCAGCAGGTGAGCGTTGCTGCCGGGCGCACGTTCGCCGCACGCCTCGTCGAGCGTGCCGGAACCGTCATTCGTGGCGGCATCGACGGGCTCACGCACTTGTTTCCGGGCGCGGCGGCGCTGGCCACGGCCGATCTCGAGGGGCTCGGGATCACGAGATCGCGCGTCGCAGCGCTGCAAGCGCTGGCCCGCGCCGTCCTCGAGCGTCGCCTCGACTTCGGCGCTGCGCCCGGACGGCTGGTGCAGGAGCTGGCGGAGCTGCCCGGAATGGGTTCCTGGACCGCGCAGTACGTGGCGCTTCGCGCGCTGGGTGAGCCCGACGCGCTGCCCACCGGGGACCTGGTGCTGCGGCGGATGGCCGCGCCCGACGGAACGGTGCTGAGCGCGCGCGAGCTCGAGGCCCGGGCGCGTGAGTGGCAGCCCTGGCGCGGCTACGCGGTCGTGCACCTGTGGGGCGCGGCGGCCGAGCGCGCGGCGCTGCGGATCCACGCTGGCAATCGCCCGCTCGGCGCAAGCGCCGGCGTAACATTCTCCCGGGCGGACGTTCGCAGGTGAAGAGCATGTACTGGTACGAAACGGACTCGGCCGTTGGCCGGCTGCTGCTGGCCGGCACTCACGAGGCGCTCACGCAGGTTCACTTCCAGGCGGGGCCGTACCCGCTGTGCCCTGCGCCGCAGTGGCGCCGGGACGCGGCGCCCTTTGCTGCCGTCCTCGCGCAGCTGAGCGAATACTTCCGCGGCACCCGGTGTGCGTTTCGCCTCCCGCTCGCTCCCCAGGGCACGCCGTTTCAGCTGGCCGTGTGGAAAGCGCTGTGCGCAATTCCCTACGGCGAGACGGTCTCGTACGGCGAGCTGGCGCGCCGGCTCGGGCTCCCCGGCGGCGCCCGCGCGGTGGGCGTGGCGAATGGCGCCAATCCGCTGCCGATCGTCGTGCCCTGCCATCGCGTCATCGGCGCGGACGGCTCGCTCACCGGCTTCGGCGGCGGTCTCGACATCAAGCGCACGCTGCTGTCGCTCGAGGGGGCGGCCTGCGTCGCCGATCTGTTCAGCGCCCTTCAGACGCCCGCCATGCGGGTGCCCGCCGGGTGAATCCCCGCAGATCAGTGCAGCAGATTGACGGTATTTGTCGCGTCGTCCACGTAGTAGAGGCCGTGGGCCCGATCGAATACCAGTCCGAATAGCGCCCCCGCACCGGGCGGGGACCCGCTTTTGTCGAGCTGCGCCTTGTCGCGCTGCACACCGTCCGGGGAGATCTCGGTGACGAAGCCATCGCCACTGTTGACCGTCAGCACCTCGCCGCCCGGGGTGACGATCAAACCGAGGGGCCCGTTGAGGCTGCCACCCGAGGTGAGCGTGCGGCCGGTGCCCGCGGAAGTCGTGCGCCCGAGGGGATGATCGATGACCGCTATGCGGTTGTTGAGGGTGTCGGCGACGTAGAGCCGTGCACCATCGTGATCCCCACCATCGCGATCGCCACCATCGCGATCTCGATCGTGCTCGCCGCAGTCGTCCGTGTCACTGGCGCAGTGCGCCCGCAGCCCGACACCCGTCGGGCCGATGACCAGCGCCATCGGATCGGTGCGCGCCGGGAACCCGGAGCCGATGATGGTGATGGATTCGAGCGCCGGCATCGCGGTGGCCGACACCTTGAGGTCGAGCCGCGTGACGGTGGCGCTGTGAACGATGGCGCCGTTGGCAGCGACTGTGCCATTCAGCACGTTGGTGACGAACAGCTTCGCTTCGTGCTCGCCGTCAAAGGCGGTCATGTCCCATGGGCCGTTGATCAGGGAACCGAAGAACGTCTCGACGGCGTTGCCCATGCTGTCGAGCACGATGAGACAGCCGGCCTGTGCGGTTGCCGCCATGCCGTCGGCGGTCGGCAGACTCCCCACGATGATCCACCCCTGCTCGAGTACCACGAGCGCCGTAGTGAGGCCGATCCCTCCCGGGCAGCTGCCGTGGAGCGAGGCTGCGTTCAGCGTCGCGAACACGCTCATGCTGCCGTCGGGCGCCACGTCGACGATGGTCGTACCGGTGCCCTGGAGGTTGGCCGAATTGTTGAAGTTGCTGACCAGGATATGGCCGGCGCGCAGGTTGCCGGTGGTACGCCTGATCTGCGCCATCCCGTAGGGGTTGACGTCGCCGTTCCCGGGCACGGTCGAGGCGATCGTGCTGATCGTCTTGAGCGGGGGCAGGACCGCGTGCTCCTCGCCGGCCAACGCGGCAGTGGCCGAGAACAGAATCGACAGAGCTATCGCAGCGCAGCCGAGCTCGCGGACTGAGTCCTTCATGTGTATCCCCTGTTGCTAAGGTAGCCATCCATGACTGTTTTCCCCTGAACGTTGCAGCGGGCTGGACCGAGACTGCGCACGGGCCCGCGTTACCACACGCGTTGGTGGGTGTCGCCTCGAGGCCGTTGGGTTCTCGCGGCCGGTCTTTCCTGTTCCCGTAGTGCGGCTCGCGTGTCGTTCAGTTCGAGGTCGTGCTCGGCGGAGAAGCAGCGGCGTTAAGCGCGGACCTGCGTCAAGGCATCGAGCAGCAGGCGGGCGAACTGCGGACCCTTGCCCGCCTCTTCGTGCTTGAAGTAGACGTACACATCGCTGCACGCTGCGCTGCTCGAGTGGATCACTCCAGCCCAGCGCCGCAGATCATCGGGTGTATAGCCCTCGTCGCGCAGTCGGAAGTAGGTGTAGCTCGCCGTGATCTCCACCGGAGTCGAGAACTTCTCGCTGTCGGCCACGCACAGCGCGATATTGCGCGCCCGCAGCCGCGCGAAGACTTCCGTGTCCATCCAGGAGGCGTGCCGGAACTCGAACGCCGCGCAGCAGCCTGCCGGGAGCAGGGTCAGAAACTCATCGAGTGTCGCAAGATCCTTGCGGAAGTACGGCGGCAGCTGGAAGAGGATGGCTCCGAGCTTCGGTCCCAGCGTGGCGGAGGTCCTGAGGAAGTACTGCAGCAGCTCGGCACAGTCCCTGAGCCTGGCGATGTGCGTGATGCGCTTGGGAGCCTTGAGCGTGAGCCTGAAGCCTGCAGGGGTCTCGCGGCTCCAGCCGGCGAGAATCTTCTCGTTCGGCGTGCGGTAGAAGGTGTAGTTGATCTCGACGGTGCTGAGGCGCGCGGCGTAGTAGGACAGCATCTGCGCTGCGGGAATCTTCTCCGGATAGAAATTCCCCTTCCACTCCGGGTAGTTGTAGCCGGAGGTTCCGACCCACAGGTTCATGGCGCTGCGCCGGCGGATCAGCGGCCGTCGCTGCCGAGCAGGCGCCGGTACTGTCCCAGGTGTCGGATCGCGTGTTGCGGCTTGCCGAGCGATTCGTACAGCCGCGCCAGGTTGTAATGGCAGTCCGCGAGATCGGGGTCCTCCTGCAGCGCGGTCTG
This sequence comes from Steroidobacteraceae bacterium, assembly GCA_035937715.1. GTDB lineage: Bacteria > Pseudomonadota > Gammaproteobacteria > Steroidobacterales > Steroidobacteraceae > 13-2-20CM-66-19. Next base: position 13,662 of record DASZHQ010000046.1, on the reverse strand, counting down.
ATAAGCCTCGAGCGCCGCGGCAGGGTTGCCGAGATCCTCCAGCAGCACGCCCTGGTTGAAGAGCAGCAGCGCATCCGGGCCGGTCTGCGCCAGCGCTCGCCGATAGACTTCCGCGGCCTGCTGCGTCTTGCCGCGCGCGTGGAGCAGGCGTCCCAGGTTGGTCCAGGCCGCGGCGTTACGCGGGTCCTCCTCCACGGCGCTGCGATACGCCGTGAGCGCGCCCTCCGGATCGGTGTTCTCCAGGGTGAGCGCGTGTGCAAACCAGTCGTGCACCGGCTGCGCCGGCTCGAGTGCGGCGGGGGCTTCGGGAGCGCGCTGGTGCTCGACGACGCGCAGCACGCCGTTCTCCAGACTCAGCTCGAGGCCGAGTAGATACTGGCCGCTGTCCACCTGTCGATGAGCCTCGCCCTCGCGCACCACCACGTGGTCGCCCACCGCGCTGATGGACAGTCCCGACAGCGGTATCGAGTCGGGCAATTCGCGCCGCAGACTCGCGAGCGAGCGGCGGATGCGCTGCGCCGGGATCTTCGCATCAAGGAGCGCGCGCGCAGTGCGCAGCGTGATCAGGTCCTGGAAGGAGAAGCGGTATTCGCGTCGCGCACCGCGCGCTGGCTTGACGAATCCGGCCCGGATGAGGTTGCGCGTGGTGTCGGGCGAGAGCCGCAGGAGCCGCTGCACGTCCCGCACGCTGTAGGAACGCATCCTCACCCCTTCGGGAAGCGTACCGCTTAAGCGTTACGCTTGCCTGCCTTGCGCGTCGCCTTCGCCGGCTCCTCGACGCGCTTGGGTTCCTTGCGCGGACCGAGGCGGTTGGCCTGCGCGCGCACGCTCTCGCTCTTCTGCAGGCTGGCGCGCAGCGCTTCCATGAGATCGATCACCTTCCCCTCCCCGGCAGGGGCGGTTTCGGTGACCGAGATCTCCTTGCCTGCGACCTTCTTCTCGATTTCTGCTTCGATGCGCGCGCGCACCTCGTCCTTGTAGGCATCCGGATCGAACTTGTCGCTGGTCTGCTGGTCGATGAGCTGTTGCGCGAGTTTCAGCTCCGCCGGCTTCACGTCGGGCTTCGGAATATCGACCTCGCTGGCGCGGCGCACGTCGGCTGCGTAGTGCAGCTGCTGCATGGCGAGCACATCGCCGATCGGGCGCAGGATCACGATGTAGCCCTTGCCGCGCGCGGCCCACCGGCCGACGCCGCAACGCCCGGCCTGCCTGAGCGCCGCCGTGAGCAGCGCGTACGGCTTTGCGGCCCCCTTGTCGGGAGCGAGGTAGTAGGTCTTGTCGTAGTACACCGGGTCGATCGACTCGATGGGCACGAACTCGGAGATCTCCACCGCGTAAGTGCCGACTTCCTCGAGCGCCTTGATCTCCTGCGGAGTGAAACGCACGTACTGGTCCTTCGCGAACTCATAGCCCTTGACCATGTCGTCACGCTCCACGGCCACGCCTTCTTTCTGGCACAGGTACTGCTGCCGCAGCCGCGACCCGCAGGTGCTGTGCAGCAGGTTGAAAGAGATGGCGTTCGCCGACTGCGTGGCCGTGTAGAGCTTCACCGGGATGGCGACCAGCCCGAAAGACACCGTCAGAGAACCTATGGAACGAGCAGCCATGAGTGCACCTGCAACTACCCGGACAGCGGGTTACTTCTCACCACCAACACCGAAAGCCTTCGTAAGGCTCTGTTTTGTTTCGAGTACATCATGCCACCGGTCGCCGTTCTTTTCCAACCTGGCCGGTGCGCTCCTGATTGTAAAGTCCAGAGGCTGCGCGGCCTCGAGCTCTTCCCACGTGAGCGCCATGGAGACCGGCGCCCCGGGCACGCCGCGTGGTGAATAAGCCACATTGAGCGTCTTGCCGCGCACGTTCATGTTGTAGTCGATGAATATCTTGCCGGTGCGCTTCTCGACCGCCCACTCCATGGTGATCTCGCGCGGGTGCTCGCGCATGACGTGACGGCCGATGCTCTCGCAGATGTGACGCGCCTCGTCGAAGGTCACCGTGCGCTCGATCGGCACGAACACGTGCAGCCCGGTCTTGCCGGAGGTCTTGACGACCGCCGTGAGCGCCATCTCCCTCAACAGCGCGCGCAACCAGAAGGCGACGCGCTTGCCGACCGCAAATCCGCGCTCATTGAGCTCGGGCTCCGCGCCCTGGGCCTCCTTGCCCGAGTAGATGTAGGGATCGATGTCGAACACCAGGTAATCGGGGTAGTTGAGGATCGAGGACTCGAGCGCCGCGAGAGAGCTCGAGTAATCGGTCCTGGCTCCCTTCACCTCGGGCGCCGGCTGCGCGCGCGAGTGCCAGACGTGAAACTCCAGCGTGCCGACCTGTCCCAGCCACAGCAGCGTCGGCAGATTATTTGCCAGCAGGTAGCGGTGCCGCTCGTTCCTGTGCTCGGAGAATACGGTGACCGACTCGACGAACTCCGGCAGCGCCTGCGACCAGTGTTTCTGGAAGAAGCGCTCGCCGTCGATCCCTTCCGGCATGCGGATCATGGTGAGCGGCCGATCGGTGAGGTGCGGCAGCATGAAGCGCCCGACGCTCGCGAGATAACGCAGGAAATCGCGCTTGGTGACCGCCGGCTGCCGCGCACCCGCCGCCGGCCAATAGATGCGATCGAGGTTGGTGAGACTCACGCGCGCGCCGCCGACCATGAGGTCCATGCGATTGGAGGGCTCCTCGAGCTGTGCGAGTACCGCGGCGGCCTCGCGCGCCGCAGCGTCGGCGGATTTGCTCACGCCTGCGGAAGGAGCGCGCGCGGGCGCGGCGGGAGTGTCGGGCCGCGGCGCCGCTGCTTGCGCGGCGGCGTCGTCGTCGCGCCGGCGGACGTCGCGCGCGGCAACGTCGTCGCGCAGGCGCACGAACACCGGGGCGCGCAGGGCCCCCCCTGGCGTCCATTCGCTGTAGGTGACCTCGGCGACCAGCTGCGGCTTGAGCCACGTGGTCGGTCGATGCAACGGGGGCTTCTCGGCGAAGGGCGAGTCGCTGCGTTTGAGCTTCGCGGTACGTTTCAACAGCAGGCCGATGATCTCCGCGTCGAGCCCCGAGCCCACGTGCCCGGCGTAACGCAGCACCTTGCCGTCACGGTACCCGAGCAGCAGCGCTCCGAGCGGCTCGCGCGCACCGTTGCCGCGCGTGTAGCCGCCGATCAGGAACTCCGCCGACTTGGCCGCCTTCAGTTTCAGCCAGGCGCGTGAGCGCTCGCCGGCCTGGTAGGTGCTGTCGAGCCGCTTGGCGACGATACCCTCGTAGCCCTGCTCCAGGGCCGCGGCGTACAGCTCCTCGGCGTTGTCGGACACATGCACCAGCTGCAGGTGCGGCGCCGGCAGCAGGCATTGCGACAGGTAGCGACGGCGATCGCTGTAAGGCGCGCCGCGCAGATCGAGGCCGGCGAAATGCAGCAGGTCGAAGCACACCAGCACCACCGGCGTCGCACGTTGCGCGGCGGCGATCTCGGTCGCGCTCTTCAGCTGTGCCCGGTTCTGCAGGGCGTTGAACGACGGGCGCCCCTCGCTGTCGAGTGCGACGATCTCCCCATCGAGAAGCAGTTGTGCCCCGGGTTGCGCGGCGAGCTCCGCCGCAATTTCCGGGAAGAACGGCGTCAGGTCGAGACCGCGGCGGGACTGCAGGCGAACGCTCTGGCCCTCGACGAAGGCGATGACGCGGTAGCCGTCGAGCTTGGGCTCATAGCGCCATTGCGCGCTCGAGTGCGGCGCGTCGCCGGTCTCCGCGAGCATGGGCTTGAGCTGCCGCGGCAGAGTCTCCGCCGGCCCCGCCGGCGCCAGCCGTTGCGCCGGCAGCCGCGCCGGCGCGGTGCCCGATGTCAGCTCATCGAGGCTCAGGCCCGAGAGGACGGAAGCGTGGCGCGCCAGCACGTCGTTCGCCTGTGCGAAGCGGTCCTGGTGCTTGATGAGCAGCCACTGATTGCCGGTCCTGGTCTTAACCAGCGTGAAGGAGCCCTTCAGTTTCTCGCCGCACAGCAGGAAGCTCAGTTTGCCGGCGGCCAGCTCCGCACGTACGCGTCGCTCGGCCTCGGCGCGGTCGGGGAAGGAGTATTTCTGGCCCTCGTCCGGGGAGTACACGCCGCAGTCCCACACGATCACATTGCCGGCGCCGTACTGCTTCGCCGGAATCACGCCCTCGAAGGAGGCGTACTCGAAGGGATGGTCCTCCACCTCTACTGCCATGCGTTTGTCGGCGGGGTCGAGCGAGGGTCCCTTGGGAACGGCCCAGGACTTGAGAACCCCGTCGAGCTCGAGACGAAAGTCGTAGTGGAGCCGGCGCGCCGCATGCTTCTGCACCACGAACAGCAGCGGACCGCTGCGCGCGGGCGCGCTCCTGGCGGGCGGCTCGGGCGTGCGCGTGAAAGTGCGCTTGGCGGCGTAGCGGTCGAGGGAGCGTTTGCTCACAGCAGCGCATCCACCCACGCGGCCAGCACGCGCAACAGGGTGCTGCGAACCTCCGCGTCCTTGCGGCCGCTGCTTGAGGGGACATGGAAGGAGTGATCGGCATCCTCCACCAGGCTGAGCGTGGCGCGCTCGCCGAGGCGGGCGACGAGCGCCTCAAGGCGCGCGCGCTCGGCGAGCGCATCGCGCGTTCCCTGAAGAAACAGCATCGGAATGTGCACGCGCGCCAGGTGCTGTGCGCGCGTATCGCCGGGAGCTCCGGCCGGATGCAGCGGGAAGCTGAGGAATGCCAGACCGCGCACGCCGGCCAGCGCCTCGAGCGCCTGCGCCTGGGAAGTCATGCGGCCGCCGAACGAGCGCCCGCCTGCCACGAGCGGCAGCGTCGGCGCCAGGTGCGCCGCTGCTGCGACTGCGGCACGCACCGTCGCGTGACACACGGGCGGTGGGTCGGGCCGTCGTGCACGGCGCTCCATGTAGGGGAACTGATAGCGCAGCGTTGCGACGCCGAGCGCTGCGAGCTCATCGGCCACGGCGCTCATGAAGGGGTGATGCATTCCGGCGCCGGCGCTGTGCGCCAGGACGTAACAGGCGCGCGCCCCGGACGGCAGGTTCAGGAGCGCGGATACGCGCGCGTTCCCGTTCACTGTCAGGGTGTGCGGCTCACCGGACTGCGGGTTGTCACGCGTCACTCGTTTCAGCGCACCTCGGCAACCCAGGCCGCGAACGGCGGGAGCGTGACCGCCTGATCCGCGGCGGCGTCGGGAATCGGTGCCGGGCTCGCCAGCAGCGACTTGAGATGCGCTCCGCCCACGCCGGCCGCACGCAGACCCGGCGAAAGGACCTGCGGCCGCGGCGACATGTTGAGCGATACGAGGATCGCCGCGCCGTCGGCGGCGACGCGCGCGTAGGTCAGGGCGCTGGGATTGGTCGGATCGAGCATTACCGTACGACCGCTGCGCAGCGCGGGATTGCTCCGGCGCAGCGCGATCAGCCGGCGGTGCCAGTTCAGCAGCGAATCGGGGTCGGCGGATTCGCTCTGCACGTTCACGGTGCGGTAATTGGGCGTCACCGGCAGCCAGGTCTTCGGGTTGGTGCTGAAGCCTGCCTGGGCGTTGGAGGAGTCCCATTGCATGGGTGTGCGCTCGCCGTCGCGTCCCTTCTCCTTTGGCCAGCCGGTGATGCCGATCGGATCACGCACGTCCTCGACGCGCGCGGGCGTTGCGGTCGTCTGGCCGATCTCCTCGCCCTGGTAGAGGAGCGCCGCGCCGCGCGAGGTCAAGAGCAGCGCGGCCACGATACGGGCGATCTGCGCATCGTGCACGCCATCTCCGAAGCGCTCCCAGCTGCGCATGTTGTCGTGATTGTCGAACACGAACAGCGGCTGCGAGCCGTGCAACTGCGATTGCGCCTCGCGAAGGTGGCGGCGAAAGGTGCCGGCGTCGAGCTTGCTGCCAAGGCCGAGGAGTGTGTCCATGGGCAGCTGCAGCTCGTCGCGCCGTGCGCCCCCGTACCACGGGTCGAGGTCGGCGGTGCGGGGAACATAGGTCTCCCCGATCAGCACCCGCTCGCCGGCGAAGCTGTCGGTCATGATGCGCATGCGCCGCATGACGCCGTGAACCTCGGGGAGGTTGTTCGTGTACACGTCGCTCAGGTTGGGGTCGCCCTGCGCGTTGACTCCTCCGAGCGGCCGCTCGTCGCGCAACTGCTCGTCCTCGAACAGCGTCGTGATGGCGTCGAGGCGGAAGCCCGCGACGCCGCGCTCCAGCCAGAAGCGCAGCGCCGCGAACATGCCCTGCTCGACCCGCGGGTTTCGCCAGTTGAGATCCGGCTGTTGCCGGTAGAACTTGTGGTAGTAGAACTGCCCGACTGCCGGCAGGTACTGCCAGGCGGAGCCGCCGAAGAGGCTCACCCAGTTGTTAGGCGGCAGCCGTTTGCCGGCGGCGTCCGTCTTGCCGTCGTTCCAGACATAGAAGTCATGATGCGGGGTGTCGCGTGCGCGTGCCGCCTCCAGGAACCATGGGTGGCGGTCGGAAGTGTGGTTGAGCACCATGTCGAGGATGATGCGGATGTGGTGCGCGTTCGCCTGCGCGAGCAGGCGATCGAAATCCGCCAGCGTCCCGTACTGCGGATCCACGCCCTCGTAGTCGGAAATGTCGTAGCCGAAGTCCACCTGCGGGGAGGGATACATCGGCGCGATCCAGATCGCATCGACGCCGAGCGCTTCAAGGTAATCCAGTCGCTGCGCGATGCCGTTGAGATCACCGATGCCATCCCCGTTCGAGTCCTGGAAGCTGCGCGGATAGATCTCGTAGATCACCGCATGGCGCCACCATGGGTCGACGTTCGCCGCTCGGGCCGGCGTGGCTGCCGGCTGCGCGTGCCCCATCGCGCAAATCCAGCCTGCCATCAGGCATGAGCCGACACGCGAGAGCGTGCGCGCCAGCCCGCGCAGCAGAAGCGTTGACGGGCTCAGGGGTGTGTGCATAAATCGCCGCGCTCTCGCTTCCGGGACATCGCCCGCGCATATTACGCGTAAATGCTCACACGAAGCCGCAGTCGTCGCTGTTACACGTGGGCCGGGTGACAATCGTCGCCGTGTGGCTGCTCGCGCCGCTGTTGCTCGCCGGGGGACCGCCGGTGACTACGATCGAGTTCGCGCCGCGGGTAGTGACGAAACTGCACGGCTATGACGACGATGAGGCCGCTGCGTTGCGGTCGGCGATTGTCGCGGCGGTAGCGCGTGAGAGCCGCCGGGTCGCTATACCTGCAAATCTCGCGGTCACGGTCGTGGTGCAGGACATTGCGCCCACCCATCCGACCCGCAAGCAGGTGAGCGACGATCCGGCCGTCGACCCGGTGCGCACGAAATATCTCGGTGGCGCCGAGTTGGTCGGCTACGTGCGGGACGCAAACCAGCACGTAGTTGCCACGATCACCCACCGCCATTTTGCCCTGACGCTCGTCCAGGGCTCCGCTTCGCTCGATACGTGGGCCGATGCGCGCCTGGCGATTGATCAGTTCGCCGCCAAATTGGCCGCCGCATGCCGCGATCTGCCCGGGTCCCACACTGCCGGTTCCTGAGCGCCACGTCATGCGGTGCTTTTTACGCATGCCGCCAAAGGCGCGCCGGTGAGCATCGCTAGGGTGGCGTGGGTCCTTCGCTGACCCGCACCAGGTCCTGCGGGCGCAGCCACTTGCGGAACGCATCCTGCACGGCGGCGGCGTCGAGGGCGATGTAGTGCCTGGCCGCGACCGTCGGCTCATCGAGCGGCAGGCCGAGATCGGTGCGCCCGAGAAGCCCGCGCGCGATTTCCTCCACGCCGGATTCGGCCAACGGCAGCTGGCGCAACAGGCACGCCTTCACGCGCGTGAGCTCATCGCTCCCCACCGGGGTGCTCTGCATGGTCGTGACCTCACGCACCACCATGTTGGCGGCCTGGGCGACGTTCTGCGGATCGCTCGCGTACTCCACCAGGTACACGCTGCGGGTCCTGCCGGCCTGCAGTATCGACTGCACCGAATACACCAGCCCGGAATGCTTGCGCAGATCGATGCTGAGGCGGGTGGCATAGAAACTGCCGCCCAGCACCGCGTTGCCGAGCTGCAGCGGGTAGTAGTCGGCGTCGGAGCGCTTGAGCGCGAGGTTTTGCGCCAGCACCACGCGGTCCTGTACGCGGCTTGCGTCCGGCACCGCCACGGTCTTCGCCTGGTTGGCGGGTGCTTCCGGCAGATCGATGAAGGGCTTCGGTCCGCTCGCGCTCCAGCCACCGAAATACTTTTCAATGGTGGCGCGGGCGGCGGTCGGATCCACTCTGCCGATGACCACGATGGTGGTGAGATCGGGCCGAAACACGCGCGTGTAGTAGGCGCGCACTGTGGCGGGCGTGAGTGAGCGCACCGTTTCGGGCGTGGCCATGCGCAGGCTCGGGTCATCCGGCGGGAACAGCGCAGCGCGCAGCGAGCGCTGTGTCAGGAAGCCGGGGCTGGCATTACGTGCGGCCACGCCGAGCGCCACCTGGCCGCGGATCACTTCCAGCGCCGCCTCCGGCAGCGCCGGATGCAGCTCGTTGTCGGCCAGCAGTTCCACCGCACGGTCGAAGTGCTCCGCCAGCGCCTGAACCGAGAAGTCCGTGCCGGCGTGCTCACGGGCGCCGATCGCATCCAGCGCCTGCTGGAATGCCACCCGGTCGAGGTGCTCGCTGCCGTGGGTGAGCAGCCGCTCGAGTACCTGGGAGACGCCTTCCTGGCCGCCGGGCTCTTCGGTCTCGGGACGATTGCGGATGTGCGCGTACACGCTCACGGTGTCGCTCACATCCTCGCTCTGCACTATCAGGGACAGCCCGTTGGGGAGCGTGCTGACGATGGGATGCAGGGTGGATGGCGGCACCTCCAGGCGCCGCAGAGCCTTACCGGCCCACGCGGGCAGCGCGGTCGGATGCGCTTCACCGAGGGAAATCGCCTCCTGTCCGCCGAAACCGCCGTGCGTCGCGACGGGTTGACCCGAGCCGCGCGGCAGCATGACGCCGGTCGTGGCGTGATCGAGATCGAGGTACCTGCGCGCGACGCGGTTCACGTCGGCGACCGTGACCCGCTCGATCCGCTCCAGGTCTTCGTCGGGCGAGGTGAGGCCGTAGAGCGCGAGCGCGTCCGACCAGACCGAGGCGAGCTCGCGGATGGAGTTGCGCTGAAACTGCGCCGCACTGCGCTCCTGGAGCTTGGCCGCCTCCACCAGCTCCGCGGGGACGCCGTCGCGGGCGACGCGTGCCAGAATCGCGCGCACCTCGCGCTCCAGCGCGCGCGGATCATCCCCGGTCGTAAACGACAGCACCGCATAGGCGAGCCCAGCCTCGGGCAGCGGATCGAGCGCGAACTCGGCGCCGAGGGCCTTGCCCTGCGGCACGAGACCGTACAGGTCGAAGCGGTGGCTGCTCAGCACATCCGCGAGCACCTCGAGGGCGGGAAAATCGCTATCGCGCGGGCCGGGCGTGCGCGTAGCGATCATGAGCGTGCCGTTCGGATGATCGGTATCCACGGTGATTGAGCCCGGCTGCACCGGCCGCAAGCGTATGCGGGGCTTCGGCGGCAGCTTCCTGGCGGGGATGTCCCCGAAGAGCTGCCGCACCAGGCTGAGCGTCGCCGGCGGGTCGACATCGCCCGCGATCACCAGGATCGCGTTGTTCGGCGCGTACCAGGTGTCATGGAAGCTCTTCAGCATCGCGGCGGTGGTCTTCTCGAAGGAAGGACGGGTGCCGAGCGCATCGTGCTCATAAGGGGTGCCGGCAAACATGCGTGCGCGCAGCTTCGCAAACAGGACGTAGGACGGCTCGGACAGGTCCTGCGCGACTTCCTGCTCGATCGCGCCACGCTCCTGGCTCCATTCCGCGGGCGTATCGAGCACTGCGCGCATGCGCAGCGACTCGATGTGCAGCGCCACGTCGAGATCCTCGGCCGGGACCGTGAAGAGATACTGCGTGAGATCCTCGCGCGTGTTGGCGTTGAAGTCGCCACCGACGACGCTGCCGATGTCGGCAAGCTGGTCGGCGCTGAGCCCCGGGCTGCCGCGAAACATCATGTGCTCCTCGGCGTGCGCCGTCCCGGGAAATCCCGCGGGCGACTCGTCCGAGCCAACGAGGTAGTTGACCGAGGTGCTGACCACGGGCGCGAGTGCATTGCGCACGACGACCACCCGCAGCCCGTTGGCGAGCGTAGCACGCAGCACGCCGCTGTCAGCGCCAGCGTCTGCGGCGCCCGCCGCGGCGCCGCCCACACAGGTGCACAATGCACTCAGGGCGGCGAGCAGCGCGCCCGCCGGTCGCGAGCGGCGCGTTTGCGCGTCGTAGGGCATGAAAGGGCCTGGGTTTGCGGAAGAGCCCAGTATATTCGATTGCCGCCGCCGCCATGTTCCGCCACAAATCATCAGCTCCGTGACGCTTTTGCATCACGGTGAAAGCCTGCCTGCGCGCTCAACTTGTAGCCGTAGCTGGACGGACGCTTCCGTTCCCCATGCAACGCAGGCGAGAGGAGACACCATGAATGCACTGACATCGAGGCTGCGGGCCGCCGCGCTCGGGGCGGCACTTGCCGGCTGCGCGGCAGCCTGGCCGGCGCAGGCGACCGCGGCCGCCGAGGCCCCGACCCCGGCATCCAGACAAGCAAATATCGGCGTCGTGACCGGCCTTGCGGTCGGCGCGCTGGCGGCCGGCCCGGTGGGCGCCGTGGTGGGCGCCGCCGCCGGAGCGCTGCTCGGCGAGCGCTACCATCGACAGGCGCAGTCGTCGGTACAGCTGAGCGAGCGCCTCGACAAGAGCGTCGCGGAGCGCGCGCGCCTTGTGGCGAATGTGGCGCAGCTGGACAGCTCGCTCGCGCAGGCGCGCGCCGCCGGCGAGCAGCTCGATCAGGCCCTGCAGCGCACGGACGAGCTCGGGCTCGACGTGAGCTTCCGCACCGACGACGACTCGGTGACGGTGCAGGCGATGACACCGCTGCTGAAGCTCGGTGCCCTGGCGGCGTCCATGCCGCAGGCGCGCCTGCACATCGCCGGCTATGCCGATGCGCGTGGCTCCGAGGCGTGGAATCGGGACCTCTCGCTGCGCCGCGCCGAAAACGTGGCGGCGGTCCTGGCGGCCGCCGGTCTGCCGCGCGAGCGCATGCTGGTCGAAGCGCACGGCAAGAGCGAAGCCGGCAGTGCCGACGGCGATCTCGATGCTTATGCGCTCGAGCGGCGGGTCACTGTGCGGCTGCAACTGCCGGATTCCAGCCAGGTGGCGCGCCGTGACTAGGGGACACGCCTGGCAGGGCGGCGCGCCGCGGGAAGGCAGGCCCGCGGCGCGTCTTCGCGCTAGAATTTCCTGGTATGAGTATCTGTGCGGCACGCGCGTGAGCACCGCGATCGTTCGCCTCGACGGACAGGTGGAACCCGAGGTGTCGGCGCCGCCGGCGGAGCGCTTGCTGGCAGGCGCCCCCGAGCTGCAGGTGCGCAATTTCTTCACCGACGCCAGCCAGCAATTCTTTGCCGGCCGCTGGTCGGCAACGCGCGGGACATGGCGCGTGCGCTACACCGAGAACGAGCTGTGCGTGATGACCGGCGGCAAGGTCGTCATCGCGAGCGAGACGGGCGAGCGCGCGAGCTTCGGTCCCGGGGATGCGTTCGTGATCCCGGCCGGCTTCGTCGGCACCTGGGAAGTCATAGAAGACTGCTCCAAGATCTACGCGATCTTCGAAGCGCGCAGCTGACTTCGAGCGCGGTGGCTCGCAGGGCGCGCGCCCGCACCGCCCTGCATCAGACATAACGTACCCCGAACTTGACGCCGTTCGCAGATCCGTGACGGCCGCCTGCAGTGCACCCCCGCCCGGTGCGAAGGTGCGCGCGTTGTGTCGGAAGCCCGTCGGCTCCGGAGGTGCCCCGTGGAGACTATTACCGTCGCTGCCTCGCGCAGCAGCGCGTTCAATCTGTCGGAAATGGAAATGCTGGTGGGCAGCGCGATAGTCGTCGCCCTGCTGGTGTGGATGGTGCTCGCGCGCCTGCGGCGCGATCGTCAATCGCCGCACGCCTGAAGCTGCGTCGCACGCCGGGACGTCAGCAGCCTGCCGCCGGCGCGGGAAGGGTGCGGTTACTTCGCTCACCCGCCGACAGCGCGCTGGCGGCGCGCGGCTGTGCGTCTAGTGTCCGCGCAATACCTCGCTCAGCGTCCCGAAGATCTGGTCGATCTGCGCCCGCTCCACGATGAGCGGCGGCGACAGCGCGATGATGTCGCCGGTCTGGCGCACCAGCACGCCGCGCTCGAAGCATTTCATAAACACCTCGAAGGCGCGCGCGCCCACCTTGCCCGGGATTGAGCCGAGCTCCAGCCCGAGGATCAACCCGTAGTTCCTGATGTCCACCACGTGCGGCAGGGCGCGCAGGGCGTGCGCGGCGTCTTCCCAGTACTGCGACAGCGACTTCGCGCGCGTCAGCAGATTCTCGCGCTGATACAGCCCGAGAGTCGCGAGCCCAGCGGCACATGCCGCCGGGTGCGCGGAGTAGGTGTAGCCGTGGAACAGCTCGATGCCTTCGGGACCCTGCATGAAAGCCTCGTACACGGCCTTGCTGACCAGCACCGCCCCCATGGGCACGCAACCGTTCGTCAGGCCCTTGGCGAGCGTGATGAGGTCCGGCGTGACGCCGAATTCCTGCGCCGCGAACGCTGCACCGGTGCGGCCGAACCCTGTGATCACCTCGTCGAAGATCAGCAGGATCCCGTGGCGGTCGCAGATCTCGCGCAGGCGCTTAAGGTAGCCGCGCGGCGGGAGCAGCACGCCCGCAGAACCGGCGATGGGCTCGACGATAACCGCTGCGATGTTGGAGGCGTCATGCAGAGCCACCAGCCGCTCGAGCTCGTCCGCCAGGTGCTCACCGTGCTCGGGGGCCCCGCGCGAGAAGGCGTTTCTCGCCAGGTCGTGCGTGTGAGCCAGGTGATCGACGCCCGGCAGCAGGTTCGCTGACCAGCTCCTGCGGTTCGCTTGTATGCCGCCTACCGAGATGCCGCCGAAGCCCACGCCATGATAAGCGCGCTCGCGGCCGATCAGGCGCGTGCGCGAGGCTTGCCCGCGCGCGCGGTGGTAGGCGAGCGCGATTTTCAGCGCCGTGTCCACCGCCTCCGATCCGGAGTTGGTGAAGAACACGTGATCGAGCCCGGCCGGGGCAATCTTCACCAGCTCGTTGGCGAGTTGAAACGCGGGCGGGTGCGCCATCTGGAACGTCGGCGCGTAATCGAGCGTCTCCAGCTGGCTCGCGACGGCCTGGGTGATCTCGCGCCGGCCGTGCCCGGCGTTCACGCACCACAGCCCCGCCACCGCGTCGAGAATCTGCCGCCCGTCGGCCGTCCAGTAATGCATACCGCTCGCTTTCGCGAGCAGGCGCGGGTTGGCCTTGAACTGGCGGTTCGCCGTGAAGGGCAGCCAGAGTGCCTCGAGATCGGAGCGGTCCAGTGCGGCGATGGGGTTCGTCATGGAAGGTCTCGGGGTAAGGGGGGCAAGGCGAAATGATAAATAAAGTGGACAAATGCAGCCACTGCGGCGATATTTCGGCCATCTGTGTCTAGAATCCTAAACACCCTGAACGTCGATGTCGGCACCCGGTTGCGCAGTGTCCGCACCACTTTCGGCCTCTCCCAGCGCGAGCTCGCCCGCCGTGCGGGAGTCACCAACGGATTGATCTCGCTGATCGAGCAGAACCGCGTGAGTCCCTCGGTGAGCTCGCTGAAGAAAGTGCTCGACGGAG
>DASZHQ010000045.1:0-5706 GCA_035937715.1 Steroidobacteraceae bacterium | reverse complement strand
CTTATGCCGCGCGGGCCAATGCCCGGATCACGTTTTCGGGGTCGTTGCGAATGGCCCGCAGCAGAGCCCGGGCAGGCCCGGTGGGCTCGCGCCGTCCCTGCTCCCAGTTGCGCAGCGTGCTGAGCTCCACGCCCAGCAGGGCGGCGAAGGCCGGCTGGCTGAGTTTAGTGCGACCGCGCAGTTCCTTGATGGTCACGGCATTGATCTGCAAATCGCGCGCCGATGCGCGCCTGGCGCGCGCCAGCAGGGCGACCGGTCTCATGCTCGCCAGCAGCTCCTCGATCTCCTTACTGTTCATATGGGTTCCAGTCATGTATTTCCCAAGCTCGTGCCTCCTGGGAGCGCACAAGTCCCCTCCTTTAGATGCAACTCGCGCCGGGTTCGCCGGCTGATCAACCAGTTGTTATCGAGCGCGCGAGCTTTGCTGGACGCGCGGTCGCCACCCGCCGGCAAGGATGTACGTATATATGCCAGTGGCGTACCTCTACGTCAATGGCGTACTGACGAGCGGCTCCTGCGGGCGGACAGACGTGCGCGCCCCCGGGAAGGGCCCGCCGCCCGGGCTGGCAGGTACCCCTCGTGCCCCAGGGGAATAGGAGCGCCCTGGCACCGCCCTCCCCCACCCGGAACGGGGCACGGCGGCGCCAGGTGCAGCGCGTAGTGTTCTGCGGCGCACCTTTGTCCTACACTCTCGCGCGAAGCTGCTGAGGGGAGAACCGCGTGAAGCCGCCTATCGATGAGTCTCGCCGCCGACTGCTCAAGCATGTCACCCTCGGAATGGCCCTGATCCCGATCGCCGCGGTGCCCCTGCAGGCGCTGGCCGCCGATGCGCCGCTGCTCAGTGAGGACGATCCCACGGCCAAGGCCCTGAAATACGTGAGCGACGCCAGCAAGGCGACGGGCGCGAAGCCCGGCAGCAAGTGCGGAAACTGCGCGCTCTACCAGGGCGGCGCGAGCTCAGCCCAGGGCGGCTGCCTGCTGTTTCCGGGCAAGTCAGTGAAGGCCACCGGCTGGTGCAGCTCCTGGGCTGCCAAGCCCACCTGAAACCGCAGATCGCGCGAGGCGAGCGGTTCGGGCTAACCGAACGCCAGAAAGAGCGCGCCGCGCACGAATGAGCCGCGCCGCGCCGGCGGAGCCTAATCGAGCGGCCAGGGCATGGATTTCGGCAGCGTCGCCGCCACGAGTCGCCCGCGCCGCCCGCGACCGCGCCCCGCGGGCTCCTCGAGCCGCCACCACGGCTCCAGCCGACGTTCATGTGTAGGCTCAGCCGGTTCGCCCAGACGTGGCATCAGGATGTGAGCGCCTGCCTTCTCGCCCAGCTGCAGCAACACCTCCGCGGGCTGGTCCCAGGGGTGCATCCCGAGTGCGAACGTGCCCCAATGAATCGGGAGGAACGGGCCACCACCGAGCAGGGCGAGCGCCTTGAGCGCGTTCTCCGGTCCGAGGTGCATGTCGCCCCACGCCGGGTGGAACGCACCCACTTCCAGCATGACCAGGTCGAACGGCCCGAGTCTTTTCCGGATCGCCTGGTACTCGCTCGTCAGGCCCGTATCGCCGCTGAAGAATACCGTGTGGTGCGCCGAGCGCACGACGAATGCGGACCACAATGTCGAGTTGCGGCTCTTCGGAGTGCGTCCGGAGAAGTGTTGCGAGGGCGCGGCCGTGACGGTGAGAGCGGCGCCTGGCAGCGTGTGCGTTTCCCACCAGTCGAGCTCGATGATGTTCTCAGGCCGCACGCCCCAGGCTTCAAGGTGTGCGCCGACGCCGAGGGAGGTGACGAACGGCACGTTGCGCTTCCTCAATTGGCGGATGGTCGGGTAATCGAGGTGGTCGTAGTGGTCGTGCGACACGACGACCAGATCGACGGGCGGCATCGCGCGCAGCGGCACCGGAACCGGCTGGAAGCGCTTCGGCCCCGCCAGCCTCGAGGGAGACGCCCGCGCTCCCCAGACCGGATCCGTCAATACGCGCAGACCGTCCATCTCCAGCAGCAGCGTGGAGTGGCCGAGCCAGGTAGCTCGCAGTCCGCTGCCAGGCGGTTTGACCCAGGCCTCGAGCGGATTCAGCGCCGGAAGCGGTGCGGGTGGCACACGCCGCTCGCCGCCGCACAGAAACTCGCGCAGGGTGGGCAGGGAGGCATTCGGATCGCGCAAGCCAGGGAGGATCGGATGGATGTTGCCGAAGCGCTCGCCCGCCCACAGCGCGGACGCCTTGAGCCGCTCGAGCCGCGCGCCGTGTGGTTTTCGTCCGAGTGATTTCAACTGCAGATACTGCGCGGCGCTGCGCGGCTATCGCCCGAGGGGCCGAACGCGCGCCGGAACGCCCATGGCGCATTCCAATCCCTCGCGATCCCACTGCGCGCAGTCGGCGGCCGCCGCGTAGGTAGTGGCAAGGAAGTCGAGCAAGGTTCGCTCGGGATTGTCCGCGTTTCGCACCACGTCGTAGGGCAAAATGAACTCCCCGAGCGTCGCGTTGTAGCTCGCGCCCGGCGTCACCGGCCGAGCGGCGAAACCCGCGGGCTCCGGATACGCGTAGGAATAGAAGGCGGCCAGGGGGAAGGATTCATTGCCGGGCCAGAACCCGGCGCTGCTGACTTCGTGCGAATACGCTTCGCGCGTTATCGCATCCGGCAGCCCCGGCACGCCTCCCGGATGCCGCGGAGCCGGCCGTCCGGAGAAGCGCGTGACCGCGAGGTCGAAGCTGCCCCAGAAGAAATGGACGGGACTCACCTTGCCGAGGAAAGCGCTGCGGAAGAGCCTGAGCACGCGGTCGATCTGCACCAGCGCGCGCCAGAAGCGCTGAGCCGCGGCGGCGTCGTACGCCCGCCGGGAGCGGTCGAGCGAGAAACGGATCGGGCGCGGCCGCTCGGAGGGCAGCTCATTGATCGAGACCGCGACGCCGAGGCTGCCGAGAAGACCGATCACGCGTGAATAGAACTCCGCGACCGCCTGCGGCTCGAGCGCCAGCGACCCTTCCGCGCCGGCACTGGTGCGGGCGAGCAATCGCTGCGTGATGAAGTCGAACTCGATCTCCAGGATCTCGCTGCCGAACGGGATCGGCGATGTGCCCAGTCCGCGCGCCGACACGTAGAGCGGCACCTGCCAGCTGTGGTTGATCCAGGGTGTCAGGGACAAGCGCACCTTGCCTACGATCTGGGTCCAGAGGTGCAACGTCGTAGCCGTATCGGCCCAGCCCGCATAGGGCAGATCGGGCCAGGCAGCGGGGTCAGCATTCATTTACGCAAGCATATCCCCTCGCCCGCACGGGCGTCTAAGCCGCCTTGCGAATCATGTCGCGCATGCGCAGCAGGCGCGGCGCAGCCATCGGCACCGTCAACATGGTGCTGGCCACCGCCATCAGCAGCAGCGCGGTGAACGTCTCGCTGCTGATGAGATTTTTATCGAGCAGTACGTTGACGAAGATGATCATGATCAGCGCCTTGGTCTGCAGCAACCAGCCGATCACCGACGCCTCGCCCCGCGGCCAGCCGAGGATGCGGCCGGCCACGTGGATGCCGAGCAGTTTTCCGCCCACGGCTGCCAGCAGCAGCGCGCCCGCGGCAAACAGTACCGCAGTACCGCCGAGCTGCCAGTTGGTGCGCAACCCGGTGGAAAGAAAGAACACCGGCATGAACGCGAGCAGCACAGAGTGGCGAAAGCGATCCATGCGTTCCTGATCGAACCACTGGCCTTCCATGACCGCGCCGGCCAGGAATGCACCCACCATGAAATGCAGGCCCGACCAGTCCGCGGCCCAGGCGGCAAGCACCAGCCACACGAGAGCCGCATACCATCGATCCTCCTCGCGCAGGCGGCGCATCAGCCTGCGCAATAGCCAGCTCACCCCTGCAAAGACGGCAAGGAAGCCCGCCTGTCGGCCCACACGCGTCCAATCCATGAGGACGATGGCCAGCACTCCCCAGATGGCAATGTCATCGAGGCTCGCGTACCGCAGGATGCGCTGACCAAGCGGCTGGCGAAGAATCCCGAGTTTCTCCATGAGGAGAATCAGGATCGGCAGCGCCGTCACGGCGCAAGCCATACCGATGCCGAGAACGAACTGCCAGGCATGCGCCGCCGCGCCAATCCAACCCGGGAAAAGCAGCATTGCGGCGGCCGTGACGCTACCGAGGAGGAGCGGCGCGCCGAGCGCGAGCGCCGCGGTCACGCCCGACTCTCCCCGATGCTGCCAGACCTTGCGCAAATCCAGCTCGATGCCAGCGATGAACACGAACAACATCACGGCCCACCACGCGATGCCGTTCAGAGGCGCGATCACTGCGGGACGGAAGATGAAGGCGTAATACTCGGGGAACAGTTTCCCGAGAATGCCCGGGCCGAGCAAAATGCCCGCCACGATCTGTACTACCACCAGCGGCGCGTAGTAGTCGGTACGCAGCACGCGCCAGACCAGATACGGGACCGTCAGAATGATCCCCATTGCGAGCAGGAAGATCTCGGTGGTCGAAATCGCAGTCTGCATGCGCGCGAGCTTTCAGCCTTGCGGCAGGCGGCGCGTCAGCCGCCGCCACGGGCGTGCCGATGACGCGCACGCCCCACGAGGTATCCGCCGATGAACGGCAGACCGAGAACGATGATGGCCAGTACCATCAGCAGCAGCAGGGCCTCGCCGACGAGGTAGCGAGCCTGCTCCCCCGCGGACTTCACCACCTGAGCGGCGATCCGCCCGGCATCGAGAGCCAGCGCCTTCCGCTGGACATCGACCGCCGCCAGCACCGCCTCGCGCTCGGACTGTAAGTCGGTGAACAGCGCCGCGCGCTCCGTCCGCAGCGCCGCAACCGTCAGCGCCGATGACGCGTCGAGCCGCTCGAGTACCTCGCGCAGGCTCCGCCGGACCTCGGCCTCGGCGCCGTGCACCAGCGCGGGAGTGGATTCCGCCACCGCGCTGAGCCGCTCGAGCCGCTCGTCGAGGTGCCTGAGCGAGGTCTGCAGATCGCTGCGCGAATAGCCGGATTGCCGCAGCGCCAGCTGTGTCTGGCGCATCGCCTGCGCGGGCACCGTGTCGCCGTAGATCTGCAGCCGCTCGGCCGCATCTGCCAAGGCCTCCGGGATCGTGCCGAGCGAATCCACGAGCCTCATGTCGGCGCCTCGCTCGCGACTCCAGAGCTCGATGACCGAAGCCCGGGCGAATGTCAGGTCCCGCAAGGGGTGGTCACGCGTGTAACCGACGATGAATCTCTGGTAGCCATCGAACTCGCGCGGGGCGATGAGCCGGCGGGCGAGCGCTTCGGCGTCGTCGGTGTATTCCTCGGAGACTGTGCGAACGGTCTCCTGATGCGTCCCGAACAGCGCCCCGCCGGCGGCCCCCTCGGCCAGGAACGCCTTCATCTGCACGGCGAGCGCCCAGGTGTCGAGCAGGCTCATCATCGGCGCCACACGCGTCGCAGCGCGCCGGCTCTCCGCGACTGCCGCAATTTCCCACCGCAGCGTGTTGTCGAGCACGCGCGGGTCGCTCTCCGTCGCGGCGATGTCCTCCCCGCAGCGTGCCACGGCCGCTACGAACTGGGACGACAATTCGCGCGTGAGAAGGCGCGCGTTGAGGTCGCGCGCTGAAAGCGGTCGTTCCGGGCTCTTGACGGAGACCAGAGAGCAGCCCGCCGCAGCGAGCAGCGCCGTGCAGCCGAGCATCCGCGCCCAGTCTCTCCACGACCCCCGCTGCTGCATGACCGTACCTCGTGGCGACGCG
>DASZHQ010000044.1:0-3371 GCA_035937715.1 Steroidobacteraceae bacterium | reverse complement strand
GCATGTCGGGATTTGAAGTGCTGGCGCACCTGCCGCAGGAGTCCCTGCCGGTGGTGGTGTTCGTCACCGCCTACGACCAGTACGCCATCCAGGCGTTCGAAGCGCGCGCGGTCGACTACCTGCTGAAGCCGATCGACGATGCGCGTTTCGCCGCGACGCTCACGCGGGTGCGCGAGCACGTGCGTGCCCGGACCGCCGCCGATCAGCGCGACCGACTGCTGCAGATCATCGCCGAGATCACCGGCTGCGGTGAGCTGGCGCTCGATGAGCTGCTCGAACACGGACGCCAGGCGATCGACGGGCGGCGGCCCGAGGTGCTGCCGATCCGCCAGGGTCGTGAGACGGTGCGCGTTCCCGTGGCATCGATCGAGTGGATCGACGCGGCCGGGGACTACATGTGCATCCACGCGGCCGGCGATACCCACATCCTGCGCGGCACGATGAAGGAGCTCGAGGAGATCCTGGATCCGAAGCTCTTTCAGCGCGTGCACCGCTCGACCATCGTCAACCTGCGCCTCGTCAGGAGTCTTCGTGCCCACATGAACGGCGAGTACTTCCTCACGCTCGAAGGCGGGCACGAGCTCAAGCTCTCGCGCACCTACCGGGACAAGATCGAGTATTTCCTCAGCGGCTCGGCGAGCTGAAGCGCCGTGACGCATTTCGCATTGGAGCGGCGTCACTCCGGTAATTGAGACCTGCGTCACGAACCCGAGGGAGCGCCTCCCGATCTGTGAGCCATCGCGAGGCCGCGCCGCTGGCGCGTTGCTTAGATGTCCATATGGAAGCCGCGTCTCGCCCATCGCTCGAGCTCCTCCCGGACCTGCCCCTCGAGGAGCCGCTGGATGCCCCCGCATCGCCCAGGGAGCCCCCGACGCTGGTGCCGGCGGCCCGGGCACCTGCGCCGGCCACGGCGGCGGCTGCGCCCGTCAAGGACCTCGAACAGACGGATCTCCATTTCTTCGACCCCGAGCTGTTCCTGGCGCCCGATGACCCCTCGATGGCAGTGCCGATTGCCCCCCCGGCAGCTGCACCCGTCGGGCAACCGGCTCCGCTCGAACTCGTGCTGGAAGACCCGGTCATCGACGAGATGCTGACTTCGCCCGTGCCTGCGCCGACGCCGCCTGCGGCTGCCAGGCCCCCCCTGACCGCGACACGGCCGGCACCGGCTGCGCCGCCGGACGCGGCGGGATCAGGGCGTGGCAACGCGCAGGCGCCTGCGGCGACGCGCGTGCCGATCTCGAAAAACGTCGCTCTGGCCGCGGCGGCCGCCAAGCTCGCCGCCGCGAGCGCCGCGCACCAGCAGCGCTCCCCGGGCAGGGCCTCGTCCACTGCTCTTCCGCCCGTCGTGCCCGCCGCGCGTCCCGCGCCGCCCAGCATGGCGCCTGCGCCACCTAAACCTGCGCCTCAACCCGCCGCACGGGTCGAAGCACCGAGCCTCGCCAGCTGGGCAAACGCGCGGGGCTCTACGGCGCCAGCGGCGAGGCCCGCCTCCGCCCCGGTGGCGCCGGCAGCCGCCGCGAAACCCACCGCGATCCCCGCGAGGAGTGCGACACCCAAAGCCGCAGCGCCGGTCCCGGCGCAACCCGCCCCCGCACAACCCGCTGCGACGCAGTTTCCCGCCGCCGCGGTATCTCCGCCCATGGATCGGGACTTCGTCGCCCGCAACCAGGTGGTCGAGCGCTATCTGTCGGGACGGCTGCCGCTCAAGGGCGCAACCGATTTCGAGCGCTTCTGTCACCAGCATCCCGAGCTGCTGGACGAGATTGGTCTGCCCGAGCGGGTGAATGCAGGGCTGCGGCTCCTCGAGGCGAGTGGCAAACCCGAGCCGTGGCAGCAGGCGGCACCGCCGGTGTGGCAGAAGCCGAAGGTGATCCTCGGGCTCGCCGCCGCGATGCTGCTCCTCGGCGTGGCGCTGGCCATCGTCGCCGCCGGCAGCGCCGCCAAGAGTCATCGCATCACCGCGCTGCAGAAACAGGCGTTCGAACGGGCGCTCGATCCGGCCACCAGCACGCGCGAGATTCGCCTCCTGCCGAGCCGCTCGGGGGCATCCAACACGCCCGCGATCACCATCGGCGGCGGCAGCGTGCAGCTGGCGGACTTCAAGATCGACGAATCACGCTCGCCGTATCACTCGTTCCGCGTGACCATCGATCGCATCGATCAGGGACGCGTGGCCGTGCTCACGAACCTGGCGAAGGATTCCAACGGTCATCTGCGCATTGCGCTCAACAGCTCCGCGCTCGGTCCCGGCAACTACCAGCTGACGATCGAAGGGCTGAGCTGGCGCGGCGATCCCGAGCCGGACTCCTGGGTCACGATCGGCATCGTGCGCTAGCGGCTCACGCGCGCAGCGTGGTGAGCGGCGGCTGATTCACGACGCTGCGCGTGGCGAGCCAGCCGCCGGCCGCCACCAGCAGCGCTCCTCCCACGACCCCCTCCACCCAGGGCAGAAATTCGAACGCATAACGCAGATCGAGCCAGTGGGTGGTGAGGAAGTAAGCGCCGACGGACGCGCCCACCGCGGCGAGCAGCCCGGAAAGACCGCCGAGCGTTGCGAACTCCGCGAGCACCCCCTGCACCACGGTGCCGCGGCTCGCGCCCAGGGTGCGCAACATGGCGCTCTCGTAGCGGCGCTCGTCGCGACTTGACTGCACCGCCGCCAACAGCACCGTCAGTCCCGCGAACAGCGTGAACACGAACACGCTCTGCACCGCCAGCGCCGCCTTGTCCAGCACCGCACGCACCTGCGTGAGCAGCTCATCGATGTCGAATATCGACACGCTCGGAAAGCGCCGCGCGAGCTGCGCGAGCGAGCGGGCGCTGCCGGGCGTGAAATAGGCGCTCGTCATGTAGGTGCCGGCGGCGGCTTCCAGCACGCCGGGGGGAAACACGATGAAGAAATTCGGCTGAAACGTGTCCCACTTCACCTTGCGGATGCTCGCGACCGTGACCTCGAGCGCTTCGCCTGCGATGTCGAAGGTCAGGTGATCACCGACCTGCACTCCGAGGGATTCCTGGAATTCGGTGGCCAGCGACACCAGCGGTTTGCCGAAATCGGCCGCCGTCCACCAGCGGCCGGCGATGATGCGGTTGTCCGCGCCCAGCTCGGATGCCCAGGTGAGGTTCTGCTCGCGGGTCGCGAAGGTGTCCTCGCCGTTGCGCGCCGAGCGCAGGCTTTCGACGGCGTGGCCGTTGATGCCCGTCAGTCGGCCGCGGATCATCGGCAGCACGCGGGTGGTGCGTGCGCCCTGCGCCTGAAGAGAGCTCACAAAATCCCCGCGCACGGCCGGCGGGATGTTGATGAAGAAGTAGTTGGGAAGATTCGGCGGCAGCGTGCGTTGCCAGTCGCCGTTCAGATCGTCACGCAGGAT
>DASZHQ010000043.1:0-11164 GCA_035937715.1 Steroidobacteraceae bacterium | reverse complement strand
CCGGTCATCACAGGCCCCGGCCTCTTGGTGTGGGCCCCGAGAGCGATCGCGACGTCGGGACCGACGCGAAAGCGCAGGTGATTGGGCTGCTCGGGACCCAGGTCACCGAAGATGTTGGCCGGCGGCGGCCGCAGCTCCACCACCACCTCCGTGGCCGTCACCGGCTGGCGTTTGCCGGCGCGCAGATAGAATGGCACATCGCTCCAGCGCCACGAGTCGATGTACAGCGCCAGCGCGGCGTAGGTCTCGACCTGCGAGTCTGCGGTGACCCCGGGCTCCTGACGGTAGCCGCGGTACTGTCCGCGCACCACCTGCGCTTCCGTGAGCGGCCGCACCGCTCTCAGCACCTTCACCTTCTCGTCGCGCAGCGCCTCGCCCTCGACATTCACCGGCGGCTCCAGGGTGAGCAGCGCCAGTATCTCCATCAGGTGGTTCTGCATCACGTCGCGGATGGCGCCGGCCTCCTCGTAGAAGCGCCCGCGACCGGCGACCCCGATGGTCTCCGCCATGGTGATCTGCACGCTGGCGACGAAGTTACGGTTCCATACCGGCTCGAGGAAGGAATTGGCGAAGCGGAAGTACAGCAGGTTCTGCACCGCTTCCTTCCCGAGGTAATGGTCGATGCGGAAGATGCTCGACTCCGGGAAGTGCGCGTGCAGCGTCTCATTCAGCGCGCGCGCGGACGCCAGATCGCGACCGAAGGGCTTCTCCACCACGATGCGCGCGCCGGCGGCGCTGCCCGAGCCGCTCAGGTGCTCGGCGACCGTCGCGAACATGCTCGGAGGAATGGCGAGATAGTGCAGCGGGCGCTGCGCAACACCGAGCGCCTTGCGCAGCGCCTCGAAGGTGCTGCGGTTGTTGTAGTCGCCATCGACGTACCGCAGCAGGCCGGTGAAGCGCTGCACGACCGCGGGGTCGGCATTGGGGACGAATGCCTTGAGGCTCTGCTGCACGCGCCCGATGAGCCCGCCGATATCGGTGCCTGCGCGGGCCACACCGATCACCGGCACGGTCAGCAGGCCGCGGCGCACGAGGTGATAGAGCGCGGGGAAGATCTTGCGGTAGCACAGGTCGCCGGTCGCACCGAACAGCACGATGGCATCGCAGTCACGGCGTTCCATGCGCACCTCCTGGTCTGAGCGCGCCGAGGCAGGATCTCACAAGCTCTTCTCGAGGTGGCCGCCAAATCCGAGTCGCATCGCCGACAGAAGCTTGTTGGCGAACTCCGCACGGCCGCGCGACTCGAAGCGCGCGTACAGCGCCGCGCTCAGCACAGCAGCAGGCACGCCCACCTCGATCGCCGCCTCCACCGTCCAGCGTCCCTCCCCCGAGTCGGCCACCTGTCCGGTGAAGTCCGCGAGCTTTCCGTCCCGGGCCAGGGCGCCGGCGGTGAGGTCGAGGAGCCGCGAGGAGATGATGCTGCCGTGGCGCCAGACTTCCGTGATGGCAGCGAGATCGAGCTGGTACTGGAAGAGCTGCGGATCGGAGAGCGGCGCCGTCTCGGCGTCGGCCACGCCGGCCGTGAGCCCCGCGTCGGCGTGCGCCAGCAGGTTCAGGCCCTCGGCGTAGGCGGCCATCAATCCGTACTCGATGCCGTTGTGGACCATTTTCACGAAATGACCCGCTCCCGCAGGACCGCAGTGCAGATACCCCATCGCCGCGGCGGCGAGACTCGCCGCCGTGCCCGTTCCCGCAGCAACGGCGCTTGCGGAGGCGGCCTGCCGGCCTCCGGGCGCGAGCGTCGCCAGCGCGGGCTCGACCAGCGCGACCGCGGCGGAATCACCGCCGATCATGAGGCAGTAGCCCTGCTCGAACCCGAGCACCCCGCCGCTCGTGCCGACATCGAGGTAATGGATGCCCGCCGCGCGCAGCTCGCGGGCACGGCGTATGTCGTCGCGGTAGTTGGAGTTGCCGCCATCGATGAGCACATCGCCCGCGGCGAGCA
Organism: Steroidobacteraceae bacterium; assembly: GCA_035937715.1. Lineage (GTDB taxonomy): Bacteria > Pseudomonadota > Gammaproteobacteria > Steroidobacterales > Steroidobacteraceae > 13-2-20CM-66-19. The sequence goes on along the minus strand of DASZHQ010000043.1, from coordinate 9,219 downwards.
GTGGCTTGAGCTCACCGATGACCGAGTCGACCACCGCCGCCGGCACCATGATCCACACCACCCGCGGCGGTGTCAGCGCCCTCACCAGCTCGGCAGGCGTCGCCGCTGCGCGCACGCCGAACGCGCTGACCGCTTTGACGTGATCGGCGGTGTGGTCGTACGCCACGCACTCGTGGCCACCCGCCACCAGGCGCCGCACCATGTTGGCACCCATGCGCCCGAGTCCGATCATCCCTATGCGCATTGTCGACTCCTCTGCGAAGGTCGCGGCGCGCACCCTTGCGGCAGCGGGACCATGTCAGTTCAGTTCGGGACGCGCCGGATCTGCGCGCCGAGCTGTGCGAGCTTCTCCTCGATCGCCTCGTAGCCGCGATCGATGTGATAGATGCGCTCGACGTCGGTGCGGCCCTCGGCGACCAGTCCCGCCAGCACCAGGCTCGCCGAGGCGCGCAGGTCGGTCGCCATGACCGGCGCCGCGGTGAGCTTCTCCACGCCGTGAATGATGGCGGTGTTGCCCTCGAGGCGGATCTCCGCGCCCATGCGGCGCATCTCCAGCATGTGCATGAAGCGGTTCTCGAAGATCGTCTCGGTGATGGTACCGACGCCGGTGGCCACGGTATTGAGCGCCGCGAACTGCGCCTGCATGTCGGTCGGGAAAGCCGGATAGGGGGCAGTGCGCACGTCCACGGCCTTCAATGCCCGCCCGCGCATGTCCACCTCGACCCAGTTCTCGCCCACGCCGACCCTGGCGCCCGCCTCCTGCAGCTTGGCTAGCACCGCGTCGAGATGGTCGGGACGGGTGCTCTTGATGCGTACGTGGCCGCGGGTGATGGCTCCGGCCACCAGGTAGGTGCCGCTCTCGATGCGATCCGGGAGCACCTCATAGCTAGTGCCGCGCAGCCGCTCCACGCCCGTCACGACGATCTTGTCGGTGCCGGCGCCCTGGATCTTCGCGCCCATCGCCACGAGAAAGTTGGCCAGGTCGACGACCTCCGGCTCGCGCGCGGCGTTCTCGATGATGGTCTCACCCGCGGCGAGCGTCGCCGCCATCATCAGATTCTCCGTGCCGGTCACGGTCACCGTGTCGAGCACCAGGCGCGCGCCCTTCAGCCTTGAGGCGCGTGCGCGGATGTAGCCGCCCTCGATGGTGATGTCGGCGCCCATGGCCTGCAGACCCGCGACGTGGATGTTGACCGGCCGCGCCCCGATGGCACAGCCGCCCGGGAGCGACACGTCGGCGCGCCCGTAGCGCGCCAGCAGCGGCCCCAGCACCAGGATGGAGGCGCGCATGGTCTTGACCAGGTCGTAAGGTGCGAAGCATTCGCGCACGGTTGAGCCGTCGACCTCAATGCGCATGCGCTCATCGATCGTGACGGTGGCCCCCATCCGCCCGAGGAGCTCGACGGTAGTGGTGACGTCCTTCAAGTGAGGGACGTTCGCCACCACGACCGGGTCCTCGGCGAGCAGCGCGGCCGCGAGGATCGGCAGGGTAGCGTTCTTGGCGCCGGAAATGCGCACCTCGCCCTCGAGCGCCACGCCGCCCTGGATCTGCAGCTTGTCCATGCTAGCTCTGCCCGGCCTCCTCGGGGGTCAGCGCCTCGATGGAGAGAGCGTGGATTTCGCGTCCCATCAGCTCTCCGAGCGCGCGGTAGATGAGCTGATGGCGTGCCAGGCGCATCTTGCCGGCAAACTCCTGCGCCACGACGCGCGCTTGAAAGTGAGTGTGGTCGTCCGATTGCACGCGCACCAGCGCTCCGGGCAGGCCCGCGCGGATCAGCCGCGCGACTTCTTCAGGGCTCATGAGCGCGATATTACATGGGCCGGTCGGGAGCGCGCCTATCGTGCCTATAATGGCGGTTATGGATTTGCATCCGGCCGCTGCGGCCAACGCCGCCCCGGGCGCCGAGGAGGAGCAGCTGCTCGCCTCCGCGCGGCGGGCGCTGGCTATCGAGACGCGCGCGCTCGAGACGCTCGCGCCGCGGCTCGGCTCCGCATTCGCGCACGCCTGCCGGATCTGTCTCGCCTGCCACGGCCGCGTAGTAGTGAGCGGCATGGGCAAGTCCGGCCACATCGGCGGCAAGATCGCCGCGACGCTCGCCAGCACCGGCACCCCCGCCTTCTTTCTGCATCCCGCGGAGGCCGGACACGGCGATCTCGGCATGATCACCCGCAGCGACGCGATGCTGGCACTGTCGAACTCGGGCGAGACTCCCGAGCTGGTGCTGCTGCTGCCGCAGCTCAAGCGCCTCGCCGTGCCGCTCATCGTGATGACCGGCAGGAGCGACTCCACGCTCGCGCGCGCGGCGAGCGTGACGCTCGATGTCGGCGTGGCCGAAGAAGCCTGCCCGCTGAATCTTGCGCCCACCGCCAGCACCACCGCCACGCTCGCCATGGGAGATGCGCTGGCGGTCGCGATACTCGAGGCACGCGGTTTCACGCGCGCGGATTTTGCGCGCTCGCATCCGGGCGGGACGCTCGGCCGCAGGCTCCTGCTGCACGTCGAGGATCTGATGCGTACCGGGGACGCCCTGCCGCGCGTCTCCCCCGACGCGCCGCTCAGCGCGGGGTTGCTGGAGATGTCGCGCAAGGGCCTGGGGCTGACGGTGGTGGTCGATGGCGGGCAAAGGATCCTCGGGGTGTTCACCGACGGTGATCTGCGCCGTGCGCTCGACCGGCAGATCGACCTGCACGCCACGGTCATGAGCGCGGTCATGACCGCGCAGCCCAAGACCATCGGGCCGCGCGAACTGGCCGCGGAGGCGGTGCACCTGATGGAAGTGCATCGCATCACGGCGCTGCCGGTCGCGGATGAGCAGGGGCGCCTCATCGGCGCACTCAACGTCCACGACCTGATGCGCGCCGGCGTGGTGTGACCGCGAAGCGCATGCCGCAGGCCATCCGGCTGCTGATCCTCGACGTCGACGGCGTTCTCACCGACGGGCGGCTGTATTTCGGCCCGCGTGGCGAGGCGCTCAAGGTGTTCAACGTGCACGACGGCCACGGCCTGGTGCAGCTGCAGCGCGCCGGGCTCGCGGTGGCGATCATCTCCGGGCGGCGCTCGCCGATGATGGCCGTGCGCTGCCGCGAGCTGGGTGTGCGCCACCTGTACCAGGGCGTCGCGGACAAGCTCGGCGTGTTTGCGCGCCTGTGCGTGCGCCTCAAGCTCGCGCCCGCCGCCTGCGCGTGCGTGGGGGACGACCTGCAGGATCTGCCGCTGATGCGCGCGGCGGGGCTGTCCTTCGCCGTGGCGGATGCGCACCGTGAAGTACGACGCGCCGCCGACATCGTCACCCGCCTTCCGGGGGGACGCGGGGCGGTGCGCGAGGTCTGCGATCACCTGCTGGCGCTGCGGGCGCGCCGGAGGCGGACGCGGTGACCTACCGCCTGTTGGTGCTGCTGGCGCTGCTCGCGCTGACCATCGGCGTCGTGCTGCTGTCAGCTCCGCAGCGGGAGTCCAGCGCGCCGGCCCCCACGGGTGGACCGCCGCACGACCCGGGCTATTCAGCCGTAAGAGCGCGCCTGGTGCAGACTGGAGCGGACGGAAAGCCCATCTACACCGTGGATGCGGTGCAGATCCAGCAGCTGCCCAACAGTGGGCTGGTGGAGCTACGCGAGGTGAGACTCGGTTTTCACGACCCGAGCGGCAACGCCTGGACGGCGCGCGCCGCGCACGGGGAGCTCGCGCAGAACAGCGGCGTGGTGAAGCTCGATGGCGATGTACACATCTTCGGTATCCTCCCCGGAACCAATGACCCGGCACAGATCATCAGCGAGCACCTCGCCTACGACACCGCCACGCAGGTCGTTGCCACGCGCGATCCCGTCACGCTCGTGATGTCGGGTCGGGAGCTCAAAGCCATCGGGCTGATCGCGAGCTTGAAGGACCGTCATCTGCAGTTAGAATCGGCGGTCCATGGCACGTTTTCTCAGTAATTCGCGGCTGTTGCTCGCCTGCGGATTCATCAGCTGTGCCGTCGCCGCAGCGCCGCCGGCCAAGCCGCCGCCAGCCCCGCTCTCCCCGCTCGGCAATCAGCCGATCGTCGTGGATGCGACCTCGAGCGAGGCGGACCTCGCCAAGGGAACCGGCGAATTCAGCGGCATCACCATTACCCAGGGGGGCGTGCACCTGCAGGCCGATCACGCCCACGGCAGCTACCCGGTCGATTTCAAGAACAGTCACTGGACGTTCGAGGGCCACGTGCGTATCGACGATGCCGACCGACACGGGAGCCTGCGCGCGGATCACGCCGTGGTCGACTTCAGGAACGGTCGCATTGAACGTGCCACCGCCACGGGTAAGCCCGCCGAGTTCGAACAGCAGCGCGGCGAAACGGCGCAGCTGGCGCATGGCCGCGCCGATGAGATCATCTACGATCTGAACGACGGCAGCGTGCGCCTGTCGAAGGATGCCTGGCTCTCGGACGGCCACAACGAGATCTCAGGTCCGCTGCTGGTCTACAACATCCGCGCCCAGCACGTAGAGGCCGCCACCGCGCCCGGCACCGACCAGCGCGTGCACATCGTCATCACACCGGAGGGCACCTCCACCACCACGGTGCCCGTCAAGCCGCAACCGAACCCCCACCCATGACCGCACTGAAGGCCACGGGCCTGGTCAAGAGCTACAAGTCTCGCCAGGTCGTGCGTGATCTGTCGCTCGAGCTCGAGAGCGGCGAAGTGGTGGGCCTGCTCGGCCCGAACGGTGCGGGCAAGACCACCGCCTTCTACATGATCGTCGGTCTCGTGCCCTGCGACGCCGGTCGCATTTGCCTCGGTGAGCAGGATGTGACGCTGCTGCCGATGCACCGGCGCGCCCAGCTCGGGCTCGGCTACCTGCCGCAGGAAGCCTCGGTGTTCCGCAAGCTGTCGGTGGAAGACAATGTCCTGGCGATCCTCGAGACGCGCGATATGGAACGCGCCGCGCGCGAGGAACGCCTGGAGCAGCTGCTCGAGGAGCTGCGCATCGGCCACGTGCGCAAGAGCCTCGGCTTGTCGCTCTCGGGCGGGGAGCGCCGCCGCGTCGAGATCGCCCGAGCGCTCGCGGCCGAGCCACGGTTCATGCTGCTCGATGAGCCCTTCGCCGGCGTCGACCCGCTGTCGGTGCTCGATATTCAGCGCATCATCCGCGAGCTCACCCACCGCGGCATCGGCGTGCTGATCACTGACCATAATGTGCGCGAAACCCTGGGGGTATGCGCACGGGCCTACATCGTCAACCAGGGCACGGTAATTGCTTCCGGGACTGCGGAAGAAGTCCTTGCCAACCCCCAAGTCCGTGAGGTGTACTTGGGCGAGTCGTTCAGGCTTTGAGAGCAGCGGCGGGCGAAAGCCAAACACATTGCTTTTCAATTAATTACGTAAGAAATCTGGAAGGGCGACGATCAGCCTTTCGCAACTCACCATGCTGAAACCCTCTCTGCAGCTGAAGCTGGGTCAACAACTGACCATGACCCCACAGCTGCAGCAGGCCATACGGCTCCTGCAGCTGCCCGCCCTCGAGCTGCAGGCGCACATCCGCGAGCTGCTGGAAACGAACGTGATGCTCGAGCCCATGGACGAGGGCGAGGGGAGCGGTGCCTTCGAGCTACTGGTCACGGCCGCCGAGCAGCCCAAGCCCCCCGAGCGCACCGCGGAGAGCGCGGTGGAGGTGCTCGACGAGGGCTGGGGCGAGCATAGTGTCGGGCCTGCCGAGACGGTGTGGAGCGGCGATGAGGACGAGCGGCAGCAGGACTATGCGGATGCCGCCGGGCAGTCGCTGCAGGATCATCTGTTGTGGCAACTCGAGCTCGCCAGCCTCGCGCCGCGGGAGCTGGCGATCGCGCGCGCTATTGTCGACGCGGTGAGCGACGACGGCTATCTGACCGAGTCGCTGCAGGAGATCGCGCAGACGCTGCGGCCCGAGATCGAATGCACGGCCGCCGAAGTCGCGGCCGTGCTCGAGCGCGTGCAGGCGCTCGACCCGCCCGGCGTCGGAGCGCGCTCGGTGGGCGAGTGCATCGAGCTGCAGCTGCGCCAGCTCGATCCCGCCACGCCGGGCTTGGCGACCGCAGTGCAGATCGCCCGTCACCATCTCGGGCTCCTCGCCGAGCGCGAGCTGTCACTGCTGCGCCGCGAGCTGCGTGTCACGGAAGAAGAGCTTGCGGCGGCCGTGGCGCTGGTGCGTTCCTGCCATCCCCGTCCGGGAGCCACGGTGAGCGCCGGCAAGGCGGAGTATGTGGTGCCGGACGTGTTCGTGCGCCGCACCGAGCACGGCTGGGGGGTGGAGATCAACCCCGCGACGCTGCCGCGCGTGCGCCTCAACCACAGCTACGCGAGCCTCATCGGTCGCACCGCCAGCCACGCGAGCATGCGCGCCCAGCTGCAGGAGGCGCGCTGGCTGCTCAAGAGCCTCGAGATCCGGCATGAGACGCTGGTGAAGGTGGCCCGCTCCATCGTCGAACGTCAGACGGCGTTCCTCGAGCACGGCGAAGAGTACATGCGCCCGATGATTCTCAAGGACATCGCCGAAGCGATCGCGATGCACGAGTCCACGATCTCACGCGTGACCTCCGGCAAGTACATGCACACCCCGCGCGGTGTATTCGAGCTGCGCTACTTCTTCTCCAGCCAGGTTGAGGGCGCGGACGGCTCCGGCACCTCCTCTACCGCCATCCGCGCGAAGATCAGGAAGCTCGTCAGGGACGAGGATCCGCAACTCCCCCTGAGCGACGGGCGCATTGCGGAGCTGCTCTCCGCGGAGGGCATCCCGGTCGCGCGCCGCACGGTCGCCAAGTACCGCGAGGCCATGCGAATCGCCGCTTCCAACGAGCGGCGCCGCGCAGGCTCGCAGCAGATGTGAACAGCAGATGTGAAGGCAGCACCCCAATAACAGGAGACGGACTTATGCAGCTCAGCGTCACCGGCCACCACGTCGAAGTCACCCCGTCATTGCGACGTTATGTTGCAAAGAAATTCGAGCGCATTGGCAGACACTTTGATCAGGTCATGGACGTGCACTGCGTGCTGACGGTGGAGAAGCTGCGACAGAAAGCCGAGGCGACCCTGCACGTAAGCGGCAGCGCCATCTATGCGGACGCGACCGAAGAGGACATGTACGCGGCCATCGATCTGCTGGCGGACAAGCTCGACCGCTGTATCAAGAAGCACAAGGAAAAGCGCACCGACCACCATGCCGCCGAGGCGCGCGCGCTGCGCATCTGAAACACGCCCCGCGCTGCACCGCGCGCCCTAAGGACTTGCGGCCGCCGGGCGGCTGGATAACCATTGCGGCGTGCGCATCATCATCCTCAGCGGGCTGTCCGGATCGGGCAAGAGCGTCGCCCTGCACATGCTCGAGGATCTCGGCTTTTACTGCATCGACAATATCCCCGCAGCGCTCCTCAAGCCGTTCGTGTCCTACACGGTGCGCAGTCCCGAGCCGAGCTATGAACGCACCGCGATCGGTCTCGACGCGCGCAACACCGCCGCCGAGGTCGCCAGCGTGCCGCAGCTGCTCGACGAATTGAAGCGCAGCGGCCTGCAGTGCGAAGTGATCTTCCTGGTGGCGGCGGAGGACGAGTTGCTGCGGCGCTACGCGGAGACGCGCCGCAAGCATCCCCTGAGCAACGGTGGAGTCGGTTTACGCGAGGCGATGAGCCTGGAGCGTGCCCTGCTCGAGCCGATCGCCTCCTGCGCCGACCTGTTGATCGACACTTCGCGGCTCTCCGTGCATGCGCTGCGCGATATCATCCACAAGCGCGTCGAGCAGCGCTCCGCCGGACGGCTGTCGATCACCTTCGAGTCCTTCGGCTTCAAGCGCGGCATTCCTGCGGATGCGGATTTCGTGTTCGATGCGCGGGCGCTCCCCAACCCGTACTGGGAGCCGGGGTTGCGCAATCTCACCGGGCGCGACGCTGAGGTCATGCGCTTCCTCGAGACGCACACCAACGTGGCCGGGCTTGTGGCGGATATCGCCCGTTTCGTGCGCGGGCGCGTGCCGGAATACCAGGCCAGTAACCGCGGCTACCTCACCGTCGCGGTAGGCTGCACCGGCGGTCAGCACCGCTCGGTATACATCGTGGATCGTCTGGCGGAGATTTTCGCCGCCGAGTTTCCCAACGTCACCGTCAGGCATAGCGGATTGCCTGGGGCGAAGCTCTTTCAGCCCCGGCCGCGCGCGGCGACCGGCGCCGCAACCCCGTAAGCACGCTGCCGTCGCGTTGCGAGGCTGCGCGTGAGCGCCCGCGGGCGGTGGCCCTCAGGTCGCCTGCGCGACGCCGGCGGCAGTCATCACCTGCGGCAGCTTCTCCCCGCCCATGAACGCGAGCAGCGCGGCGCGCGCTTCCATGGCATCGCGGTAACCGAGCTCGATCAGCGCGCGGGTGTAGCCGGCCTCGAACATGAGGTAGCTCGCCAGCTGATAGCCGGAGGCGTCGCGCCCGCCAATCACGCGCAGCAGCGCGCGCAGCCCCGAGGGCATCTCGCCCGCGTAGCGCCCGGCGATTTCGCGCGGGTCCACCGACGGCGCCAGCATCAGCGTCTCGACGCTGCGCTCGCCGCGCGTGGCTTGCGGCGCGCTGTGCACCAGCGTGTTGATGCGCTCGAGCTGCTCGAGGTCGCCGTAGATCTGATCGGTGAACAGCGTGTCGAGCATGTAGCCGAAGATCTCGCCCGGGGTCGGCATGAGGGTGTCCAGGCGATTCACCACCACACCCGCAGCGCGCCGGGCGCGCACGCCGATGACCAGCAGCCGGTCGGCCCCCAGATGAATCGCCGGACTCAAGGGGTGCAACTGGCGCATCGCCCCGTCACCGAAGTAGTCCTCGCCGATTTTGATGGGGGAAAACAGCAGCGGGATCGCCGCGCTCGCCATCAGGTGATCGAGGGTGAACTGCGTGCGGCGCCCGATGCGCTGCACACGCGACCAGTCGCCGATGGAGTCGATGCCGTCGTAGAAGGCGACCGACTGACCGCTGCTGTAGCTGGTCGAGCACAGCGCAAAGGCGCGCAAATGCCCGCGCGCGATGCTGCGGCGGATACCGGAGCAGTCCACGTGCACCCCGAGCAGTTCACGCAGCGGGCTGTTGTCGAGCATCGATCTCGGGGGTGCCAGCACCATGCCGCCCGAGAGCAGCGCCAGCACCCAGTGCGCGCCGGCGCGCAGCATGTGTGCCGCGTCCACGTGGAAGATCTGGCTCGAGCGGAAGTTCGCCCAGACGCGCTCGAGTCCCGCCACCGCGC
>DASZHQ010000042.1:0-1963 GCA_035937715.1 Steroidobacteraceae bacterium | reverse complement strand
CGAGAACGCCCTCGCTGCGGGCCCGGCAGGCGGTGATGCGCGCGGGAAAATCGCTGCCGGTGCGCGCGCCGGCAGTGGCCGCGGCGCCTCTCACTCCGGGTCCAGTGTCGCAGCGGGCTCGGTGCCGGACTCCGCGAAGGGCTCCAGCTCGGGCTGCCCGCTGCGTTTGAGGAGAATCTCGACTTTCTGCTGCGCGGCCTGCAGGCACGCCTGGCAGTGCCGCGTGAGTGCGACGCCGCGCTCGAAGGCCTGCAGTGCCTGATCGAGCGGCAGATCCCCGCGCTCGAGCCGCTCGACCAGGCCCTCGAGCTCCGCGAGTGCCTTTTCGAAATCGGGGCCCTTGCTGTTCTGCGACACGCTGTGCACCTCGCCCCGCGGAGCGGAACGCTCGTGGGGCGCGCAACGTTACACAGCGCCCGTGTGGAGGGTCAACGCGCCATTGACGGCGCTCACGCCGCGGCGATACAGTCGCGCACCTGGATTAGACCAAGTCTAAGTGAGGAGCGTTATGAATCTCAAAGGCAGCAACACGGAGAAGAACCTCAAGGACGCGTTCGCGGGGGAATCACAGGCCAATCGCCGCTACCTGTACTTCGCCCAGAAGGCCGACGTAGAGGGGTTCAACGACGTGTCGGCCGTGTTCCGCTCCACCGCGGAGGGCGAGACCGGGCATGCGCACGGGCACCTCGAATATCTCGAAGCCGTGGGCGACCCCGCCACGGGTTTGCCCATCGGTGAGACACGCCTCAATCTGAAGGCCGCCATCGCCGGGGAGACCCACGAGTACACCGACATGTACCCCGGGATGGCGAAGGCTGCACGCGAGGAAGGTTTCGGGGAGATCGCAGACTGGTTCGAGACGCTCGCCAAGGCCGAGCGCTCACACGCCAATCGTTTCCAGAAGGCTCTGGACGCGATCTGAGCTCGCCCGGGTCGGGCTTGTTCCCGGCGGGTGCGACCGCGGCAGCTGTACCGCGGGCGCACCGGTGAGCGCTGCGAGGCGCGCATGAGCACGACATCTCCCGGCCCGCCTTCGGTGGAGGCGCGGCGCGAAGGGAGCCTCGAGGCCCCCACCCGCCATCCGCTCGCGTGGCGGACGAGCGAGTTCTACGACAGTTCCGCGCTGGAGCAGGAGCTCGAGCGCGTATTTGATATCTGCCACGGCTGCCGGCGCTGCTTCAGCCTGTGCAACGCCTTTCCAACATTGTTCGATGCGGTGGATGCGACCCAGGCGGGTGAAGTCGCCGCCGTGGACCGCAAGGTATTCATGGAGGTCGTGGATCACTGCTACCTCTGCGACATGTGCTTCATGACGAAGTGTCCCTACGTGCCGCCGCATCCCTGGAACGTCGACTTCCCGCACCTGATGCTGCGGGCGAAGGCGGTGCGCGTGCGCCGCGAGGGGCTGGGCCTCGCGGAGCGCGTGCTGGCTGCCACCGACACGGTAGGCACGCTCGCGGGCATACCGGTGGTGGCGGAAACGGTCAACGCGCTCGGCGCCACGCGCGTAGCTCGTGCGCTGCTCGAGCGGACGCTCGGGGTTGACCGCAGCGCACCGCTCCCGACCTACCAGGCGCGCAGCGCGCGCCGGCGCCTGGCACGTTTGGGGACCGTGCGCCATCCCGCCGAGGTCGCGGCGCGTGCGACCGAACACACCAGCGGCAAAGTGGCGCTGTTCGCCACCTGCTATGGCAATCGCAACGAACCTCAGCTCGATGAGGACCTGGCGGCGGTCTTCGCGCACAACGGCATCGCGGTCACGCTGGTGGCGGCCGAGCGCTGCTGCGGCATGCCGCGGCTCGAGCTGGGGGACCTGCAGGGGGTCGCGAAGCTCAAGGAATACAACATTCCGCAGCTCGCCGCCGCGGTCGCCGCCGGCTACGACATCGTGGCGCCGATCCCCTCCTGCGTGCTGATGTTCAAGCAGGAGCTGCCGCTCATGTACCCCGAGGACGGCGAGGTG
>DASZHQ010000041.1:0-9355 GCA_035937715.1 Steroidobacteraceae bacterium | reverse complement strand
TATCCAGCAGTCAGGCCGGCGCGCTGCTGGATGCGTGCGCGGGGGGACGCTCCCGGTACCAGAGCCAGTAAATAGCGCAAAGGACTGCGAGAAACGGCACACCGAAGGCAAGCGTCATGCGAAACGCATCCGTGAATGCTGTCGTCACCAGAACCGCGACCATGAGCGTGGCACCGAGCAGCGTGCTGGCGGGAAAGCCGCGCATGCGAAAGCGCAGCGGCGCCGCCCCCGCTCGCGTGCGCGCGCGACGGAAGAAATAGTGCGTAACGAAGATCATCATCCAGGCGAACATCGTGCCAAAGGCTGAGATCGACACCATCAGGATGAAGGCCGACTTCGGCGCGACGACGCTCAGCACGGCCGCGAGCGCAATGCCGATGCTCGAGAGCAGGAGCGCCTGCACCGGAACCCCGCGGCGGGTCACCACGCCGAAGCGCGGCGGCGCATACCCGGCCCGTGACAGGCTGAACATCATGCGCGTGGTGATGTACAGCTGGCTGTTCATCGCCGACAGCGCCGCCACCAGGATCACAAAATTGAAGATGCCGGCGGCCCCCGGCACCTGCAGCGCACGAATGACCTTCACGAACGGACTCTCATCGACCCCGGCCGCCGTCCACGGCACGATCGCGAGCACCAGGGCCAGTGTCAGCAGGTAGAAAAGGATCAGCCTCAACACCGTCGAACGGAACGCCCGCGTCACGCTCACCTCCGGCTGCGCCGCCTCCCCGGCCGCCACGGCGATCATCTCGATACTGAAGTAACTGAAGATCGCGACGATCACCGCCACCCACGCGCCCCATACACCCCTGGGGAAGAAGCCGCCGTGGGCGGTGTAGTTGTGAAAGCCGGCAGGAGGCACGGCGCCTGCCGCGCCTGCAGCGGACAATGCCGACGGCGCACCAAAGACGATGTAAGCGCCCAGCAGGATGAAGATCACGATCGCGGTGACCTTGATGGCCGAGAACCAGTACTCGATGGCCCCGAAGACGTTGACGCTGCGGGCGTTCACCAGGATCAGCAACGCGGAAAACCCCACGATCCACAGCCACCCCGGAAGTGCCGGGAACCAGAACTGCATGTACAACGCGACCGCCGTCACCTCGGTGCCCACCGCCAGCACATTGCCGATCCAGTAGGCATAGCGCACGAGGAAGCCCGCCAGCGGGCCGAGGTAGTACTCCGCATACGCGCCGAACGATCCGGAAGTCGGATGCGCAACGGTCATCTCCGCCAGGCACCCCATGAGCAACAGCGCGATAACCGCGCCGATCATGTAGCTCACGAGCACAGCCGGCCCGGCCAGGCCGATGGCGAAGCCGCTGCCGAGGAACAGCCCGGTACCAATTGCGCCGCCGATGGCGATCATAGTCATGCGGCGCGCGCTCAGGCTGCGCCGCAAGCCGCGCTCGCGCTCGATGATGCTGTCGAAGCTCCCGCCGCCCTCGCTCACTGGATCGCCCGCCTCACCGGTCGCCGCTGGGTTTTGTTTGCTGCGAAGTCTACACTGAGTGAGCTTCCGCCCCGCTCAGGCAACCCGGCCGCGCGATTGCTCGCCCCGCCGGGCTTCGCCAGCGGCAGTGGCCACAACAGCAGCAAGAGGCTCAACCATGGCCGCGCAAACCGACTTCATCGTTCGTCCGGTAACGAGTGCGGACTTCGACCAGTGGTTACCGCTGTGGGACGGATATAACACGTTCTACGGCCGCTCCGGCCCAACCGCGCTGGACAGCAGGATCACACAGACGACCTGGAAGCGCTTTCTCGATCCCCGCGAGCCCGTCCACGCGCTGGTAGCCGAGAGTAAGGGCCGGCTGGTCGGCCTGGTGCATTACATTTTCCATCGCAGCACCATCTTTCTCGGGTCGGTCTGCTATCTGCAGGACCTGTTCACGGCGCCGGAGCTGCGCGGTAAGGGCATCGGCAAGACTCTCATCGAGGCAGTGTGCGAGCGGGCGCGAGCTGGCGATGCACGCCGCGTTTACTGGCTGACGCACGAGACGAATGCGACGGCCAGAAGACTGTACGACCAGCTCGCCGAGCGGTCCGGATTCATCGTGTATCGCATGCAGACCTGAACAGCATCGACGCCGGCCAAGGCCTGGCCAAGCGCTCACCCGGCCACGCACTCGGCCCGCGCGCGGTGATAGGCTCGCAGCCGGCTTGTCAGCCGGGGAATTGGCCGTGCTCAGCTCCTTGCGGAGGCTCACCGGCGCGCAGCGTCACGCCTTCTTCGCCGCGTTCGGCGGATGGTCGCTGGACGCATTCGATTTCTTCCTCTTCGTCTTCTGCCTGAAGGCGATCAGCAACGAATTCCACACTGACGTGAAGGCGGTGGCCGAGGGGCTGTTCCTGACGCTGGCATGCCGCCCGATCGGAGCACTGCTGTTCGGATGGCTGGCGGAGAAGTACGGGCGCCGGCCGATCCTGATGCTGAACGTCGCGAGCTACTCGGCGGTGCAGCTCGCCACGGCGTTCGCGCCAAACCTCGCGACGCTGTTGCTGCTGCGCGCGCTGTTCGGCGTTGCCATGGGCGGGGAGTGGGGAGTGGGCGCGGCATTGGCGCTGGAAACCCTGCCCGCCAGAGGGCGCGGCTTGTTTTCCGGATTGCTGCAGGAGGGCTATGTGATCGGCTACCTGCTGGCATCCATCGTGTTCGGCTATGCATTCGTTCACGTCGGCTGGCGTGGGATGTTCGTCATAGGCGCGGCCTCGGCCCTGCTGGTGCTGTATATCCGCTTCGGCGTCGAGGAATCACCGGCGTGGAGGGCGGGGGTCTCGCCACAGCGGGCTTCGGTCGCCGCCATCTGGAGGGCGGCAAGAGCGTACGCTGCGACCTTTGCCTACCTCGTGCTGCTGATGGCCTGCTTCAACGCGTTCTCGCACGGCTCGCAGGATCTGTATCCGACTTTTCTGCAGGCGCAGCACGGGTTCTCCGCGGAGGTGACCGGCAATATCACGATCGTCATGAACCTCGGTGCGCTGGCGGGCGGAATCTGTTTCGGTGCGCTCTCCGAGCGCCTGGGCCGCAAGCGCACCATTGCGCTGGCGGCAACTCTCGCTTTGCCGATGATCCCGCTCTGGGCCTATTCCCACACCGCCGCCATGCTCGCGGTCGGTGGTTTTCTGATGCAGTTCATGGTGCAGGGCGCGTGGGGCATCGTGCCGGCACACCTGAACGAGCTCTCACCGCCGTCGGTGCGCGCCATCGTCCCGGGCTTCGCCTACCAGCTCGGTAACCTGGCGATGGCGAGGATGGGGCCGTTTCAGGCGCGGATCGCCGAGGCCCACGGCGGCGACTACGCCTACATTCTCTCGTGGACGCTGGCGGTGGTCGCGCTTGTCCTCATCGTCGTCACGACCCTCGGACCCGAGGCGCGCGCTGCTGAATTGAAAGTGTCGGCGTAGCTCGCGAATGCGCGGGCACGCCGCCGACCCAAGAGCGTCGTCACGCCGGCGTCGGCTGCGGCCAGCGCCGCATTGTGCTCACGGCACGCTGCCCGCCCGGGGACGCGTGGCGCGGCGAAGCCCGTAGGCAGACAACAGCACGGCCACGCTCAGGAGGCCGAACACCAGCGGTGCGCGTTGCTCGGGGATCACCGCCATGGATGCCACGACCGCGAGCATTGCGGCGATGGTGAAGCGCGTGAGCCATGGGAATCCCCACATGCGTATTCGCAGCCTTCCGGGCATCTCGCTCTCGAGACGCCTGCGCAGCTTCAGTTCGGCCACCGCGATGAGGACGTAAACGAAAATCGCCACGGTGCCATAGGAATTGACGAGAAACGCGAAGATCCGGGTGGGCGAGACATAGCTCATCGCCACGGTGACGTAGCCGAATGCCGTGCTGCCGAGGATCGCGGCCACCGGCACGCCGCGCGCATCGAGCCTGGCAAATGCAGCGGGCGCCTCGCCGTGCCGGGCGAGCGCCATCAGCATGCGCGATGAGGCGTACAGGCCCGAGTTCAAGGCCGACAGCACGGCCGTCAATATGACGAGACTCATCAGGGTTGCCGCTCCCCGCACCTGCAGCGCTTCCAGGACGCTCACATACGGCCGCTCCATGCGCACCGTGTCGTTCCACGGCACGATGGCGACGACGAGAAAGATCGAGCCGATGTAGAAGGTGAGCACGCGCCAGATCACCGATTGTGTTGTGCGGGCGACGGCCATCTCGGGTTCCGCCGATTCGGCGGCAGCTAGCGTGACAATTTCGGCCCCGAAGTAGAACCCGGTCGCCGCGACCGCCCCCGTCAGCACCGGCACGATGCCGTTCGGCATGAAGCCGCCGTGCGCGGTGAGATGGGGCACGCCTCCCGCTGCCCCCGGCCAGGCGCCGAGTACGAAGAGCGCCCCACCGCACAGAAACGCGACGATGGCGGCCACCTTGATAGAGGCGAACCAGAACTCCGCCTCCCCGTAGGAGCGCACGGACAGCAGGTTCACTACCGTGAACACGGTCATGAGCGCGAGAGTGAACTGCCAGGGGGCGATCGTCGGCCACCATAGTCCGAGGATCTTTGCTCCGGCCACCGCTTCGAGCCCGACCACGATCACCCAGAAGTACCAGTACATCCATCCGGTGAGGAAACCCGCCAGCTCTCCGAGCGCGAGACGGTTATATTCGTAGAAACCGCCGATCGCAGGATAAGCGACCGCCATTTCCCCCAACATGCGCATCACGAGCACGACCAATGTACCGGTGAGGGCAAAGGAGATGATGGCGGCGGGTCCGGCCGAGCCGATGACTACACCGCTGCCGACAAAGAGGCCTGCGCCGATGACGCCGCCGAGGGCAATCATCTGCATGTGCCGTCGCTGCAGCGAGCGGCGCAGCCCCGCGGGAGCCGGCGTCGGAGCGCTCATGGCGCCTTACCCCGCAAGGATGAGCTCACGGACCGCACAGTGCGCCCCGGCCGCGTCAAGTGAAGGTCTTGTACTTCTCGAGGTAGCGGACGGGTTTCGACAACGCATCACGGCGGAACGGATCGCCCAGCTCCTGCGTCACCATCATCTCCAGAACGGTGGTGCGCCCGGAGCCTTGTGACTCGGCCGCCGCACGCAGCGCCGGAGCGATGTCGGTGAGCCGATCGATGCTCAGGCCCTCGCAGCCGAAGGCACGCGCCACTGCCGCCCAGCTCGGATTTTCGAGATTGACGCCCTGGTAGCGCCGCGAATAGAAGTCGACGTGATTCTTCTTCTCCGCGCCCCACTGCTCGTTGTTGAAGACGATCACCGTCACCCCGATCTTCTCGCGTGCGCAGGTGAGCAGCTCGTTGAAGCTGATTCCCCACGCGCCGTCGCCGACATACGCAAATGCCGGGCGCTCGGGCGCCGCGACTTTCGCGCCGCAGATCACCGGGAACGCGTATCCACAATTGCCGAAGCTCATCGCGGCGAACATCGAACGCGGCTTGTCGAAGCGCAGATAGGAGTTGGCGACCGAACAGATATTGCCGATGTCCGTCGACACCATGGCGTCGGGGGGAAGCGCCTTCTCCAGTGCGCGCAAAGTCTCGCGCGGATGCATCCGCGCGGAATTTGCCGCCACCTCCAGGGAGTATGGATCGCGCTCGTGCGTCCAGGCGGTGAGCTCCGCTTCCCAGGCCTTCTTCTCAGCCGCAATTCTCGCCAGGCGCTCGACACGGCTCGCAGCTCCGGCCAGCGGCCGGCCCTTGAGCCGCTCGAGAAGGCTCCCCGCCGCAGCACGCGCATCGCCATGGATCCCGACGGAGATCGGCTTGACGAGCCCCAGCACCCGCGCCTCGGTGTCGATCTGGATGATCCTGGCCTCCTTCGGCCAGTAATCGAGCCCGTGTTGCGGCAGCGTGCCGAAGGGGCCGAGGCGCGTCCCGAGGGCGAGCACGACGTCCGCCTGCGCAATCAGCTTCATGGCGGCCTTCGAACCCTGGTAGCCCAGGGGGCCAGCGGCCAGGACGTGGGACGCGGGGAACGAATCGTTGTGCAGGTAGCTGTTGCAGACAGCCGCGCCCAGCAGGTCCGCGAGTGCGATCACCTGCGCTGTGGCGCCGGCCTGGATGACTCCGCCGCCTGCGAGTATCACCGGGAAGCGCGCCCCCGCCAGCATGTCGGCGGCGGCATCCAGCGTTCCCCCGTCGCCGGGTCCGTGAGAAACACGCATGGGCTCCGCGATGGTCGCCTCGATCTCGCCGTAGAAGAAGTCGCGCGGAATGTTGAGCTGGGCCGGACCGAGCTCGAGCATCGCCCGGTCGAAGCAGCGAGCCGCGATCTCGGCCATGCGCCGTGGATTGTTGACATGCCCCTGATACCGGGTGATTTTCGAGAAGATGGGCAGTTGCTCCGTCTCCTGAAAGCCACCCAGTCCCATGGTCATGGAGCCGGTCTCGGGCGTGATGAACACGACGGGCGAGTGCGCCCAGTACGCCGCTGCCACTCCGGTTACGAAATTCGTCACGCCCGGTCCGTTCTGGGCGATGCATACGCCGTGACGGCCCGAGGCGCGCGCGTAGCCGTCGGCCATGTGAATGGCGCCCTGCTCGTGCGCTACCGGCACGAAGCGAATGCCCGCTGGCGGAAAGATGTCGAGCGCGTCCATGAACGCCGAGCCGACGATCCCAAATACGTGCGTGACGTGATTGACGGCGAGCGTCTCAACGAGGGCCTCGGAGGGTCCCATCTTCTGCGGATGTTTCATTGCGCCTCCCGTATCTCCCATATCGAGACAAATTGTCTCTTTAGAATGTACGCGCCATGGTATCATTCAGCCACGTAAAGTCACATTCCGTTTTGCGAGACAGTTTGTTCTAGTTCAGCCTAGAGAGCGTCCGACAAGATGACCAGCCCTGCACGCTCGCTGGCGGTGGAAGCTGCCGACATCGCGAGCGAAACCTCCGCGGCGCTCAAGGCATTCGGCGTGCTCGAGATCCTGGTGCGCGCGGGCCGGCCCCTGACGCTGTCGGAGCTCATGCAGGCGACGGAGCTGCCGAAGCCCACGCTGCACCGCACGCTCGCGCTGTTCGAGGACGCGGGTTTTCTCGCCCGCGAGCCCGGCGGGCGTGCCTATATCATCGGCGAACGCCTGTCCCGATTTGCCCTCGACGCCTTGCGAAGCGACGGAGCGGCGGCGGAGCGCCGCACGATATTGCGGCGGGTGGTGAGCGAGATTTCCGAAACCTGCAATCTCGCGGTGCTGTACAAGAACGCGGTCATTTATCTCGACCGGGTCGAAGCGCCCTGGCCGTTGCGATTGCATCTTCCGGGCGACGGGGTCGCCCTGCCGCCGCACTGCTGCGCGAGCGGCAAGCTGCTGTTGGCGTACTTTCCGGCGGCCGAGCGCCAGCGCCTCCTGGCGCTGATGCCGCTGCAACGCTTCACGGAACGCACCATCACCGACCGGGCAGTACTGGATTCGGAGCTGGACAGAATCGTGAGCGTCGGTTACGCAGCCGACAACGAGGAGTACGTGCTCGGTGTCGCGTGCGTCGCGGTGCCGGTGCGCAACCGGCATGGCGACGTGGTCGCCTCGATCGCGGTGCAGGGGGCGACCGCGCGACTGCCCCTGATGCGAGCGATCGAGTTCGTGCCGCGTCTGCGGATCGCTGCCGAGCAGATCGGAGCCACTTTCGGCTGATACTTTCGGCTGGCGACACGGTCAGCCTGGCACACCTCGACCGCGCAGCCGCGGCCGGAAGCGGAGATCGACATGGAACTCACCGCCGAGAAGCTCGAACGCCACTGGATGCCGTTCACTAACAACCGCGAGTTCAAGCGTGAGCCACGCATGTTCGTGCGCGCGAGCGGCGTGCACTATTGGACTCCGGGCGGTGCCAAGGTGCTCGACGGCAGCTCGGGGCTCTTCACGACGCCCGCCGGTCATTGCCGGGAGGAGATAGCGGCGGCGGTCGCGAGGCAACTGCAGACCCTCGACTTCACCCCGTCCTTCATGCGGGGCCATCCGGGCGCGTTTGCGCTCGCGGATGGCATCGCAGCGCTCACGCCGAAGAACCTGGATCACATCTTCTTCTGCAATTCCGGCTCCGAGGCGGTCGACACGGCCATCAAGATCGCCCTCGCCTATCACCACGCCCGCAAAGAGGCGCAGCGAACCTACATCGTGTCCCGTGAACGGGCCTATCACGGCGTGAACATCGGCGGCACGGCACTCAGCGGCATGGTGCGCAACCGCGAGGTATTCGGGTCGCTGATGCCGGGCATTTTGCACCTGCGTCACACGCTCCTGCCGGCCAACCGTATGACCCGCGGCATGGGCACGAGCGGGGCCGAGCTCGCCGATGACCTGCTGCGGTTCGTGAAGCTGGTGGGCGAAAAACGCATCACCGCGGTGTTCATCGAGCCGATCGCCGGCTCGACCGGCGTCATCGTGCCGCCGCACGGCTATCTCGAGCGCATCCGCGAGATCTGCGATCGCTACGGCATCCTGCTGGTGTTCGACGAAGTGATCTGCGGCTTCGGCAGAACCGGCGAGCCCTTTGCCGCGACCTCATTCGGGGTGACGCCCGATCTCATCACGATGGCGAAGGCCCTCACCAACGGGGCTCAGCCGATGGGCGCGGTAGCGGTGCGCAATGACATCTATCGCACGATCCTCGACGCAGCGCCGGAGCATTCGCCCGAGTTCTTCCACGGTTACACGTATTCGGCGCACCCCGCAGCCTGCGCGGCAGGTCTCGCGACACTCGAGTTGTACGCGAGCGAGCAGCTGTTCGCCAAGGGCCGCGAGCTGTCGGGCTACTTCCAGGACGCGATGTTTGCGCTGCAGGACCTGCCCGCGGTGAGCGATATTCGTGGATTCGGACTGCTGGCAGGCATCGAGGTCAAGCCCGGCAAGGCGCCGGGCGTGCGCGGCAGCGAGCTGCAGGCGAAGCTGTTCGATCGGGGTCTGCACGTGAAGACCACCGGCGACGTCGCGATCGTCGCTCCGGCATTCATCGCGAGCCGCGCAGACATCGACCTCATGGCCGCAATACTGCGCGACGCGATCAGCGCGTGGTGAACGGAATCAACGATGTCGGCCTACCTCGAAAGCGTGTGACATCAAGACGAATCGTTCTCCAGTTCGACGGGCTTACCGTGCGGTGTCCGTCGATAGGCGTGGGCCCAGGCGTCTTTGTATGCCAGCAACGCAGCCTTGTCAGACAAACGCTCCGCTACCACCAGGCGTTCAAGCACAGCGAGCCAACAGTGGTAGTAGTGCGACCCATCGTCCGGCTCACCTCGGGCCGAGCTCGCCTTGAGTTCCTCGGCGAGCATCGCTGCCCACTGCTTCCAGCTGAAGTGACCCTGCCGTGACAAGGAGACGGCCAGAGCGAACACCGAGGCCTGCCACGGCTCGGCAAAAACCGGTCCTTCCTGA
>DASZHQ010000040.1:0-12457 GCA_035937715.1 Steroidobacteraceae bacterium | reverse complement strand
GGCGGGCGTGCCGGCTTTTTTGCTGGGCCAGGACGGCACGCGCTACTTCGATATCCATCACACCGCCGACGACACCCTCGACAAGGTGGACCGGGCGCAGCTCGATCAGAACGTCGCCGCCTGGGCCGCGCTCGTGTGGCTGGCCGCAGACAGCGCTGTCGACTTCCGCACTCACGCTGCCTCCGCGCCGCAGCCCTGACGCGGAAGCCCTGACGCCGCAGCCCTGACGCCGCAGCCCTGACGCCGCGGCCCGAAGCCGATCCTTCCGCGGCCGTCTGCCTCGAGTGACGTTCGCTGGCGCGGCGTCTGCCACGGCCGGCGGAAGTTGCGCGCCACCGAGCGCTGCCGCAAGCTGCCCCAATGGATCAGGTTCTCGTGTCTTGCGCCGAGGGCGTGTGCGAGGTGCGCTTCAATCGCCCCGAAAAACGCAACGCCATCACCTTCGCCATGTACGAGGCATTGGTCCGCGCGCTGCACGAGGCGCAGGCTGATCAGGCAGTGCGGGTGGTGCTGCTGAGCGGGGAGGGCGCAGGTTTCAGCGCCGGCAATGATCTGCAGGACTTCCTCAGCGGCCCGCAGTTCACGCCGGCACACCCGGTGATGGAGCTGCTGCGTGCGCTGGCGACGTTTGGCAAGCCGTTGCTGGCCGCGGTACACGGGCAGACGGTGGGCATCGGGGTCACCATGCTGTTGCATTGCGATCTGGTGATCGCCGCCCGCAGTACGCAGCTGTCGATGCCGTTCGTTGCCCTCGGGCTCGTGCCAGAAGCGGGCAGCTCGCTACTGCTGCCGCGCCTCATCGGCCAGCAGCGTGCGGCGGAGCTGCTGTTGCTCGGCAAGCCGATCGACGCCCTCACCGCCCAGACTCTCGGGATCGTGAACCGCGTGGTGGAGGACGACGCTCTGGCCGCCGAGGCACGCGCTTTGGCGCGTGCCCTCGCGCAGCAGCCAACGGGTGCGCTCACCGCCACGCGGCGGCTGTTGCGCGGTGACCCGGCGCAGCTGCTGGCGCGCATCGAGGAGGAAGCGCGGGTTTTCGGCGCGCAGCTGCAGTCAGAGGAATTTCGCGAGCGCATCCGCGCCTTCCTCGCCCGGGGACGGGCGGGCTGAGTCCCGCACCGCTGCGCCCCGCATGGCGATCTACTGCCTGGATGGGTTGATCCCGGTCGTGGACCCGACCGCCTTCGTACACCCGCAAGCCTCGCTCATCGGCGATGTGATCGTCGGCCCCAGGTGTTATGTCGGCCCGGGCGCTTCGCTGCGCGGGGACTTCGGCCGCGTCGTGATGGGGCCGGGCTCCAACGTGCAGGACGGCTGCATCATGCACAGCTTCCCGTCCAAGGACGCGCTCATCGAGGAGGACGCCCACATCGGCCATGGCGCGGTGCTGCATGGCTGCACCATCCGTCGCGGCGCGCTGGTGGGCATCGGAGCGATCCTCATGGACGATGTGGTGGTGGAGGAGGAGGCTTTCGTGGGGGCAGCCAGCTTCGTGCGCGCCGGCTTCGTCGTGCCGCGCCGCACGCTGGTCACCGGTGTCCCGGCGCGCATCGTGCGCCCGCTCAAGCCCGAAGAGCTTGCCTGGAAGGCTGCCGGGACGCGCGAGTACCAGGATCTCACCGTGCGCTGCCTCGCGAGCTTCAAGGAGTGTCAGCCGCTCGCGGCACCGGAGGCGAATCGCCCGCGGCTCGGCGCGTCCGCAGCCGTGCCGCTGCACACGATCGAGCGCAAGTGACCTACTCCTGCGCCGGATCGCCCGCGTCGGGATTGATGACCCCGAAAGTCGCCGGCACGCGCGCGTAGAACAGGCGGATGCCTGCGGCCTGCACTCGCTCCAGAAGCCAGCGGGTTTCCTCGTCCGTGACGATGAACTCGACTTCCACGGTGAGCGTGCCCGCGAGCTCGAAGAACTTGCCCTCGTGCAGCACATGGTGACGGCCGAAGCCCGCCATGGCGCGAAACGCGGAGCCGCCACGGATGCCGAGTGCGTTTGCCTGCTCGAGGAGCCACTCCCACAACGGGCGGTGCTGATGGCGCTGCCCCTCGCGCACGTAGAACCTCAGGAACGAGCCTTGCATTTGGAGCTCCGTGCCGCTGCGCCGCTATAGCTCTCAGCGGCGAATCCAGACCACCGTGCCGATGCCGGCGATTGTCATGATGACCGATCCGAGCAGATGCGAGGCGGCCGCCCCCACCGCCCACAGCGCCCGGCCCTGCTGCATCTGCGTTACCACCTCGGCGGAGAAGGTGGAGAAGGTGGTGAGCCCGCCGCAGAAGCCGGTGATGACGAACAATCGCCACTCGGGAGAGATCGCAGGGTAAGTGGCGAAGAGCGCGACGGCGATTCCGACCAGGTAGCCGCCGATCAGGTTCGCGGCGAGCGTACCGGGCGGGATGGGCGGGAAGTGTTGATTCAGCGTCATGCCGAGCCACCAGCGCAGCAACGCCCCCAGGCTCGCGCCGAGACTGATGGCCGCGATCGCTCTCCACATGGGCGGACCTTGTACCGTACGGCGCGAGCGGTGCGCAACGGTTCGAGTATGCTTACCCGCCTCGCGGGCGCGGCCCGGCGGGCCCGGAAGGACCTCATGCGTAGTCTCGCGCCAGTTCTGCTCGCGCTCGGCCTGTTGATTGCCGCCTTGGGCGGGTGCTCGCAAGAATCGCGCCAGCGCGCCGCCGACGAGCGCCTGCGCTCGATTTATGCCAGCGAGTGGAAATGGCGCAGCGACCAGCAGCCCGAGGACGAGAACGGCACCCGCCCGCTGGCCGACCACCTTCCGAAGGTCGACCCGGCGACGCAGCAGATGCGTCTCAGGTACTGGGAGGAGGTGCAGCGGCGTCTGTCTGCCATTGCGCGCTCGAGCCTCTCGGCGCCGGAGCAGCTCAACTACGACATCTACGGCGCGCAGATCGGCGTGTTGATCGCCAACCAGCGCTTCCGCGACTTCGAGATGCCGGCGAATTCCGACACCACCTTCTGGACCGACATCGGCTACACCGCGCGCCGCCCGTTCCGCACCCTCACCGACTACGAGCACTGGATCGCGCAGATGCGCGACATCCCGCGCTACTTCCAGGAGGAGATGGACGAGATGCGCGCCGGGATGAGGCGCGGCTTCACGCCGCCGCGGGTGACCATGGAGGGGCGCGATTCCTCCCTCACCGCGGTCACGGAGGCGACGCCCGAGGCGAGCCTGTTCTATACGGCCTTCCGCGACATGCCGGGCATCGCGGCGGAGAGGCAGGCGAGCCTGCGGGCGCAGGCGCTGACGCTTATCCGCGAAGCGGTGCAGCCGGCGTACGTCGAGCTGCTGAAGTTCATGCGCAGCGAGTACGTGCCCGGCACGCGCACCACGCTCGCGGCCACGGACCTGCCGGATGGCGCCAACTACTATCGAGCCAAGATTCGCGAGTTCACCACGCTCGACATGGATCCGGCGGCGATTCATCAGCTGGGGGTCTCCGAGGTGCAGCGCCTGCACGAGGCGATGGTCGCGGCCATGCGCGAGAGCGGGTTCACCGGGGACTTCGCGGCGTTCCTGAAGTTCCTGCGCACCGACCCGCGCTTCTACGCGAAGACCCCGCAGGAGCTGTTGATGCGCGCGGCGTGGATCGCCAAGCGCTTCGATGGCAAGGCGGCGCAGTTCTTCGGCTACCTGCCTCGGGCACGCTTCGCCATCAAGCCGGTGCCCGATGATCTGGCCCGCTTCTATACCGCCGGGCGTGGCGGCGCCGGAGTGTACCTGCTCAACACCTATGACCTTCCCAGCCGCCCGCTTTACAGCCTGACGGCGCTCACGCTGCACGAATCGGCTCCGGGGCACGCCTTTCAGATCCCCATCGCCATGGAGCACAAGGACCAGCCCGCGTTCCGTCAGCTCACCTACGTCTCCGCGTATGGAGAAGGCTGGGCGCTTTATTGCGAGCGGCTTGGGGTGGAAATGGGCATGTACGACAGCGCCTACGACCGTTTCGGCATGCTCGGCTACCAGATCTGGCGGGCCGCGAGGCTCGTGGTGGACACGGGAATTCATGCGCAGCACTGGACGCGCGAGCAGGCGATCGATTACTTCAGGCAATACACCGCGCTCCCCGAGCGCGAGATCGCCACTGAGGTGGACCGCTACATCGCCTGGCCGGCACAGGCGCTCTCTTATTACCTGGGTGAGCGCGCGATCCTCGAAGCGCGCGAGCGCGCCGAGAAAGCGCTCGGCGAGCGCTTCAACATCCGCGCCTTTCACGACGCGGTGCTGGAGCTCGGCTCCGTGCCGCTACCGTTGCTCGAGGCACGCATCGAACGCTTCATCGCCGAGGGCGGCCGCGGGCCCTACCCCGAGTTGGAATAGCCGCCGGTGCCGGGGTTAACATAGCGCTGTTTCGGGCTCACGGCGCTCGCAAGAGGAGGTTACATGAGACGCTCGATGTGGATGGTGGCGATGGGGGCGATGCTCGCGCTGCTCGCGGGGCAGGCGACGCTCGCGCAGGCAACACACGCTAACAGCCAGCAGGAGAAGATGACGAGCTGCAATGCGGATGCCACAGCCAAGGGACTCAAGGGCGAGGAGCGCAAGTCCTTCATGAAGAGCTGCCTGTCGGACAAGGCCGCCGCGCCGGCCGCGAAGAGCAATAGCCAGCAGGAAAAGATGAAGAGCTGCAATGCGGACGCCAACGCGAAGGGCCTCAAGGGTGATGACCGCAAGGCGTTCATGAAGACCTGCCTGAGCGGTTCCTCCGGCTGAAGCGCCCCGGGCCGAGCGGATCCCCAGCGCTGCCGCGCGAGGTTGCGCCGCGTTGCCGATGACCGAAACAGCGCAGTTCTCCGCCGCGGGCGGCTGCACCTGTCGTGCAGTGCGCTATCGGATGACGCGCGCACCGCTCATCGTGCACTGTTGCCATTGCCGCT
The DNA here is from genome assembly GCA_035937715.1 of Steroidobacteraceae bacterium. Taxonomy (GTDB): domain Bacteria; phylum Pseudomonadota; class Gammaproteobacteria; order Steroidobacterales; family Steroidobacteraceae; genus 13-2-20CM-66-19. The sequence continues at coordinate 7,554 of DASZHQ010000040.1, read as the reverse complement.
GGTGCCAGCGCGAGAGCGGCGCGGCTTTCGCGCTCAACGCGCTGATCGAATCCGCAAACCTCATCACCTTGTCCGGTCACCCGGAGCTCGTGCCGACGCCCAGCAACAGCGGCAAGGGCCAGAGGATCGCCCGCTGCCCAGTGTGCCGTGTGGCCGTCTGGAGCCATTACGGCGGCCTCGGGGAGCTGGTGAGTTTCGTGCGCGTCGGCTCGCTCGATGAACCGGACCGCTTCGCCCCCGAGGTGCATATCTATACCGAATCGAAGCAGCCCTGGGTGGTGATCCCGGCCGGCGCACGCGCCTTCAGCCAGTATTACAAGAGCGGTGAGGTGTGGAGTGCGCAGAGCCTCGCGCGGCGCGAGGCTCTGCTGGGCTGAAGCGTCCCGTGCTGCGGCGCTGCCGGCCCCGGCACGCGCGCCGGCGCACCCTTTTGATATAGAAGAATTGCATACCAAAGGGGCAAAATACGATTATTTGTCGCAGCCTGCCGCTGCCTAGAATCCAGGCAGCATGCCTACGCCCGGCCCGACCGCCCCCTATCCGTTCGCCGACACGCAGCTGCCCTTTCTGATCGGCGGTGAGTTCGTCCGTGCCGGCCGCCGCTTCGAGAACTTGAGTCCGGTGAACGGGCGCACGCTCTGCAACGTCGCCGAGGCGGACGGCGCAATGGTCGATCGCGCCGTGCAGGCGGCGCGCGCCGCACTGCGCGGACCGTGGGGACGCCTGACGACGCCCGAGCGCTGCGCGCTGCTGCGCAAGGTGGCCGATCGCATCGAGCAGCGCTTCACCGAGTTCGTGAGCGCTGAGATTGCCGATACCGGCAAGACGCTGCAGCAGGCGAGCAGCCTCGACATCCCGCGCGGGGCGGCGAACTTTCGCGCCTATGCGGACCTGGCGCTGGCGCGCTCCTCGGAATGCTTCGAGATGGGCACTCCCGACGGGCGTGGCGCCCTCAACTATTCGGTGCACAAGCCCGTCGGGGTGGTCGCGGTGATCGCGCCGTGGAATCTGCCCTTTCTGCTGCTGACCTGGAAGGTCGCGCCGGCGCTCGCCTGCGGTAACGCGGTGGTCGCCAAGCCCTCGGAGGAGACCCCCTCGAGCGCCGCGCTGCTGGCCGAGGTGATGCAGCAGGCGGGCGTGCCGCCGGGGGTGTTCAACCTCGTGCACGGGTTCGGACCGGGCTCGACGGGCGAGGCGCTGGTGAGTCATCCCGACGTGAACGCCATCGCCTTCACCGGCGAAACCGCCACCGGCGCGGCCATCATGAGAAGCGCCGCCGACTCGGTGAAGGCGCTGTCCTTCGAGCTCGGCGGCAAGAACGCCGCGCTGGTGTTTGCCGATGCGGATTTCGAGGCGGCACTGGCGGGCACCGTGCGCTCGGTGTTCTCCAATTGCGGGCAGGTGTGCCTGTGCTCCGAGCGCGTCTATGTCGAGCGCTCGATCTTCGAGCGCTTCACAGAGGCGCTCACCGCGCGCGCACGAGGGCTGAAAATCGGCGGTCCCTACGAGGGCGCAGACATCGGGCCGCTGATCTCGCGCGCGCACCGTGAGAAGGTGCTGTCCTACTATCGGCTGGCGCGCGCCGAGCACGGGGAGATTCTCTGCGGCGGCGGGGTGCCGACCTTCGGCGACGAGCGCGACGGCGGCGCCTTCATCGAGCCCACCATCGTGCGCGGGCTCGCCGAGGATGCCCGCTGCGTCAAGGAGGAAATCTTTGGTCCGGTCTGTCACATCGCGCCTTTCGACTCCGAGGAGCAGGCGGTCGCGCTCGCCAACGACACCCGCTACGGTCTGGCGGCGGCCATCTGGACCTGCAACCTGCAGCGCGCGCATCGCGTGGCGCGTCAGATGGAGGTGGGCATCGCCTGGGTGAACGACTGGTTTCTGCGCGACCTGCGCACGCCCTTCGGCGGGGTGAAGCTCTCGGGTATCGGCCGCGAGGGCGGGGCACATTCGCTCGCGTTCTTTTCCGAGCCGATGAACATCTGCATCAAGCTCTAGGAGCGCGCGCATGAGGATGGAGGAGCGGCGGAGGGATGCGAGCGCGCCAAGCGGGGTGGTGGCGGGCAAGGCGCAACCGCGCGGAACCTTCCCGCATTTCCGCCGCGCCGGCGACTTCATCTTCGTCTCCGGGACGAGCGCGCGGCGCGCCGATGATTCGATCGCCGGCGCCGAGCTCGATGCGAGCGGGCGGCCGCTGCTCGACATCGGCGTTCAGACGCGTGCGGTGTTCGAGAACATCCGCGACATCCTCGCCGGCGCGGGCGCGGCTCTGAGCGACGTGGTGGAAGTCAGTACTTACCTGGTGAACATGGCCGACTTCAGCGGCTACAACGAGGTCTACAGCGAGTTCTTCGGCTACGAAGGACCGGCGCGCACCACCGTGGCGGTGGCCTCCCTCCCGCACCCGCAGCTGTTGATCGAGGTGCGCGCGGTGGCGTACCGCCCGCTCGGCGGCGGAGCGCGTTGAAACGAGTCTCGGGTTCGAGGAGACGTCAGTGAAGATGGTCGACATTCATTCGCACTTCCTGCCGCAGCGCTGGCCGGATCTCGCGGCGCGCTTCGGCACACCCGGCTGGCCGTGGCTGAAGCACACGGGCGAGGGGCGGGCGATGCTCATGCTGGGGGAGAAGGAGTTTCGCCCGGTGAGCTCGGCGTGCTGGGACCCGGCCGTGCGGCTCGAAGCCATGGACCGCGATGGAGTGGACGTGCAGATCATGTGCGCCACGCCGATCCTGTTTTCGTATGATCGTCCGCCGGCGCAGACGCTCGAGTGCGCGCGCATCTTCAACGATGCGGCGCTCGAGATCTGCGCCGCTGCGCCGCGGCGGCTGAAGTCGTTGTGCCAGGTGCCGCTGCAGGATACCGAGCTCGCCTGCCGCGAGCTTTCCCGTGCGATGGCCGACGGGCACGTCGGCGTGCACATCGGCAACCACGTGGGTGCGCGCGACCTGCATGACGAGGGCATCATCACCTTCCTGCAGCACTGCGCAGCCGAAGGTGCGGCGGTATTCGTGCACCCCTGGGACATGATGGGCCAGGAGCGCATGGCCAGATATCAGCTGCCGTGGCTGGTGGCGATGCCGGCTGAGACGCAGCTGTCGATCCTGTGGCTGATCCTCTCCGGCTCCTTCGAGCGCCTGCCGCGCTCGCTCAAGCTGTGTTTCGCGCACGGTGGCGGTAGCTTCCCCTATCTCCTCGGGCGGGTCGACAACGCCTGGCGCAACCGCGACATCGTGCGCGAGGACTGCCCACGGCTGCCTTCCTCGTACCTCGAGCGCTTCTATGTCGATGCGGCGGTCTTCAGCGACGACGCGCTCAGCTTCCTCGTGAAGATCATGGGCGAGGATCGCGTCATGCTCGGCTCCGACTATCCCTTCCCGCTCGGGGAGCAGCAGGTGGGAAGCCTGATCCGCTCGCACCCGGACTTGCCGGCACGAGTGCGCGAGAAACTGCTGCATGCGAACGCCAGCCGTTTCTTCGCTCTGGGCGGCGCACCTGCGGTGAAGCGCGCGGCGCCGGCGGCACTGCACAGCGCCTGAGCACGCCGCGCCGTAAGGTGACGGGCGCAGCGGAGGGGCTATGATCCACGGCGCATGACCTCGGTACGCCTCGAGCGCTGGATCACACGCAAATTCCGCCTGCGGCATGTGGAGCTGATCGCGGAGGTGTACGACTCACGTAGCATCCTCAAGGCCTCCCGGCGGCTGAACCTGACCCAGCCCACGGTCACCAAGGCGTTGCAGGACATCGAGGCGACGCTCAATGTCCCGCTCTTCAAACGCACCAACCGCGGTCTCGAGCCCACTCCCTACGGGGAGATCTTCGCACGGCACGCCAAGATCGTGCTGGCGCAGCTGCGCCATGCGGCCGAGGAGCTGGAGAACCTGCGCGCCGGCTACAGCGGCAAGGTGACGGTCGGCACGTTGCTCGCCGCCGCCGCCAGCATCCTGCCGGATGCGATCGCCTTGCTGAAGAAGGAGCGCCCCGGCGTCGCGATCAGCATCGTTGTCGGCACCTATGACATTCTCCTGCCGGCGCTGCTCGTGGGAGACCTGGACATGGTACTCGGGCGCATGCCCGAGCAGGGTCGCAGCCGCGCGCTGGTGTACGAGGAGTTCTACACCGAACCGATCTGCCTGGTCGTGCGCTGCGGGCACCCCCTGTTGCGTAAACGGCGGTTGACGCTGCGTGAGCTGGTGAACGAGCCCTGGCTGCTGCCACTGCCGGAGACCGCGCTGCGTCGCCAGATCGAGCGCGCCTTCCTCGACGTCAATGCGCCGCTTCCGCGCAACGTCATCGAGTCGGTCTCCATCCTGACTAACCGCGTGCTGCTGCGCAGGTCCGACTGCATCGGTGTGATGCCCTACCACGTGGCACTGGATGACGTCGAGCACAAGCTGTTGTCAATCCTGCCGGTGAAGCTGAAGTCGATCGACAGCCCGGTGGGTGCGATGCTGCGTGCTCCCGGCGAGCTGCCGCCCGCGGCCAGCGCGTTGCTCGAGTGCCTGCGCATCGCCGCCCGCGACGTGCCCTCGCCACGGCTGTAGGAGGCGCCATGCTCGCGCTCGTGAGAGACGTCAGCCCGCAGCTCGCGCAGTGCGAGCTCACGCATCTCGAGCGCGCCGCGATCGATGCGGCACGCGCCGTGCGTCAGCACCGCGATTACTGCGAGGCGCTGCGCACACTCGGGTGCCGCCTCGAGTGGTTGCCGGCATTGCCGCAGCACGCCGACGGTGTATTCGTGGAAGATACGGCGGTGATGCTCGCAGAGGTCGCGGTCGTCACCCGCCCGGGCGCCGCCTCACGCCGCGGTGAGACGCCGAGCGTCGCCGCAGCGCTCGCCCGCCATGTTCAGGTGCTGCAGCTGAGCGAGCCCGCCTGCCTGGAAGGCGGCGACGTGCTGCGCATCGGCCGTACGCTCTTCGTCGGGGCCTCGGCGCGTACGAATTCGCAGGGCATCGAGCAGCTGGCGCAGGCGCTCGCGCCCTATGGCTACGCGGTGCGAGCAGTGGCGATGGACGGCTGCCTGCACCTGAAGAGCGCCTGCAGCTTCATTCCCCCCGATGTCCTGCTCGTCAATCCCTCCTGGGTCGACTCGGCGGGCTTCGGCGCGCAGCGCGTGATCGCCGTCGACGAGGCCGAGCCGTACGCGGCCAACACCCTCAGCATCGGCGGCACGACGCTGGTGAGCTCTGCCTATCCGCACACCCGCCGCCGCCTGCAGGCGGCGGGTGTCGGCACGCAGGCGCTCGATGTGAGTGAGCTCCACAAGGCTGAAGCCGCGCTCACCTGCCTGAGCCTGCTGCACGATGCGGCCGGGGCCTCAGCCTGATGCGCTCACCCCGCGTAAGGCGCGCAGGAACGCGGCGACCTCCGGCTCGGTGCCGATCGTCACGCGACACCAGTTCTCGTAGGGCGCGAAACGCCGCCCCACCAGGATGTCGCGCTCCTTCATGAGCGCTGCGAAACGCGCCAGCGGCATCCCGGTATCGAAGAACACGAAGTTGCCCTGCGGCTCGGCATAGCGCAGCTTGAGGCGCGTCAGCTCGCTCGTGATGCGGGTGCGGCTCGCGATGATCCGGCGGCGGCAATCGCCGAGGAAAGCACGGTCCGCGAGGCTGGCGCGCGCGGCGCGCACCGCGAAAATGTTGGGCGTGCTCATGCAGGTGGCGGCGAGAGCAGCAGCGAGCTCCGGCTGAGTGATCCCATAGCCGCAGCGCAGGCCCGCCATGCCGTGGATCTTGGAAAAGGTCCTGAGGATCACGACGCGCCGCTCGCCCTGCACCAGGTCGGCGACCGAAGCCACCTCGCTCCCGCCGGCGAAGTCCATATACGCCTCGTCGACGATCGTGACCACGGAGTCGGGGAGCGAGTGCACGAAAGCGCGTATCTGCGCCGCCGGCAGCGCCGTGCCGGTCGGATTGTTGGGATTGCACAGGTAGATCGCGCGGGTGTGCTCGGACACGGCGGCGCGCATGGCGGCGAGGTCGTGATACAGCCGCGCGTCGAGCGGCACGAATTTGAGCGCCGCGCCACGCCGCAGCGCGTATCCGGTCAATTCCTCGTAGGTGGGCGCGGCGGCGATGATCTCCCCGCCGTCGCGTCCGTACAGAAACCCGAGCGCACACAGCAGCTCCCCCGAGCCGGTGCCGGTCACGATGTGCTCGGGAGCGATGTCCTCGTGCCGCGCGAGCGCGGCGACGAGCTCCTGCAGCTCTGCGTCCGAGGGGTAACGGCAGCCTTGCGCAATCGTAGCGGCCACGGCCGCGCGCGCAGCGGGCGACGGTCCATAGGGATTCTCGTTCCAACACAACACGAGCGGCCCTGGGGACGCGCTCGTCTCCTCACCCGCAGCGCGCAGGGCAGCTCCCGGGCCCGCCAGCAGCAACGCGGAGGCGCTCAACAGATCACGGCGGCTCAAGCTCATGGCGCTTCGGCTCCCTTGGTTGCCGGGGCGCAGACCCCGTCGCCAAGATACACCGTAGCCGTGGGCGCGACCATGCGCTCGAGTCGCCGGCCGAGCCGGTGGCGGCGCTGTGTTATTTTTTCCGGCGCGGGCGGCGAAATGGATTTCGAGGGCCATGAGTCGATGCGTGAGCCGAAGCGCGCCGTGGACAGCGTTGCGGAGGCGACGCTAGACTCGGCCGTGGCTGTTGTTTCGCGATCCTGTGCTTTCAGGCCCGGCGGCCAGCCCGGATGGCGGCGCGCGTGAGCCGGATCGTCAGCTTCCGGCAGATGCAGTACGGTACCCGCGAGGACTATCTGCTGCTCGATGAGGCCGAGCGCCAGTACGCCACAGGTCTTGCTGATCGCGTGCTGGAGGCTCTGCACAAGCTCGATCACTCCCTGGAAGGCTACCCCGTCAGCCGACTCGAGCATTCGCGCCAGGCGGCGACCCGCGCGATGAAGGACCGTGCGGACGAGGAGATGATCGTGGCGGCGCTGCTTCACGACATCGGCGACGAGCTGGCACCCTACAATCATGCCGAGTTGGCGGCGGCGGTGCTGCGGCCGTACGTGCGCCCGGAAGTGAGCTGGATCGTGGCGCAGCACGGCCTGTTCCAGAACTATTACTATGCACATCACTTCGGCGGGGATCGCAACGGCCGCGAGCGCCTGCGGGATCATCCCTGGTACGGGGCGTGCGTGCACTTCTGCGCCGCCTGGGATCAATGCTCTTTCGATCCGGACTATCCAAGCGAGCCGCTGCAGGTCTTCGAGCCGATAGTACGGCGCATCTTCGCGCGACCCCCGCACGATCCACGCTACCTCTCGACCGCCGTCGGCTAGGGGCGGGCGGCGCGGTGGCGCGCCTCCTACAGTCCGCTCTTGATCCGTGTCCAGGTGCGCGTCTGCAGGCGCTGATATTTCGCGTCAAATTCCTTCGGCAGGTAGAGCCGCGCGCGCACCTCGGGGGGCGGATAGATGGCAGGATCGTTGAGGATTTCCGGCTTCACGAATGCCCGGGCACTCAGGTTGTCGTTGCCGTAGTAAATCTCGTTGGTGATGTCGGCGATCACATGCGGATCGAGGATGAAATTGATGAACTTG
>DASZHQ010000039.1:0-41446 GCA_035937715.1 Steroidobacteraceae bacterium | reverse complement strand
TTCGAGCTTCACGTTCAACCCCGAGCTGGCGGCATATCACATAGTCAACTTCCGCCTGGGATTGCGTTCGTCGGGAGCCCAGGAGCTTGAGTTCGCGGCCTTCGTCAGTAACCTGACCGATGAGAGCGCGCACTTGTCTCTCGATCGCGAGCGCGGCACGCGCGCGCGCGTCGGCTACCTGACCAATCAACCCCGGACGTTCGGGATCTCGGTGTTAAAGAAGTTCTGACGAAGACCACTCGCACACGTAGGTATCAGCGTAGGGCCGGCTTTCCCCAGGGAGAGCCGGCCCTTGCTTTGATGCGCTTCAGATCCTGAATCGCTCCTTGAGCTCCCCGGCCATGCGCCGGCTCACCTGCAGCGGCGCTTCGCAGCCGCGCAGCCGCACGAGGTACTGACCGTCGACGTTGCGCTCGATGCGCTCGAGGTATTTCACGCCCACCAGCGCGTTGCGATGAATACGCACGAACGCCACGCCGAATTCCCTCTCGAGCAGCCGCAGCGAATCCTCGATCAGGTCCTCGCCCCCGACGTGACGCACCGTGGTGTACTTCTGATCGGCGAGGAAGTATTGCACCTCTTCGATCGGGATCAGCCTCAGTCCCTCGCGGCGGCGGGCAGCGATGTGGGTGCGGCGCGCCGCGCTGCCGGCGGCGAGCCTCTGCAGCTGCGCGCGCGTCAGGCGTCCGGCGCGTACCAGCGAAGCGGCGAGCTGCTCCTTGCGCACCGGCTTCAACAGGTATCCCACCGCATGGGCCTCGAAGGCCTCGACCGCGTACTGGTCGTAGGCGGTGGTGAAGATGACTGCCGGCGGCTCTTCTAGCACGTTCAGGTGCCGCGCGGCTTCGATCCCGTCCATGCCGGGCATGCGCACATCGAGCAGCACCACGTCCGGGGAGAGCTCGTGGGTGTGCGCCAGAGCCTCGGTGCCGTTCACCGCCTCGCCGATCACCTCGACGTCCGCGATCTCGGCGAGCAGGCTCCGCAGCCGCTCGCGTGCCGGCGGCTCGTCGTCGACGATGAGTACCTTGAGGGCGCTCATCGGACCAGGGCGCTGAGTGTCGCAGTGCGCGCCACGGGCTTCTCCACCAGCGGAAAGCGCAGCGTCACGATGTACTCCGCGTCGAAGCGCCCCGACTTCATCAGCCCGCTCTCGCCGTACATGAGGCTGAGGCGTTCGCGGATGTTGGCCAGCGCCAGGCGATTGCCCTCGCGCATCCCGGGCGCCGGATCGAGCGGGTTGCGCACCACGATGGTCACGAGCCCGCCGGCGACCTCGCCGGTGATGGTAACCGTGCCGCCCTCGGCACGCGGCTCGATGCCGTGGTAGATGGCGTTCTCGAGCAGCGGCTGGATCATGAGACTTGGCACCAGGGCGTTCGGGGGGAGCGGGTCGGTCTTCCATTCCACCTGCAGTCGTGGGCCCAGGCGCAGCTGCTCCATCCGCTGATAGGTACGCGCGACTTCGAGCTCTTCGGCGATCGTGATGGTGTCGCGCTTGTCGCTTAACGTGGCGCGGAACAGGTCCGCCAGGTCCTGCACCGCGGCCTCCGCACGCGGCGGATTGCTGCGCGTCAGCGCGGCGATGGTGTTCATGCTGTTGAAGAGAAAGTGCGGCCGGATGCGCGCCTGCAGCGCGTGCACCCGTGCCGCGGCGCGCAGCTCGACGCTGCGCCGCCACTCGTGCGCCATGTAGAAATAGCGCAGCGCCAGCCCGGTCACGATGAGCCCGATCCACACGTTGCGCACGGCGAAGCTGCCCGCCTCGCGCGGGAACAGCGGCGTGCCGCCGGCGTCGAGGACCAGCTGGGTGCGGCCGATCAGCCAGGCGCCCACCGACACCGAGGCGACCACGGCGGTGATGAGCGCCAGCACCGCGGCCGAGCCGGCGGGCACCGATAAGCGCACCAGCCACCGGCGCAGCGCGCACAGCAGCCCGGCGCTCACCAGCCCGACCCACAGCAGAAACAACGAGGTGCGTACCAGGTCCGTCCAGAAGTCGACGGCGCTCTGGCGTGCGAGCGTGAGCACCACGGCGGTGAGCTCGACGATCAGCACGATGGCGAGCGTGACGCGCGAGGTGCAGAAGTCCGGGAGGTAGAACGCGCGCGTACGGTCGGCGTCGGTGGTCATGTGTCGTCGCGAGTGGGTGCGCCCATGATGTTGGTGCGCTCGAAGAGCTCGGCCTTCAAGCGGTAGGTGGCGGAGATGTCCTCATCGCCATAGCCACGCGCGGTGAGCTCGGCGTACTCGGCCAGCATGCGCTCCACCACCGGCAGCGCGACCCCGAAGCGCGCGGCCATGTCGTGGCAGATGCCGAGGTCCTTGGCGTGCAGCCGCACGCGAAAACCCGGCGGGTAGCTGCCGCGTACCATGTTGGGAGCCCGGTGCACGAAGTACCAGGACGAGCCCGCGCCCTTGCCGAGCGTCTCGATCAGCTTATCGAGCGGCAGGCCCTGGGCGCGTGCGAAGGCCATCGCCTCCGCGATCGCCTCGATGATGCCGGCGCACATGATCTGGTTGGTGGCCTTGGCGGCCTGGCCGCTGCCGGTGGGGCCGAAATGGGCGATGGTGCGCCCGAGGGCCTGCAAGATGGGCGCGGCGCGTGCGAAGGCCGCGTCCGGCCCGCCGACCATGATGGCGAGCGTGGCGTCCCGCGCCCCCTCGACACCGCCGCTCACCGGGCAATCGAGAAACTCCGCGCCGCGCGGCGCAAGGAGCGCCGCCGCCTTACGCGCGGTCCCGGCGCCGACGGTGGAGCAATCGAGCAGCAGTGCCCCCTCCTTCAGTCCCGGGGCGAGGCCGCGCGTGACCTCGAGCACATCGGCGTCCGCCGACACGCAGCAGACGACCGCATCGCTCAGGGAAGCCAGTTGCTCGAGCGTCGCCGGAGCGGCGACATTGAGCTCGCCGCCGAGCGCACGCGCCTTCTCCGCGCTGCGGTTCCAGACCGCCGCAAGAAGGCCCGCGCGATGGAGATTGCGCGCCATGTGAAGCCCCATGGCGCCGAGTCCGACAAAACCTACGCGCATCGTACCCGCCCACGCTGCACGGCCTCGAGTGCCGCGGGCGTCACTATAGGACTTTTCCTGCGCGCGCTCTAAGGCGAGGTCGCTTCCGCCGGTTTGACCTTCGGCTCGGGAATCGGCTTGGGCTCGATGGGCTGCGGTTCAGGGATCGGCGTGTTTGGACTGAACTCCGGCACGCTGCCGCAGCGGTCCTGCACGGCCTTGCGGGCCAGCTCGCGGTACGCGTCGGCATCGGCGTCCGACATGTACACGCGCTCCCCGTTCTTGTCCTCCTTGTAGACGCGCCGCGACTCGATCGCCTGCATGTAGCGATCCCTGGCCGCCTTGCACTGCGCGTCACGCGTTCGGGTGACGTCCTGCTGAACCGCACGGGCGTTGTCCTGATCGCTGAGCTGCGCGGAGACCCGGTTGTTCGCAGCCGTCAGGCTCTTCTGGTCCGTCGCGCGCGCCGCAGTCGCGGGGTGCGCCTTGACGGTCTTGATGATTTCCGATCCGGGCACCCACTGATCGCTGTAGTGGGGCTGGCCTTGCTCGTCGACCCAGCGGTAGACGTCGGCCCGCGCGATGGTGAGCGCTCCGGCCAGAATCAGGGCGGTGATGGATACACGTCGCAGCATGACAAGCCTCCCGCGTGGGCAGTATGGCCGCTCCCGGCCGGCGCGAATGTTGAACTCCGTCACACGGCCGCAGGGTGAGCCCGCCGCAGGGTTCACACCATAAGAGAAGTGGCCCCGAATGCGCCAGCCCACCCGCCTTCAGAGGTCGTACGCCCGCTCACCGTGCGAGGTGATGTCGAGCCCCTCGCGCTCATCCTCCTCCGGCACGCGCAGCCCGATGAGCGCTCTCACGACGTAGAACGCGACGTAGGTGACCACCGCGGTCCACACGAATACCAGGCAGACCGCGGCCAGCTGGATGAGGAACTGGTGCCCGATACCCGGGTAGCCGCTCGTGCCCTTCACCCAGTCGACCGTCGTGCCCGGGCCGCCGAGAAACGGCGCATTGAAGATGCCCGTCATGAGCGCGCCGAATATGCCCCCCACGGCATGAATGCCGAACACATCGAGTGAATCATCGGCCTTGATGAGGCGCTTCAGTCCCGTCACGCCCCACAGGCACACCACACCCGCGCCGAGCCCGATCGCGAAGGCGCCCGGGATGCCGACATTTCCGGCCGCCGGCGTGATGGCCACGAGCCCGGCCACCGCGCCTGAGGCCGCGCCCAGCATCGATGGCTTACCCTTCACCATCCATTCGGCGAACATCCACGACAGCACCGCGCAGGCGGTGGCGAGATAGGTGTTCAGGAAGGCGAGAGCGGCCGAGCCGTTGGCTTCGAGGGCCGAGCCCGCATTGAAGCCGAACCATCCGAACCACAGGAGCGACGCCCCGACCATGGTCATGGTGAGACTGTGCGGGGCCATCGGCTCGCGGCCCAGCCCGATGCGCCGCCCGAGCACGGATGCGCCCACGAGGCCGGCCACGCCGGCATTGATGTGTACCACGGTGCCGCCGGCGAAATCGAGGGCTCCCCACTGCCAGATGAGCCCCGCGCTCGCCGTTACCGCGTCGGCGGTGTCCGCCGAGGTGTAGGCATCGGGACCGGCCCAGTACCACACCATGTGCGCGATCGGGCAGTAGCTGAAGGTGAACCAGATCACCAGAAACAACAGCACCGCGGAGAACTTCATGCGCTCCACCAGCGCGCCGAGGATGAGGCAGCAGGTGATGGCGGCGAAAGTCGCCTGGAAAGCGACGTACACCAGCTCGTAAAGCGGGGTATTGCGGCTGAACGTGCCGGTGAGCGAGTAGGCGCCCGTCTGCGGATCGAAGGTACCTTGCAGGAACAGCCGGCTGAAGCCGCCGCTCACCGAGTTGCCCTGCGTGAACGCGAGCGAGTAGCCGTAGATGCACCACCGTACGGTGACCAGCGAGAACCCCACGAACACCTGCATGAGCACCGACAGCATGTTCTTGGTGCGCACGAGTCCCCCGTAGAAGAGCGCCAGCGCGGGGACCGACATCAGCAGCACCAAGGCCGTGGCGGTGAGCATCCAGGCGGTGTCGCCCTTGTTCGGGAGCGGGGCGTCGGCCGCCCAGCCCAGGGTGGGGACGAGTGCTGCGAGCGCGGCCGTCCACGGGCGCGAACGACATGCGGTACTGGCGGCGGTGGGCATGGGTCTTTCCCCCGGAGGCTCTTTCAGCGCGTTTGTGCGACAAACACCGGCTGCGCGCGCAGGCGGCGGCGCGTAAGCTGGTAAAAGCGCGCAAAAACGGTGCAGCTTCCGTGCCATGGCGCGTTTCGCGCGATTTCCGCGGCTTGCCCACCGGAGGCCGCGGGTCGCTGCACCGTTTTGGAGCCGCGACGGTAAGGCGTGCCTCAAATCGGGGCATGCGCGAATGAGGCCAGGAGACCCATGGATTCATTTCGTATCGATGAAATCGCCCGGCGGCTGCTCGAGCGCGTGCCGCCGGCGCTGCGCAGCATGCAGTCGGACCTGGAGGCCAACTTCCGCGCGGTGTTGCGCGAGCGGCTGAGCAAACTCGACCTGGTGAGCCGGGACGAGTTCGACGCGCAGACGCGGGTGCTCGAGCGCACCCGTGCGCAGCTCGAGGCCCTCGAGGCGCGGCTGGCGGCACTCGAGCGCGGCGAATCGGGCTGAGCACCCCCGCGGGCCAGTCGGCGCCTGCGGTCTCAAAGCCATGGCCGTTGCGCGCGTCAGCTGCCGGGCGCAGGTCGGACTGCACGCCCCACTGGTGCAGGTGGAGGTGAGCCTCGCCTGCGGCCTGCCGGCTTTCTGCATCGTCGGACTGCCGGCCACCGTGGTGAAGGAGAGCAAGGAGCGCGTGCGCGCGGCGCTGCTGAATTCGCGCTTTGAGTTTCCTGCCGGTCGGATCACCGTCAACCTCGCCCCGGCCGAGCTGCCAAAGGAAGGCGGACGCTTCGACCTGCCGATCGCACTGGGGATCCTGCTCGCCTCGGGCCAGATCCGCGCACCGGCGTGCGCGCCTCGCTCTGAGCCGGTGCGCGAGTTCTACGGTGAGCTCGGGCTCACCGGGGAGCTCAAGCCCGTGCACGGCCTGCTGCTCGCGGCGGCGCACGCGCGGGCCGAGGGCCACGAGCTCATCGTGCCGCACGCCAACGCGGCGGAAGCCAGCACGGCGGCGCCCGCGCAGGTGCGCGCTGCCGGGCATCTGCTCGAGGTCTGCGCGCACCTCAGCGGCGCCACTCCCCTGCCGCTGAGCGGCGCGCTGCCGCGCGGCACGTCAGATCAGGCCGCGCGCGCGGGCCCGGGCGCACTGGATCTGGCCGAAGTTCGCGGGCAGCTGCCGGCCAAGCGGGCGCTGCTGATCGCGGCGGCGGGCGGGCACAGTCTGCTGCTCGTCGGACCGCCGGGCTCGGGCAAGACCATGTTGGCGCAGCGCCTGCCGGGACTGCTGCCGCCACTGCAGGAGCAGGAGGCGCTGGAAGTCGCGGCCATCGCCGCGGTGAGTGCCGCCGGCTTCACTCCCGCGAATTTCAGCGCGCGTCCCTTCCGTGCGCCCCACCACAGTGCCACCCTCGCCGCGCTCGTGGGAGGTGGCCCACGCGCGCGGCCCGGTGAGATCAGTCTGGCGCACCAGGGTGTGTTGTTTCTGGATGAATTGCCGGAATTCGCGCGCTGCGTGCTCGAGGCGCTGCGCGAGCCGCTGGAGGGCGGCAGCATCGCCGTATCGCGCGCGGCGCTGCAGGTTCAGTATCCGGCGGCATTCCAACTCGTCGCCGCGATGAATCCGTGTCCGTGCGGGCGGCTGGGCGATGTCGCCGGGCTGTGCCGCTGCACACCGGCGCAGGTGCAGCGCTACCGTGCGCGCATCTCGGGCCCGCTGCTCGACCGGCTCGACATGCATGTGGAAGTGCCGCGGGTAGCGGCGGACGACTTCGACGCGGGGCTGCCGCATGAGGGGTACAGCAGCGCGGCCGCCGCCGCGCGCAGCGCGCGTGCCCGTGCCCTGCAGCTCGCACGCCAGGGCGTATGCAATGCGCGTCTCGGCGATGCTGGTGTACAGCGCTGGTGCGCGCCGGATGTGGCCGGCGCGCGGCTGCTGGAGCTCGCGATGCGCCGTCTGGGTTTGACCGGCCGCGCCCGGCAGCGCGTACTCAGGGTGGCTCGCAGCATCGCCGACCTCGAGGTTGCGACCGCGCTCAGCGCCGCCCACGTGGCCGAAGCGCTGATGTTGCGCTGTATGGACCGCAGCCTTACTGCACCATCTGCACCATGCGATCCACGGCCTGCTTGACGAGGTCGTCGGGTGCGTCCGTGCGGCCGCCCTTGGGCGGCATCGTCCCGGCGGTGCCGGTGAAGCCCTTGATGGCATGGTCGTAGAGGGTCGCCTTTCCCTTGGCGATGCGTGAGGCCCACGCGGCCTTGTCACCTGCCTTAGGGGCGCCGGCGATACCCTGCCCGTGACAGGCGTTGCAGGTCTGCTCGAACAGCTCCGTGCCATTCTTCGGCATCCCGGCCAGCGCCGCGCTGCCGCCCGCCGCCGCCGGGGCTTTGATGGCGAGCGCCGAATTGTCACGCCCGGCAATCGCCTCCTGTACCGGCGGGGCGATGCGCGCCGCGACGTTCTTGCTGTAGGCGGGATCGGTAAGGATCTGCTGGTCCTGGGTGTGGCTCGCGACGATGCGGGCGAGCGCAAAGATACCGATCGCGATCGCCACCAGGAGGCCGATCACGAGGCTGAAAACATTGAAAAAATGAGTGTCCTGCTTGCTCATGTGGTGCGTCGCGGGTGCGCCGAGCGGCGGCGCAGTATAGCGAAATAGACGCTTGCCCGGGGCCCGCGTATGATCGCCCGCCCCAAGGCGCCCGTAGCTCAGTTGGATAGAGTGGCAGCCTCCGAAGCTGCAGGTCGCTGGTTCGAATCCAGTCGGGCGCGCCACCGCATCACGGGTCCTTTCCGGTCACATAGGTGACGTTTTATACCGGAGACATGGGTGACAGTTTGGCGAGCGAGCCGCTCGGCCGCGTTTGCCGACTATGTCAAACACAAGGTGTGTCCCAGGCCAACATCGGCAATAGGCCTGCCACGTATACTCCTGTGGGGTCTAACCGCCGTCGAGCGAGCTCTAGATGCGTCTTTTGTTCCTGAACTATGAATTCCCGCCAGTGGGAGGTGGCGCGGCGTACGCGTCGTTCGCCATGGCGCGTGAGCTCGCATCCATGGGTCATCAAGTCCACGTTCTGACCGCAGCGACGCCAGGGCTCGAGCGCGATGAGGAGATCGACGGCGTGCGGATCTTTCGCGTGCGCTGCTATCGGCGCAGCGTGCACGATATTGGGTTGTTCGGTGCGATCAGCTTTATCCTGTTCGCGGCGCCTCGCCTGCGCGTTCTCGCGAAACAAAATCAATATGACGCCTATCACTACTACTTTGGTCTGCCTACCGGCCTTCTAACTCGTTTTCCAGGCGATCATCGGTCCAGGCCCTATGTCATTTCGCTGCGCGGTTCCGATGTTCCGGGGTACAACCGGCAGGTGTCGGTACTTCACCGTCTGATGTTGCCGATCTCCCGGCGAATCTGGAGTGGCGCGCACCGCGTGATCGCGAACAGCAACGAACTGCGAAAACTCGCTCATGCGGCGATGCCGGATCTGCGCATCGATGTGATTCTGAACGGCGCCGCCAAGCCCGCACGACCCGACACTCCGCCGGCCGCTCATGCGGGTGTGCGCGTCCTCACGGTGTGCCGACTTATCGGACGCAAGGGCGTGGACACACTGATCAAGGCGCTCGCGACGTCGAAGGATTCGCGGCTGTCCGTGGACATCGCGGGTGATGGCCCAGACGCGGCGGCGCTGCGCCAGCTTGCGCAGTCCTGTGGAGTGGCTGACCGTGTCCGCTTTCATGGATTTGCTGACCGTGCGGCGCTGGCGGCACTGTATGCCCATGCCGACGTGTTCGTGCTGATGTCTCGCGTCGAGTCCTGCAGCATGGCGTTGCTCGAAGCGATGGCGGCCGGTCTGCCGATCATTGCGAGCAAGGTAGGGGGCAACATCGAACTCGTGCGACACCGCGTCGATGGCTTGCTGATCGAACCCGATAATGTGGATGAACTCGCGAGTGCCCTGGTTCAACTTGCGGACGATCCGCACCGGCGGGCGCGCTTGAGCGCCGCGAGCCGGTTGGTGGCTGAGCTGAAGTACGGATGGCGCGCTGTAGCCCGCGAATATGAAGCAGTCTTGGAACAAGCCGTGAGCAACGCGAGCGCGGCTCGCGCGCTCACCTGCGGGTCTCGAGCCCATCAATGAAGTTCCTTGACCAGGTGCAGACCGCAGCCAAGCTGTTGGCCGCTCTGCGCTCCCAGTGGTGGGATGAGACCCGGATTCGCGATTACCAGGAGCGCGCGCTCATTCTGATGATGCGCCACGCTCTCGCCAATGTGCCTTTCTATCGCGACCTGGGCCTGAGTCCAGGCGCCGTCGGCAGCGCCGCGGATCTCAAGCGCTTCCCGGTAATCACCAAGAAAGATATCCAGAGGGCTCCGCAGGCGTTCCTGGCGCGCGGATTTGAGCGCGGCCGCCTGTACGCGTCGCGAACGTCCGGTAGCTCGGGGCAGCCGACGACAACTTACTTCGACAGAAATGCATGGCTGCTGGGGAAATACGCCCTGAAAATGCGCCGCGTCGCGGCCACCAGCCCGCTTTCCCTTGGTCGGCGCGTTCTCATTGTCAGTGAACAAGAGCCGGACCAGTTATCCGCACTCGAAGCCGCGGCTTCGTCCGGACTGCACCTGTTCATCCAGCAGCGCTACCTGTCGATTCATACCCCGGCGGCAGAGCACTTGCCGTTTCTGCTGAGCTACCGACCGCACATCCTCTATGCGTTTCCGTCCTATCTTCTCGATCTGATCGCGATCGCCGAACGGCAAGGGGTTCCGCTGCCGCACAATGCGATGCTGTACACCAGTTCCGAAGTACTCACCTCCGCGGCGCGCGAACGGATCGAGCGCGCGTTTGCGGGTCGCGTTTGCGACGTCTATGGCAGCACCGAGTTCAAGGAAGTGGCCTGGCAGTGTTCCCAGGGCCGCTATCACCTGAATTTCGAAAGCGTCCATCTCGAGGCTCAGAACAGCGGCAGCAAGGGTCCGGTCGTGCTTTCCTCGCTGTGTAACTTCGCGATGCCGCTGCTGCGTTTCAGCATTGGTGATCGCGCCGTCTTCGGCTCCAGCGCCTGCCGGTGCGGCCGCCAGTCACTCAATCTGCTCGCGTTCGAGGGCAGGGAGGGCGACATGATCGAGTTGCCCGACGGACGGCGGATCTCACCCTATCTGCTGACCACCGCCATCGAATCGGAGCAGTCCATCCTTCAGTACCGAATCGTGCAATCGGCGGCGCGGGCGTACCGGATCGATGCCGTCGTGGCGGCGTGCGGGGACTCTGTGCGTTGGCGCGATCCGGTGTGCGCAAAGCTGCAGCGGCTTCTGGGGGCGGGGGTCTCCGTGACGGTGCGCGAAGTCGAGCGGCTCGAACGCGCCGCGAGCGGTAAGCGGTCGGTGTTTCAGCGAGTCCCGGCCGGCGCCTAGGACGGACGCGCGCATGTGTGGCATCGCCGGAATCTGGCATCGCGATGGGTCCCCGGCCGATCGATTGATGCTGTATGCGATGACGCAAGCCATGAGGCATCGGGGGCCCGATGGCGCAGGCCATTACGTCGGCGGTTCGATTGCGCTCGGACATCGGCGTCTGAAGGTCATCGATCTTTCGGCCGCGGCGGCTCAACCCATGTGGTTGCCGGATCACTCGCTGTGTGTCGTGTACAACGGCGAGGTCCACAATTACCTGGAACTCGCGCGTGAGCTGCGAGCGGCCGGGGTCGTACTGCGCGGAGCCAGCGACACCGAAGTCGTGTTATGGGCCTACCGCGTCTGGGGCGAGGACTGCTTCGAGCGCTTCAACGGTATGTGGGCCGCCGCCTTCTGGGAACCGGCCCGCCGCCGCTTGCTCCTCACTCGCGACCGATTCGGGATCAAGCCGCTGTTGTTCAGCATTCACGGGCCTCGCGTCGCGTTCGCCTCGGAGGCCAAGCCAGTTCTCGCTGCGTTCCCCGAGGAGCGTCGTGCCGATTGGCGGCAGGTGAGCGACTTTGCCGCCGGCGGTACACCCGACAGCGATGAGTGCACGTTCTTCGCAGGCATCCGCTCGGTGCCTCCCGCGCATCTCCTGCGCATCGATGGTGACGCGGTTAGCACGGTTCGCTATTGGCGTTTCGAGCCAGGTGTCGAGACGGCCAGATCTGACAGCGTCGAGGAGTTCCGTGCGCTGATCGAGGATTCGGTTCGCATCCGGATGCGTAGCGATGTCAAAGTTGGCGTGTCATTGAGTGGCGGTCTGGATTCGAGCACCATAGCTCGTCTCGCCGCGAGGGCCGCGCACGCGCCGTTGGAGTGCTTTTCGCTGCGTTTCGATGCGGCGCGGCTCGATGAAAGCCGCTACGCCAGCCTGGTCGCCGACGATGCGGCGCGCTACCGCGTCCACTGGGTGACGCCGCAAGCGGACGATTTCCTTGCCACCACCTCCGCCTTGGTCTGGCACCATGACAGCCCGATGCCGATCCGCGGCCGCTATTCCCAGTGGCACGTGCTACGCGAAGCGGCGCGTCACGTCACGGTGATCCTCAGCGGCCAGGGTGCCGATGAGATGCTCGGTGGATACTCTGGCTTTGTACTGCCGTACGCGCTCGATCGGCTCGATCCGCGCCTGCCGGCGAGCGAACCGCGGCATCGGTTGCCCGCTGAGTTGCTGCGGCTCTGCCGGGTGTCGAGCGGCGTCCATCGGCTGCTGCCGCGCTTGATCCTGACGGCGCTGCGTCAGCGCTTGGCGCTGCCGGCCGCGCACGCGCTGACACGAACCTGGAATTCGGGGCCGGTGTCCTCGCATCGTTACCGCGGCGGGGAATTGCAACGGCCGAGCGAACGGCCCTTCGCGAGCCGGCTGAACAACACGCTCTGGGCGGAATTGCGCCACGCGGGACTTCCCGAGGCACTGCATGCCGAGGACGCGATCAGCATGGCGTTCTCGCTCGAATCGCGTCCGCCGTTCCTGGATCACCGCCTGGTCGAGCTGTGCTTTTCGCTGCCATACGATCGGAAGATCGGCAAGGGCTGGACCAAGCTGCTGCTGCGCGAGGCCACCGCGGAACTACTGCCCGAGCAGGTCCGCTGGCGTCGGCGCAAGCTCGGCTACCCAGGCGACTACGAAGCATGGCTCGCCGGGCCGATCGGGCGTGGCGTGTTCCGCGACGTCTTGCTGGATGCGCGCACGCTGCAACGTGGCATGCTGGACGGTGGCTGGTTGCGCAGTCGCCTGGGCGGTCCGCCATTGCAAGCCGGGCGCTGGATTCGCCGCAATCTGCAGCAGGCCTGGGCGCTGCTCACACTGGAGCTTTGGTGCCGCCTGTTCCTGGACGCGGACGACTCAATGCGGCCGTCGGCCTCGAGCGCAACGCGCGGCGAAGCTGCTTGATTATCGATCGCCAGCAGCTTGAGGATTTCGTGGCGCGCGACCTCAAGCGGATCGCGAAGAGGCTGTATCGGCGGCCACTAATCAAACTGGCGCGGCAGTGGCGCGGACAGCTGATGCGGCCGAGCTTCATCGGGATAACCGGCAGCGCCGGCAAGACCACCACCAAGGACATGCTGCACCTGGCGTTGGCGCGACGGCACCGCTGCGTCAAGAGCAAGGACTCGAACAACCAGTTGTACAACGTCGCGCGCACGCTGCTCGCGGTCGGGCCACGCACGCAGTTCTGCATTCAGGAAGTGGGCCTGAGTCAGCCCGACGATATTCGCTCGATGGCGGAGCTGCTGCGGCCGCAGGTCGGCGTCGTGACTAATGTTGGCCGGGACCACCTCACATCTTTCCGCTCCAGCGAGGCGATTGCCGCCGAGAAGGGCCGATTAATCGAGCAGCTCCCGGCCTCGGGACTGGCCGTGCTCAACGCCGATGACGCGCTGGTCAGCGCGATGGCGGGCCGTACCGAGGCGGCGGTCGTCACTTTCGGCCTCGGCACCGGCGCCGATGTCCGCGGCGAAGTGCTGGAGGCGCGCTGGCCGGCGCGGCTCGCCATTCAAATCCGCTATGGCGCCGAAACGGTTCGAATTGACACGCAGCTGTGCGGCGCACACCACGCTATCAGTGTACTGGCGGCGTTCGCGGCGGCGGTATCGCTCGGCGTCACCGTCCAGGACGCGGCGGCGGCGATCGGCGCCTATGAACCGATCCTGGGACGCGCGACTGTGCACCGCACGCGGCGCGGCATCACGTTCATCCGCGATGACCTGAAGGCACCCGAGTGGTCCCTGGGAGCGGTGCTGCAATTCATGGCCGAGGCCCAGGCCAAGCGCAAGATTGCCGTAATTGGCACCCTCTCGGACTATTCCGGTCGGTCTCGTGGCGTCTACCGGCGCGCCGTGTCGGCAGCCCTGACTGCGACGGATTACGTGTTGATGGTCGGCGACTTGGCTCCGCATCGCGCAGAGCGCTGGCGGGATCTGAAGCCGGGGCGTTTGCACGGCTTCGCCACCGTGCGTGCGGCGGCCGATTGGCTCGGCGGTTTCCTGCAGCCAGACGATCTGGTGCTGCTCAAAGGCTCCTTAAACGCGGATCACCTCGCGAGAATTGCGTTGTCGATCGATCAACCGGTAGGTTGCTGGCGCCATCGCTGCCCGCGGCACATCTTTTGCGACCATTGCCGACTGCTGCGCCATCCGGCCGAACCCCGGCAGTGACGTGGCGATGAAGGTTCTGGTCACCCACTGTACTCGCAATACGGGGCTCACCGCGATGCGCGCGCTGTCGCGCGCGGGGTGTGAGGTGCGCGGCGCGGACGACCGGCAGCTGCCGTTTGGGCTCAAGTCGCGTTATGCGACGGGCGCGTATGCCGCGTTGCCGCGGGAACACGCTCCGGAATTTGCCGCCGCCATGTTCGAGCTGCTGGAGCGCGTGCGCCCTGATGTCTTGATCCCGCTTCGCGGCGCCCAGTTCGCGTGCCGGAACAAGGCAGAAATCCTGCAGCGCACCCACGCGTTGGTGCCGGAGCTCGCGGTATTCCAGGTGCTGCATGATAAGTCCGAGCTGCTGAAACTATGCGCGCGTCTCGGGGTACCCGCGCCACGCGTGCTGTCGCCGGACCAGGCTGTTGCACAGCTGGGCGAGAACGACACCTTACCGGTCGTCGTCAAACCGAGCCGTGACGTCGGTGGCGGGGCAGGGGTCAGTTTCGTCCGCGATCCCCTGCGACTGGTGCCGACGCAGACCGAGGTTGCCCGCAGGTACGGCAAGGCGCTGCTCACCGAATACATTCCCGGCCCGACCAGCAATATCCGTGCGGTGCATCTGCTGTTTGACAACGACACCCGCTTGCTGGCGCATTTCGTATTGCAAAAGCACCGTCTGTGGCCGACCCGCGTCGGTGCGACGGTCGCAGGGATCAGTACGCATGAGCCCTGGCTCGTCACTCAGATCCTGCCGATCTTTCAGGCACTGGGCTGGCGGGGCCCAGCCGACGTCGAGCTCAAGATCGATACGCGCGATGGACAAGCAAAGATCCTGGAGATCAACCCGCGCTTCTCGGGGATACTTCACTTCCCGATCCAGTGCGGTGTCAATTTCCCGCTGCTCTACTGCCGCGCGGCGCTGGGTGAGCGGCTGGCCGAAACCCTGCAGCCGCGTTACGCGGCGGGCGTGCGCTATCTAGCGGTGCCGAAATGGCTCAGGGCGGTCGCCGCCGAATTGTGGGCGCCGAGCGCGAGTCGCTGGCACGTCCTGCGGCAGGCAATGGCAAGCGATTTGCGCGCGCCCCGAGTGCGCTCAGTGCATGAGCTGGCGGATCCTGCGCCGGTCATTGGCCGCGCTCTGCTGGCGCTGCAAGGCTCGCGCGGCGCACGCCAATGAGAGGGCCAGGTTGATCCGACGGGCGTGGTACCTCGCCAGAATGTTGCGAGCGGAGCGGTGGTCGCCGCGCGCGCACGTCGCCGAGCAAGAACGACTGCTGCGCCGGCTGATTCGGCACAGCGTCGAGCAAGTGCCGTTTTACCGAGAGCTGTACCGGGGCCTCGATGTTGCGTCGATCCGCAACATCGCTGATCTCGTGCAACTGCCGGTGGTCGACAAGTCCGGGCTGCGCGCGGCCGGCTCGCACTGGCGAGCGTTGAACGCGCCGGCGCACCTCGTGAGCGTGAATACCTCGGGGTCGAGCGGCGCGCCGTTTCGGTTCGAGATCGACCCGCTCTACGACCAGTGGCGCAAGGCCCAGTATCTGCGACCCTACCTGAGCAATGGCCGCGGCCTGCGTGAGCGTGTACTGCGCCTGCGAACCCAGAGCCGCATCGCGACCAGGCGCCCCTGGTTCAGCCGCTTTGGACTGCTGTGCGAGTGGTCGCTCGATCTGAATGCAACACCCGAAGAGGTGCATCGTCACTGGCAAGCTCTGCGGCCAACGATCCTGCAAGGCTACCCCTCCGCGCTACGTCTGTTGGCGCAGGCGTGCGTCGAGCAACGTCGGCCGTTGCTGCCGCCTCCAAAGCTGATTTTCACCGATTCGGAGCAGCTCTTGCCGGAAGCCCGCAGCCTCGTGGAGCAGACCTTTGGTGCGCCGGTGATCGACGTGTTCGGCACTTTCGAGACGGACAACATTGCTTACCAATGCGAACGGCGTGAGGGCTATCATTTAGCGCCGGATTCCGTGATCGTCGAAGTGTTGCGCGCTGGAGTGCCGGTCGCAGCCGGGGAAACGGGGGAGCTCGTTGTGACGGTGCTGCGCAACCGCACCACGCCGTTTATCCGCTACAACCTGCGCGACCTCGGCGCCCTGGCTCCTGAGCTTTGTGCCTGCGGCCGCTCAACGCCGGTGCTGAAGGTGATCGCCGGGCGGGCGGATGACCTCATCGTGCTGCCCGATGGCCGGCGGCGCTCGCCGTTCGATATCGTCAGCGTCTTTTCGCCGCTCGCGCACCTGCTCCGGCAATATCAGCTACGACAGACCGCTATCGACCGTTTCGACCTTTGGTTGGTCCCGATGGCGCATTTCGCGGCCGCTGACCTCGAGCATTTGTCGCGGCGGCTCGCGCAGCACCTCGGACGGGCACGTCTCGAAATTCACATAACCGAGAAGATCGCCCCCGACCCCTCAGGCAAGCTGCGGGCGTTCGTGTGCGAGATTGCGAAGGGCACGAATGCGCAGTGAGCGGCGCATCCTCGTGAACGCCGGCACGTTGACGGCGGGCGCGGTCGTGGGACAACTGGCCAATTTCGCGTTCGTTGCCGGTTTCGCGCGCGCTTTTGGCGTCGACTACCTGGCGCAGTACTCCATTGGAATGTCGATCGGTGCGTTGCTGGCGATGTTCGTCGACCTCGGGAGCGTGGCGCTGGTCACTCGCGAGTCGAGTCGAAAGCGCGGACGAGCGAGGATGCTGATTGGAATCCTGCTGCCGCTGCAGATTCCGCTGGCGCTGTTGTTGTGGGCGGTCGGGGTCGGCGTGGGCGCCTGGGTGTTGGGTCCGCGCGCCAGTGCGGTCGTGCTTGCGTGCACGTGCGGCTACCAGATTCTCCTCTGCCTGAGCTCCCTCGTTCTGGCGCCGTTTATCGGCGTCGAACAGGTCGCATGGTCTGCGTTTGGCACCAGCGCGCAGAGGGGTCTGGCTGTGATGCTAGGCGCGCTGGCGATATTTGCCGGCGCCGGACCAGGTGCGACGGCTGCCGCTCTGGTGGTGAGTGCGGTCGCTCTGATGCTCGTTGCGCTCGCCGCGTTCGCGCAGCGCTTCGGCGCGCCGCGATGGCGCGCGGCGCCGCGCACCGCGGCGCGGCTGTTGTACGGACGCGCAGGGTTCTTTGGATTCACGATGCTGAATGTCGTGTACTCGCGTGGCGGGCTGATCGTCCTCAGCCTGCTCGCCTCGCATGAGGCGGTGGGACTGTTCAGCGTCGCCGACCGGATCATGGTCGCCCCGAGTTTGCTGCCCCTGGTGTTCGTAAACGCCGTCTATCCGGCGCTGTCCAGGCTGGCGAACGTTTCGGTGGATGAGGTGCTGGCCCTGACAGTGCGCTGTGGCCGCCTGCTCCTGGTCGGCGCCATAACGCTCGCCACACTGGTGACACTGCTGGCGCCGGATATCGTTACGGTGCTGTTTGGTCCAAGCTTTGCGCCAGCGGCCGCGGTGCTTCAGGTGTTGGCATGGACACTGCCCGTGAGCGGCACGCGACAGCTGCTGAGCGTGCACCTGCTGGCGCTTGATCAAAGAGCCTCGCTGGTGCGGGCGCGGGCAGTGAGCCTCAGCGTCTTCCTGGCGAGCTGTCCGCTGCTGATCCTGTCGGGTTTGGGTTACCGGGGGCCCGCCTGGGCGCAGCTCTTGAGTGAAATGTTAGAGGTGAGCTGGTACCTGTGGTTGTTGCACCGGTCGGGGTCGGCCACCCGGCTCATCAGAGCCATGCTGGCGCCGCTGCTTGCAGCTGTGACCACCATCGTGGTGGCCTCGGTATTTCCACCGGCGCTGCCGGAGTTTCCGCGTTTGATCACGCTCTGCCTGGTGATGGTGGCGGCGTTGCTGATCTCCGGATCCGTGCGCCTGCATGATCTTCGCTTCCTGCGCCAGATACTCGCGCCCAGGCAGTGACTGCCAGCGTATACGCGGCGACTCAATGGCTGTGTTCGGCGGCGACCAGGTCGTTGATGAGATCGATGAGCTTCGCTTCGCCGCCCGCCTTCACGACGTCGGTCGCGTACTTGCCGTTAACCGCGATGAAAGGCACGCCCTGCACGCGATAGCGCTGCGTGAGCTCCTCGGCGCGCTGCAGCTGGGTGTTCACCGTGAAGGAGTTGTAGGCCTTGGCGAAATCAGCGGCGCTGACGCCGTTCTGGACGGCGAACCTCTGCTGCACCTTGAACGTCTCCTCGTCGCTGCTGCCGATGAGCATCGGCTCCCCGCGCTGCCCCAGCTGATGGATGGTCTCGAACGCCTTCTCGAACAGCTCCGGTCGCCCGAGGGACTCGAGGGTGTAGTAGAGCTTCGCGTGCGCGCGGTGCACGGGTTGCCACATCACGTGGACACGCACGAACTCGACATACGCCGGTTTCGTCTTGAGCCACGCCTTGATGAGCGGCTCGAGGTCGTAGCAGTGCGGGCAGCCGAGCCAGAACACCTCCATGACCTCGATCTTGCCGGGGGCGACGTTGGTGGGCTGCGCGGGCACCACGGGGTCGTAGTTCACTCCCGGCTTCCACCTGCCCGCAGGCAGCTGCGCCCCGGGAGGGAGCGTGGCAATCTTCTCCAGCGAGGCGTCGCTGTGCGCCTGGTGCTCGGTCGCGGCACCGGCGGACTCCTGCGACGCCTTCGCCTGCTCCGTTTCGCTCTGCGTCGCAGGCGCCGGTGTCGAAGGGGGCGCGTTGCTCTGCGGCGGCGCCGCCGTCTGAGTCTCGGGCGTGGTGGCCGGCGCGCTGGGCTGGGGGGCGGGCGCCTGGCGTGCGCAGCCCGCCATCGCGAGCAATGCCGCCAGGGGGAGCAGTCGAATCATGTGCTTTCCCGGACTCAGCGCATGCCCTGCACGTAGGAGGCAACGTCGCGGATCTGCTCCGCGCTCAGGCGTTTGGCGATGGTGAACATCATCATGCCGTTGCGGCTCGCGCCCGCGGGGTTGGCGCCGCTGTAGCGGGCGCCGCTCGCATAGTCATTGAGTTGCTTCACGATGTAGACCGATTGCTGCGCGCGCAGTGCCGGGTAGCCCGCGGCAAGATTACCGCGCCCCACCGGTCCATGGCAGGCGACGCACGCCGGAACCTCCTGCGCCCGATCACCGCGCAGGTAGAGCGCTTCCCCGGCTCTCCAGTAGGAGGGGTCGGCTTCCAGTCCCGCCGGTGTCTGTGCTTCGTAGTATACGGAAAGATCGTCGATGTCCTGGTCGCTCAGGCTGGTGGTGAGCGGTTTCATCACCGGATTGTTGCGGACCCCGGAGCGGAACAGCCGCAGCTGCTCGGCGATGTACACCGCGCTCTGGCCAGCGAGCCGCGGCCACTCGGGATTCACGCTGTTGCCGCTCGGACCGTGGCAGGCGGAGCACACGGCGGATTTAGTGGCGCCGGCATCGACCTTGCCGTGGGCGAACGGCACGTCCGGAGTCGAGGCTGCCGGGGCGGGAGCGGCCGCCGGCGTCTGTCCGGCGGCGAGTGGGGGCGCCAGCGCCAACACCAGTGTGACCGCGAACCGCGCGAACCCAGTCAGGCTCTTCGGCATTGTTCTCTTCCGAACCGATTCCCTGATGCGAGGGCGGCGAATTGTACACTACGGCCGTGCCAGCGCTTCCTTACCCCTTGAAAACATGAGCCGCTTTCCGGGGGCGCATTTCCTGGTGAGCGCCGCAGCGCCGGGGCAGTTCCCGGCGGATATCGGCCGCGAGGTGGCTTTCGCCGGACGCTCCAACGCCGGCAAGTCGAGCGCCATCAACGCGATCTCGCAGCGGCACGGCCTGGCGCGTACCAGTAAGAGCCCCGGCCGCACCCGGCTGCTGAATTTCTTCCAGCTGGCCCCGGCCAAGCGGCTCATCGACCTGCCCGGCTATGGCTACGCGAGCGCACCGGCCGCCGAGCGGCGTGCCTGGCTGCCGCTCCTCGACGCACTGCGCGAGCGCGTATCGCTTGCCGGACTGTTCGTGATCGTCGACGCGCGCCGTGGCCTCACTTCCGGGGACGAGGGGCTGCTCGAGTGGCTACAGCCCGAACAGCGCGTGCACGTGTTGCTCTCGAAGGCCGACAAACTCAATCGCGGGGAGGCGGCGGCTGCCTTGCGCGCTGCCTCGCAGCAGCTCGCCGGCCGCGCCACGGCGCAATTGTTCTCCGCGTTGAGGGGCATCGGGGTCGGTGAAGCCCAGGACACGCTGGCGGCCTGGCTAGAGACCTGACAGGACTGCGAAAAGAAAAAACCCCGGCGGTTTCGTAAGAAGCCGCCGGGGCAGACTAACCCGGCACAGGTCTCATGAACCGGGTCTACCCGCTCAGGGAGGGAAGCGGGGAGTGCTATGCACTCGTCGATTTGGACGCGGTACAGTCCTGTGAGTTCCGCCGCGGCCTGTAAAAAATATCTTTTAGAATCATAAGTTTGCTGAAGAAGGTGTATCGTCCGCACCACAGGGCGGCGAAAGTCACAGCCGGCTCGGCACCTGCGAGCTCACGCCCGGGATGAACGTTCCCGGAGGTCTTGTCGAGGGTTACAGCAGGCTCAGCATCACGCTCAGCGAGACCATGCTGGCGCCGTTCGTGTTGCGAACGTTGAAGTTCTCATATTCGAGCCGGCCGCCGAGCTTGCCAAAGCGCAGCTGCGCGCCGACGCCCCAGGCAAACTGGGTGCCGTTGTCCGAGAGCGAGAAGAACGAGTTCGGGAAGGTGAAGCTCCCGCCGCTCGAGGTCCAGCGCGCGACTCCCACCTTGCCGAACACGTCCAGGTACGGCACCGGGAGCGGCGCGAAACCAACGGCATATCCGGCGAATGCCCGGTAGCGCAGATGCGTGCTGACATCGATGAAGTTGCGCGTCTCGCTGCCGAGGTCGATGTAGTCCGCCTCCACGGCGAACAGGCTGATGGGGCGCACGCCCGCCAGCACTTTCCAGGAGGTGCTGTCGATGCTGGAGTTGGTGGCCGCGATGTCGGCGAGGCGGTCGCGGGTGATGCCGGCACCCAGATAGATCAATCCGTCGGCCTGCGCGGCGCCGGCGCCGAACATCAGCACCGTTAGCAACAGCACGCTTCGCACGGCTTGAGTCTCCTTGCCCGCAGCGCCAGTTGAGGCAGCGAGCTCAGTGCGCCTCGTCCCAGTTTGCACCCGCTCCCACGTCCACGCGCAGCGGCACGCTCAGGGTGGCGGCATTCACCATGTGATCGCGCACCGCCGTACTCACCTGCTCCACCGCGTCGGCGCGCACTTCCAGCACCAGCTCGTCGTGCACCTGCATGATCAGCCGCGCGGGAGGCGATTCGCGCCGGCACCATTCATCGACGCTGATCATGGCGAGCTTGATGATGTCGGCGGCGGTGCCCTGCATCGGTGCGTTGATCGCGCTGCGCTCGGCGTACTGGCGCAGCTGCGTGTTGCCCGAGCGGATATCGGGCAGGTACAGCCGCCGCCCGAACACCGTTTCCACGTAGCCCCGCTCGCGCGCCTGGGCGCGCGTATTGTCCATGAAGCGCCTGACGCCGGGATAGCGCTGGAAATACCGCTGCACGTGCTGCTGCGCGGCGCCGCGCTCGATGCCGAGGTTGCGCGCCAGCCCGAACGGCGACATGCCGTACATCAGGCCGAAGTTGATGACCTTGGCCGTGCGGCGCTGATCGGGCGTGACCGCCGCGAGCTCCATGCCGAACACCTCCGCGGCGGTTGCCTGGTGCACGTCGCGGTCTGCGGCGAAAGCGGCGCGCAGGCTCTCATCGCCCGACAGATGCGCCATGATGCGCAGCTCGATCTGCGAGTAGTCCGCAGCGAGCAGCACCCACCCCGGCGGGGCGATGAACGCCTGGCGGATGCGCCGCCCCTCCGGCCGGCGTATGGGAATGTTCTGCAGGTTGGGGTCCACCGAGGAGAGGCGCCCGGTGGCCGCGACCGCCTGCGCGTAGTTGGTGTGGATGCGCCCGGTGTGCTCGTTGACCAGCTCCGGGAGCTTGTCGGTGTAGGTGGATTTGAGCTTCGCGAGCGCGCGGTACTCGAGAACGATGCGCGGCAGCGGGTAGCTCTCGGCGAGCTCTTCCAGCACGTCCTCGGCGGTCGAGGCCTGCCCCGTGGGCGTGCGCCGGCGCACCGGCAGCTGCAGTCGCTCGAACAGGATCTGCTGCAGCTGGCGTGGTGACTCGATGTTGAATTCGTGGCCGGCCTCCTGGTGGGCCTGCTGCTGCAGCTGCTGGAGCTGGCGGGCGAATTCGCGGCTCTGTACACGCAGCCGCTCGCGATCGACCAGCACGCCGTGATGCTCCATGCTCATCAGCACCGGCAGCAGCGGCTGCTCGCACATCTCGTACAGGTGCGCCAGCGCCGGCACACCCGTCAGCTGCGGCCACAGCACGCGGTGCAGGCGCAGCGTCACATCCGCACCCTCGGCCGAATACTCGCTCGCCTTCTCGACCGGCACCTGATCGAAGCTGATCTGTTTGGCGCCCCGGCCGGCGAGGTCCTCGTAGCTGGTGGTGCGCAGCCCCAGGTAGCGCTGCGCGTCCGCAGCCTTGTCGTGATTGGTGGCGACGCTGTTCCACACGTAGGACTCGAGCATGGTGTCGAAGCGCATGCCGGCGAGCGCGATGCCGGCGTTCGCCAGCACGTGCGCACCGTACTTGAGGTTGTGGCCGGCCTTGCCGCGCGTGGGATCCTCGAGGAGCGGCTGGAGCGCGGCCAGCACGCGCTCGCGCTCCAGTTGTTCGGGCGCGCCCGGATACCGGTGCCGCAGCGGCACGTAGGCGGCCACCCCGGGCTCGAGGCAGAAGGAGACGCCGACGATCTCGGCGCGCATGTAGTCGAGGCTGGTGGTCTCGATGTCGAAGGCGAACAGCTCCGCGGCGGCAAGCTTCGCCAGCCAGCGCTCGAAATCCTCCCAGCGCGTGAGGGTCTCGTAGTGCCGCTCGATCGCGTCGGACGCGGCGCCGGCAGGGCTGTCCGTCGCTGCGGGCGTTCCGCTGCCGCCTGGCTGCGTCGCCGCGCTCGGCGCGCCCGCGGCTCCCGCCGCGGCCTCGCTCGCCTCCAGCTGGCGCAGCAGCCCGCGCAGCTCGAGGCGTTCGTACAGCGAGCGCAGCGCCGGCAGGTCGGCAGCGCCGGGCGTGAGCTCCTCGGGCGAGAGCGGCAGGTCGAGATCGGTGCGGATGGTGGCGAGGCGGCGCGACAGCTCGAGCATCGACAACCCGGCGCGCAGGTTCTCCCCTACCTTGCCCGGGACTTCGGCGACGCGTCCGATGAGCTCGTCGAGTCCACCGAACTGCTGCAGCAGCTTTGCGGCGGTCTTCGGTCCCACCTTTTCGATGCCCGGGATGTTGTCGGAGGTATCGCCCACGAGCGCCAGGTAGTCAACGATCTGCTCGGGATACACGTCGAACTTGAGCTTCACGCCCTCGCGGTCGAGAACCGTGTTGGTCATGGTGTTGATGAGCGTGATCGAGCCGTCGACCAGCTGCGCCATGTCCTTGTCGCCCGTGGAGATGAGCACCGTCTGCCCGGCCTGTGCGGCGCGGCGCGCGAGCGTTCCGATGACGTCGTCAGCCTCCACCCCTGGCACCCGCAGCAGCGGCAGGCCCTGCGCGCGGATGATCTGCAGCAGCGGCTCGATCTGTGCGCGCAGGTCATCGGGCATCAGCGGCCGGTGCTCCTTGTAGGCGGTGAAGAGCTCGTCGCGAAAGGTCTTCCCCGGCGCATCGAATACCACGGCGATGCGGCGCGGCTGAAAGTCCTTGAGAAACTTCAGCAACATGTTAAGCACGCCGAGCACCGCCCCGGTCGGCTCGCCGCGCGAGTTCGACAGCGGCGGCAGGGCGTGGAACGCCCGGTAGACATAAGAAGAGGCGTCGACGAGAACCAGGTCGGGAATGCGCGCCATGCAGGGGAAACCTCGAGCGGGTCGCGAGTATAACGGACGCCGCCGCGGCGCTGTCTGAGGCGCTGCCGGTCAACCCGGGCACGTGCGGCGCGCTATAACCCGCATGCGCGAGCCCTTCGCATCCGCCATCGCCGCCAATCGCTTCGGGCTCGGCGCCCGCCCCGGGGAGCTCGCCACCATCGGCGACAACGGTCCTGACTGGTTGCGGGCACAGCTGCTCGGCGGCGCACCTGCACTGGCCGGCGATCTGCGCCCTTCCCAGCTCATCCTGCGCGAGGCGCTGCAGTTGCAGCGTGAGATCCAGGCGGCGCGCAAGGCCGCTGGCAACACGCCCGGCGCGAAGGGTACGCAGGTTGCCGCAGACAACGCGCAGCAGAAGCTGCCGCAATTGCTGCGCCCCATCTATGTCGCGGAGGTGACGGCGCGCCTATCGTGGGCGGTCTCCACCGATCGTCCGTTCATCGAGCGTCTCACGCAGTTCTGGACCAATCACTTCGCGGTGTCGATCGACAAGCAGTTTCTCACCGGGCTCGCGGGCAGCTTCGAGCGCGAGGCGATCCGGCCGCACGTGCTCGGCAACTTCAGCGATCTGCTTCTCGCCGTCGAGACGCATCCGGCGATGCTCCTGTACCTCGACAACCACCTGTCGGTGGGTCCGCATTCGCCGGCGGCGCTGCGGCTGGAGCGGCGAGGGGGTCCGCGTCGGATCGGCATCAACGAGAATCTCGCGCGCGAGATTCTGGAACTCCACACCCTCGGCGTGGGCGGGGGCTACACGCAGAAGGACGTCACCACCTTCGCCGAGGTGATCACCGGTTGGTCGATCGGCGCAGAGGGCGGCCCCTTTGCCGGTGGCGAGCCGGGCAGATTCGTGTTTCGCCCTGAGCTGCACGAACCGGGCGCTAAGGTGGCGCTCGGCAGGCGTTACCGGGACGACGGTTTGGGACAAGGCGTGGCGGTGCTGCGCGACGTGGCGCGTGAGCGCGCCACCGCGCGCTTCGTCGCGACGAAGCTCGCGCGGCATTTCGTCGCGGATGACCCGCCGCCTGCGGCGGTGGAGCGCCTCGCCAATGCCTTTGCGAAGAGTGGCGGCGATCTGCCGGCGGTATATCGGGCGCTGATCGATTCGCCCGACGCCTGGGCGCAGTCGCTGGCCAAGTACAAGACTCCCTCCGACTATGTCATTTCCAGTTATCGCGGGCTGTCGCTCCCGGTGGATGCGGGGCATGCGCCGCTCGCGCCGTTCGAGGTGCTCGGACAGAGAGCCTGGCAGCCCGGCTCGCCCGCCGGCTGGCCCGATCGCAGCCCCGACTGGGACGGCGCCTCCGCGCTCATCCAGCGTCTGCAGTGGGCGGAGGCGGTCGGCGGGCGGCTCGGCAACCACCGCGATGCGATGCAGCTCGCGCCCCAGCTGCTCGGGGCCAACCTGAGCGACGCCACGCGCGCGGCCGTAGCGCACGCCGCGAGCGCCGCGCAGGGCATCACGCTGCTACTCGCCGCGCCGGAGTTCATGCGGCGCTGACAGCCGCGCGCAGCAGCCCCATGTCCATGCACCGACGCCAATTCCTGAGCCTGACGACGATCGCCGCGGGCGGGGCGCTGCTGACGCGGGTGGCCTTCGCGCGTGCCGATGGGCGCCCGTCGCGTTTCGTGCTCGTCATCCTGCGGGGTGCGCTCGACG
The DNA here is from genome assembly GCA_035937715.1 of Steroidobacteraceae bacterium. Taxonomy (GTDB): domain Bacteria; phylum Pseudomonadota; class Gammaproteobacteria; order Steroidobacterales; family Steroidobacteraceae; genus 13-2-20CM-66-19. Next base: position 16,138 of record DASZHQ010000039.1, on the reverse strand, counting down.
GACTGGCGGCCGTTCCGCCCTACGGCGACCGCGACTACCCGGGGCTGCGGCGCGAGTTCGCGCTGCGTGCGCCGGGCGAGCACGGCGCCGCCCTGCCGCTCGATGGTTTCTTCGGCCTGCATCCCTCGCTCGTGTTCCTGCAGCAGTGCTACTCCGAGCGCGAGCTCATCGTGCTGCACGCGCTCGCCAGCCCCTATCGCGAGCGCTCACATTTCGACGGCCAGGACGTCCTCGAGAACGGCGGGTTGCGGCCGCACGCGTCGCAGAGCGGCTGGCTCAACCGCGCGCTCGCCGCTGCGCCGGCCACTGCCAGAGGCGAGGCCGGCGTGGCGCTCGGGCAGAACGTGCCGCTGGTCATGCGCGGGCCGGCGGCGGTGACGTCCTGGTCACCCTCGAGGCTGAGTGCGCTCGATGAGGACACGCTTGCACGCATTGCCGACCTGTACGCAACCGATAAGCTGCTTTCGACACGACTTGCGGATGCACTGGCGGCGGACGCCCTCGCGAAGCCGCAACCCGCACAGGCGAAGCGCGCGCCCTATGCGGAAGTCGCCCGCGCCGCTGCGGGGTTCCTGCGCCAGGAAGACGGACCGAAGGTGGCCGTGTTCGACACTAACGGCTGGGATACGCACGCCAACGAAGGCGGGGCGGAGGGACAACTTGCCGGCCGCCTCGCGGCACTCGATGTCGGGCTGGCAACGCTCAGGCAGGAGCTCGGGCCCGTCTGGCGTGACACGGCCGTGCTGCTCGTCACCGAGTTCGGGCGCACGGCGGCCATCAACGGGACGCGCGGCACCGACCACGGCACCGCGACTGCGGCCTTTCTCCTCGGCGGCGCGGTTGCGGGGGGACGGGTGATCGCCGACTGGCCGGGCCTGGCGGCGCGCCACCTGTACCAGGGACGCGATCTCGCCCCGACTCTCGATCTGCGCTCGGTGCTCAAGGGGCTGTTGGCCGAGCATCTGTCGGTGCCGTCCCGTGCGCTCGAGCAGGCGGTGTTTCCCGACAGCACGGCCGCGAAGCTGCTGCGCGGGCTCGTGCGCGCCTAGTGGCCCTGAGGCGCTGAGCGCGGAGTCTGTGAGTCGCTGTCCTGGACGTCTTTCTTTTGCGGCGCCGGCGTCCCCGGTGCCTGGGATCCAGGAGCGGCCTCCGGGAGTGGTGCGGCCAGCTCCGGAGCCGACTGCGCCTGCGGCGCCGGTGCCGGTTGCGCGGGGGCCGACGCTGCCGGCAGAGGGAGGGCCGCGGGGGCGACGACCACACCGGAGTTCTTGTCCGGCAGATAGAGCGGTCCGGTCTGTCCGCACGCGGCGAGCAGCGCCGCCACGGCGCCGAAGATCGTCAGCCTCGTGGCAGCGACACTCATGTGTACATGGGCCGCTTGTCGCGCAGCGCGAGCCATCCGCGCAGCACGCGGTAGGCGATCCACACTCCGAGGGCGAAGTGGCTCACGATGAACAGCGGGAAGCCGATCAGCACGAGCATCAGCGGCACCGACACCGCCCAGATGACGACGCTCCAGAGCACCGCATACCAGAACGTGCGGATCTGCCAGCGGAAGTGCGACTCGAGGAACGTCGCGTGGGTCGCCCAGCGGCGCGCGTAGTTCATGATCACGGCGACGATCGAAGGCAGGCCCCATATGAAACTGCCGACGATGGTGTGGAAAGTGCTGATGCCGATGATCACCGACACGGTATGCAGCGCGTAGATCACGTTGGTGTAAGTGACGAGCGACTCATCGACCTGCGGCGCAGCGGCGCTCGGTGGAATACTCAGGTTGTCCTGCATGACCGGCTCCTTCCGCAGCGCTAGGCGCGCGGCCGCCGCTCCACGATCGCCATCGTGAGGCGGGAGACGCACACCAGCCGCTCGCTCTCGTCGCGAATCTCGATGTGCCAGACGTGACTGCGGCTGCCGAGGTGAAACGGGCGCGCGGTCGCGGTCACGGTTCCGGCAGCGACCCCGCGCAGGTGATTGGCGTTGATCTCCTGCCCGACGCACATGTACTGGCGGTCGTCGACGCACAGCATGGAGGCGACGCTCCCGACGGTCTCCGCGAGTGTCACCGAGGCGCCCCCATGCAGCAGGCCGAACGGCTGATGGGTGCGCGCGTCGACCGGCATCGTGGCGCGCAGGAAGTCCGCGCCGATCTCGGTGAAGCGGATACCGAGATGTCCGGGCATGCTCTTGCTGCCGCGCTCGGTCAACTGCTCGGGCGTGGGGGTGGCTTGCCAGATACTCACCGGAACTAGTCTAGCGGTTTGCGCAGTGGCAATCTGCCCCGACGCCACCCACGGAGCCGCCGCGATGACTGACTTTGCCATTTCTCCCCCTGCCACGCCCAGCGTCGCGGTCGCCGGTACCGACAAGCGCTTTCCCGTGCACCGCATCTACTGCATCGGCCTCAACTACGCCGACCACATCCGCGAGATGGGCGGGGACCCCGCAGACGTGCCGCCGGTGTTCTTCATGAAGCCGGCCGACGCAGTGGTCGCCAACGGCGCGCCGATTCCCTATCCGCCCGCCACGACCAACTTTCATTATGAGATCGAGCTGGTGGTCGCGATCGGCCGCGGCGGTCGTGAGCTCGCCCCCGAGCAGGCACCCGGACACGTCTTCGGCTACGCCGCGGGCAACGACCTGACGCGCCGCGATCTGCAGAAGGCGGCGAAGGGGCGCGGTGAGCCGTGGGACACCGCCAAGGGTTTCGACCATTCCGCGCCGGTGGGCACGATCCGCCCGGCGGGTCTCGGGCACCTCGCGCGCGGGCGCATCTGGCTCAGCGTGAACGGCGACACGCGCCAGCAGTCGGACATCAGCCAGATGGTCTGGGACGTGCCGCACATCATCGCGGCGCTCTCGAAGCTCTACGAGCTGCAGCCGGGCGACCTTATCTTCACCGGTACACCCTCGGGAGTGGGGCCGCTCAAGCCCGGTGACCGCGTGGAAGGCGGCATCGAAGGACTGGAGGTATTGCGCAACACCATCGTTGCGGCCGCACGGGATTAGTCACGTGAAACTCCACGGTTACTTCCGCAGCTCCGCGACCTATCGCGTGCGCATCGCGCTCAACCTCAAGGGACTCGCCGCGGAGGCGGTGGTGGTGGATCTGCGCGCGCCCGCGAGCGCGCAGCATGCGCCGCAGTTTCGGGCCTTGAACCCGCACGGTCTGATCCCGGTTCTCACCGACGGCGCTCATACCCTGACCCAGTCGCTCGCCATCATCGAATATCTGGAGGAAACGCACCCCGAGCCGCCGCTGCTGCCACGCGCGGCAGCCGCGCGGGCCCAGGTGCGCTCGCTCGCACTGGCCGTCGCCTGCGACATTCATCCACTCAACAACCTGCGTGTGCTCGACTATCTGCGCTCACCGCTCGGTCATGACGAGGCCGCGATCAGCGCCTGGTACGCCCACTGGATCGCCGTGGGCTTCACCGCACTCGAAGAGCAGGCGCGGCGACTGAGCGGCGATGACCGCCATCTCTACGGCACCTCGGTGACGCTGGCCGACGTCTGTCTGGTCCCGCAGATGTACAACGCGCAGCGTTTCCGCTGCGACGTGGAGCCGTATCCCACACTGCGCGCGATCTGCGCGCACCTGGAGAGCCTGCCGGCGTTCGCGCGGGCCGCCCCGCAGGCGCAGCCCGACGCTCCCCCCGCTTGAGCCAGACTCAATCGAGGCCCAATGTCACGAAGACGCTTCCCGCACTCGAGTGCTGCGCTAAACGGCGGGGCGGCGCAGGAAGCTCACGTAGCCGGCAAGAAAGTGCTTCAGCTGCTCCTCGACCAGCGGGTCCTTGAGGTTCCCGCCGTCGTCGAACACGCCGCCGGCACGCGCGACCATGAGCCGCGCTCCGAACCAGGGCTGCGTGCCGAGCGTGCGCAGCACCGGGAGCCAGGCGGTCTGGCTGAGCACGGTACCGAAGCCCGAAGGCGAGGCACCGATGATGGCGAAGCGCCGGCCGCCGAACACACGCTTCACGTCGGAGGCCGGCCGCGACAGCCAATCGATCGCATTCTTGAACACCCCGGGGAGGCTGTTGTTGTATTCCGGGGTGACCAGCAGCACGCCGTCGGCGGCGATGATCGCATCCTTCAGCTGCGTCACAACCGCGGGAATTCCCTGCGCCTCCATGTCGGCGTCGTAGAGCGGAATGCCGCGGATGCTGGCGATCTCCAGCGTCGCCTCCGCCGGCATGAGGCGCGCCGCCGCCCGCAGCAGCGAGCTGTTGTAGGAGCCGCGCCGCAGGCTCCCCGAGATTCCCAACACCTTCGTCATGACGCCTCCCTGGCGCGCAGCGACAGCCTGCACCGGGCGGCGCGCCCTTGCAATCGCGCGGACTACTTTTTCAGCTTCGCCGCCACGCGCTGGTAGGCCTCGCGAAACGGGATGCCCTCGGCCAGCACCAGGCGGTTGGCTTCCTCGGCGGCGTGGATGGACGGATCGAGCCTGATGGCCTGGCGCTGAAACTGCAGCGCCGCGATTGCCGGCGGTGCGATGGTGAGCGTGGCCATGCCTAAGTCGATGGCGCGGAACAGCGGCGATTTCAGCAGCTGCAGGTCGCGCTGGTAGCCGGAGGGGAGCTTGGCGCACACCGCGAGCGCCTCCACCAGGCACGCAAGCGCGCCTGCGGAGCGGCCACGGATGAGCTCGAAGACATCCGGGTTGCGCTTCTGCGGCATGATGGACGAGCCGGTGGTGACGGCCTCGTTCAGCGTCACGAAGCCGAACTCGCGCGTGGCGAACAGCAGCACGTCCGTCGCCAGGCGCCCGAGGTCCTGCAGCAGCAGCGTGATCTCGAACAGCAGCTGCGCTTCCGCCTTGCCGCGCGAGAGCTGCACCGCGGTCACCGGTTGCTGCACGGTCGCGAAGCCGAGCCGCTCGCGGGTCGCCTCGCGGTCGATATCGAGCCCCGGCGTGCCATAGCCCGCCGCCGATCCGAGCGGATTCGTGTCGATGCGGCGCAGCACCGCGCGCAGCCCCGCCGCGTCGTCGCGAATTTCCGCCGCGAACCCGCCGGCCCACAGCGGCACGGAGCTCGGCATTGCCTGCTGCATGTGCGTATAGCCGGGCAGGGGAGTGTGCGCTTCGCGCCGGGCGAGATCATCGAGGGCCGCCGCGGCCTGATCGGCGCCGGCACTGAGCCGGCCGACGCTCTCGCGCAGGTACAGCCGCAGCGCCGCCAGCACCTGGTCGTTGCGCGAGCGCCCGAGATGAATGCGCGCCCCGGCGGCGCCGATGCGCGCGCTCAGCCGCCGCTCGAGGGCGGTCTGGCCATCCTCGTCGGTGAGCTCGATGCGCCAGTCGCCGCGGGCGTGCTCGGCGGCGAGCGCGCTGAGGCCGTTGCGGATGGCCTCGAGGTCGCTCGCGCTGAGCAGGCCCTGCGCACGCAACATCTCGGCGTGCGCGATTGAGGCGCGCACGTCGTGCGCCACCAGGCGCTCATCAAGCGCGTAGTCCTCGCCCGCGGTGAACTCGAGCACGCGCGCATCGAGCGGTGCACCCTTGTCCCACAACCGCGTCATGGGGCGCTCTGCGCTTCGGCCGGCGAGAGAGCGTTGACGTCCGCGACGATGAGCGTACCGGTGCCCTCGTTGGTGAACACCTCGCCGAGGATTCCTTCCGGCGCGCGGTAGGACACCACGTGCACCCGGCGCACGCCGCCGCGCAGCGCGTCCTCGATGGCCCGTGCCTTGGGCAGCATGCCGTCGGCGATGCGCCCCTCCTCGCGCAGGCGCTTCAGTCCGCGCAGGTCCGTGTAGGAGATGAGCGAGCCGGGATCCTCGAGGCTGCCGAGGATGCCGGGCGCTCCCGTGCACAGGATGAGCTTCTCCGCGGCGAGCGCGGCGCCGATGGCCGCCGCCACGGTGTCGGCGTTGATGTTGAGGATGGTCCCGGACTCATCCGCCGACAGCGGGCTCACCACCGGCATGAGGCCGTTGTCGAGCAGCTTCTTGAGCACCGAAGGGTCGACCGCGTCGATGTCGCCGACGAAGCCGAAGTCGATCAGCTCGCCGTTGGCGGCGAGCGGCACCGGCGGGCGCCTGTGGGCGCGCACCAGCCCTGCGTCCACGCCGCTGATGCCGACTGCGTCGATGTTCAGTTCCCTGCACATGCCGAGCACGCGCGTATTGATCAGTCCGTTCAGCACCATGGCGCTCACGTCGAGGGATTTCTGATCGGTGACGCGCCGGCCCTCCACCATGCGCGTGGGCACGCCGAGCGCCGCCGACAGCTCGGTCAGCTGCGGCCCGCCGCCATGCACCAGCACCACGCGCACGCCGAAGTAGTGCAGGATGGCGATCTGCTCCACCAGCACGCGGGTGGAGGCGGTATCGGCGAACACCCCGCCGCCCGCCTTCACCACGAAGGTCTTGCCCTTGTAGAGGCGGATGTAGGGAGCGGCGCTCTTGAGCGCGCCGATGGCCAGCGCCTGGTCGCTGCGATTCATGATCATGTTCGGCCTGCGAAGGTTTTCAGGACCTCAGTAGTTGATGGAGCACGGCCATCTGCACCGGCAGACGGTTGTAGGCTTCGCGCTGTACGGCGCTGCGCGCGCCATCGAGCACCTCGTCGGCGATCGCCGTATTGCGTCGCACCGGCAGGCAGTGCATCACACGACAGTCGGGTGCAGCGGCGAACCAGTCCTCGCGCACGCACCAGTCGCGCAGCGCGCTGCGCAGGTGCGCATCCGCCGCAGTGTCGCCGTAATAGCCAGTCGCCCCCCACTCCTTTACATACAGCACTTGCGCCCCCTCGAGCGCCTCGGTGCGCTCGCTGCTCTCGCGCACCGACCCGCCGGAGGCGGCCGCGGCACGCCGGGCGCGCTCCATGAGGGCCTCGGGGAGCGCGAAGCCTTCCGGCCGCAGCACGATCACTTCCATGCCACGCAGCGCCGCCATGTGCAACGCCGCGGCCGGCACCGCCAGCGGCAGCGCGCGCGGGTGCCACGCCCACGACAGCACGAAACGCCCGGCGCGTGGCACCGCCAGGTCATCGAGAGTCTTCCAGTCGGCGAGCGCCTGGCAGGGATGATTCACGGCCGACTCGAGGTTCACCAGCGGCTTGTCGATGAGCTCCACCATGGCCTTGAAATGGGTCTCGGCGAGGTCGCTCGCCAGGTCGCGCCCTTGCGCGAATGCGCGGATACCGAGCGCATCGCAGTAGGACGCGAGCACGGGGATGCCCTCGCGCACGTGCTCCGCGGCTACTCCATCCATGAGCGCTCCGGGGCGGGTCTCGAGCTGCCAGCTTCCCTGGCCCGGGTGGATGACGAACGAGCTGCCGCCAAGGCGCGCCATGGCGCTCTGGCAGGAGGCGAGCGTGCGCAGTGAGGGATTGAAGAACAGAAGTCCCAGGATCTTGCCGGTGAGCGCATGCGGCTCGGGCTGGCGCTCCAGGTGCCGTGCCAGCTCCAGGAGCGAGAGCAGCTCCTCGCGGGAGAAGTCGGCGAGATCGAGGAAGCGCTTCATGCCGGCAGCTCGCGCAGTGCATCGCGCAGCATGTCGACGTGCTGCTCCTCGAGGATGAACGGCGGCAGCAGGCGCAGCACGTTCGGGTCGCTGGCCGTGCCGGTGAGGATTCCGCATTCGAGCAGCTCGGCGTGGATTTCCTTCGCCGCTCGCGTGGTGCGCAGCCCCACGAGGAGTCCTGCGCCCTGATAGCCGCTCACCGGCCCCACGACACAGGTGCTGCGGATGTAGACGCCCAGGCGCCGCACGCGCTCGAGAAGCCGCTCCTCGCGGATGGCCGCGAGCACTGCGCTGATCGCGGCGCACGCCATGGGACCGCCGCCGAAGGTGGTACCAAGGGATTCGGGCTTGAGCGCCGCCGCCACCATCGGCGACATCATCAGCGCCGCACACGGAAAGCCGTTGCCGAGCGCCTTGGCGGTGGTGAGCATGTCGGGGCGCACTTCATAGAGGTTGGCCGCGAAGGGCTCGCCGGTGCGGCCGATGCCGCACTGCACCTCGTCGAAGATCAAGAGCGCCCCCACCTGGTCACAGCGCGCCCGCAGCGCTGCCAGGAACGGCGCCCCGAGATCTACCGCACCAGCCAGTCCCTGCACGGGCTCCACGATCACGGCCGCGGTATCCGCAGTGACCTGCCCGGCGATGGCGGCCGGATCACCGCGCGGGATGAAGCTCACGTCGAAGGGCGTGCGCGGAAAGCCGTACCACTTCGCCTGCGCGCCCCAGGTGACGGCGCCCGCCGCGGCAGTGCGCCCGTGAAAACCGCCCTCGATGGCCGCGACGTGCGCACGCCCCGTCACGCGCAGCGCGAGCTTGAGAGCGTTCTCGTTCGCCTCGGCGCCGCTGTTGACGAAGAACACGCTGGCGAAGGGGAGCTTGGAGAAGCGCACCAGGCGCCGGGCGGCAGCGCCGCGCACGCGCATCGCGACCGCGTTACTCTGGAACTGGCACGCCTCGGCCTGGCGGGCGAGCGCTGCGGTCCAGGCCGGATGGTTGTACCCCAGGGCCGCGACCGCATGTCCGCCGTACAGGTCGAGCACGCGCTCGCCTCGGACGTTGGTGAGCCACACGCCCTGCGCGGAGGCGACCTCCAGCGGGTACTGCGAGAAGACCGGGGCGAGAAAATCGTGTTGCCGGACTGCCGTCGCCAGCCCCGTGGTCGCCGCCGCTTTCTTCTTAGGCATCTGCCCGCTCCCTCAGGTCCATCCCGGCGCGGGCGCGGTGAGGCCGCTCGTCTCCGGCAGGCCGAAGAGGCGGTTCATCCATTGCAGCGCCCCGCCCGCTGCGCCCTTGTTGAGATTGTCGAGTGCGCACATCACTGCCACTGTGCCGCCGAGCGCCACTGCGGAGAGGTGCGCGAAGTTGCTGCACGCCACGTCCTTGACGCGCGGCGCCGCGGCTCGCACCTGCACGAACGGCGCGTGCGCATAGAAGTCAGCCAGCACGGCGAGCAGCTGCGGCGTATCGAGCGGCCGCTCGAGCGAGGCCTGCACCGTCACGTGAATGCCGCGCGCGAAGGGCCCGGAGTGCGGCACGAAAGCGAACTGTGCCTCGATGCCGGTCGCGGCCCGCGCGCAGGCGCGCACCTCCGGGACGTGCCGATGCGTGAGCGCGCTGTAGCTGTAGAGATCGCCGTGCCGCAGGGGGTGATGTGTGCCCTCCACGGGCTTGCGCCCCGAGCCGGTACTGCCAGTGACACCGCTCACGAACACGTTCGGCGCGATGAGCCCGGCAGAGAGCAGCGGCACACTCGCCAGCAGGATCGCGGTCGCGAAGCAGCCGGGATGACCTACGTACGGCGTCGGCAGCTTCACCAGGTGTTCGGGCAGGGCGCAGGTGAACTGCGACAGGCGCTCTGGAGCGCCGTGCGGGTGCGGGTACACGGCGGCGTAGGCTGCGGCGGTCGCATAGCGAAAGTCCGCCGAGATGTCGACCACGCGCGGGGCGCTCCCCGCCCGTTGCGCCGCGCTGAGCAGCGTATCGATGAGCGCGGCCGATACCCCGTGCGGGGCGGCGGAGAACAACGCCGGGTGCGGGGCCTCGCACAGCACTTTCTGCGTCTCGAGCAGCGAGTGAAAGCGCGTCTCGGGATAGGCAGCTGCGAGGTGCGGAAAAGCCGCACCCAGCGGCTCGCCCGGCTGGCTGCCGGACATGACGGCCGCCAGCTCGAAGCGCGGATGCAGGGCGAGCAGGCGCAGCAGCTCGCCGGCGACATAGCCGCTGCCGCCGAGCACCACGGCGGGGATGCGCGCGCTCATGGCGCGGCGGCGGCCGCGGCGTTCACGCCCAGCGCCGCGATGACGCGATCCCCCAGGGCTGCGCCGTTGCTGATGGCGTTGAACGCCGGCACGCCCATCTGAGTGGTGATGATCTCGACCCCGACCGCATTGTCGGTGGCCGGGCCGGTGACCAGGCACGGCTCGATCTCAAAGCGCTCCCGCAACAGCTTCACCCCGCCCCAGGCCGCGACCGGATCGTTCGCCGACAGGATCACCGCGCTGAGTGCGGCGCGGATATCCGGGCACTCGAGGATGGCATCGACGCCGTAGGTCCCGAGAATGCCGTCGCCGAGCTCGAACACCATGACATCGGGCTTGCCCGCGGCGAGCTCGGTGAGCATGGTGCGGGTGAGCGCGGGGCCGTTGGCGCGCGTCGTGGTGACGATGCCGAGGTCGGTGAAGATGGCGCAGCGGCGCGCGCCTGCGTCTTCCATGGCGAGGATGTCCCGTCGCAGCGAGACGCCGGTCGCCTTGAAGGCGTCCACCGTGAGGCCGCGATGGCGCATGCGGGTGATGAGTGCGCAGGCCGCCGCCGTCTTGCCGGCTTCCATGCAGGTGCCGGCCAGCGCCACGACCGGCACGCCGCGCGTCTCGAGCGCCGCGTTGGTGTCGAGCGAGCGGGCCCCGACGCGCGCCGGGACGCCGATGCGCTCGCCGAGGTAGGGAAAATTCAGCGCCACGCCGAGCACCCGGCAGTCGAACGGCTTGCCCTTCTCCGGGTTGATGGAGTCGCACACCCCGAGCACTCCGCCGATGTTGAGCATCTGGATGACGTCGCCGGGCTGCAGCACCGCGGGCACGTGGCCGGAGTAGCCGAAGAGCGCCTTGCGATGGCCGAGCGCGCCGGCGACCACGTCGCCCTTGCCGAGCTTCGCCATGCGCCCGCTCGTGAGCTCGAGGGTGTTGTAGGTAGACTTGTTATTGAGCACCTCGACCACTACCACGACGCCTTCCGCGGCGGGAATGTCGGAGGAGACGCGCACCTCGTGCGACAGGCCGCAGCCCTGCGTGACGGAGGCGAGCTTGTCCACGACGACGCTGCGCATGTTGCTGACCATGCTCACGCCTCCGGCGCGGCGGCCGCGCGCCTGCCGGCACGGGTGTAGAACACGCCCGGAAGGGAGGCGATGCGGGAGAACCCGAGCGCGTCCGCCGCCGACCATTCGCCCGCCGCCTCGCCGTACACCCCTTTGGAAGCGGCCATGAGCGAGAAGGGCGACTCCACTCCTTCGATGAAGGCGTTGCCGGTCTGCAGCCGCACGTGCACCGCTCCGCTCACCCGCTGCTGCGAGGACTCGAGCAGCGCCTCGATGTCGCGACACACCGGATCGAGCAGCTGTCCCTCGTGCACCAGGTCGCCGTACGGCTGGGCCACGAGCTCCTTCACGCGCTGCTGCCGGCCGGTGAGCACCAGCTTCTCGAGCTCGCGATGCGCCGCGAGCAGCACCTCCGCCGCCGGTGCCTCGAACGCGACGCGCCCCTTGGTGCCGATGATGGTGTCGCCGAGGTGAATTCCGCGGCCGATGCCGAAGGGTGCGGCGAGCGCCTCGAGTGCCTCGATGATCGCCACGGGCGAATCGGCCTTGCCATCGAGCGCCACCGGGCGCCCGTGGCGAAACCCGAGCACGTGCCGCTCGGCAGCGCGCAGCTGCGCGAACGCATGGCGGGTGAGGATCCAGGCCTCATCCGGGATGCTGCCGATGGAGGTGAGGGTCTCCTGGCCGCCGATGGTGACGCCCCAAAGTCCCCGGTTGATCGAGTACTTCGCGCCGCCGGGCGGGACCGGCAGGCCGCGCCGCTCGAGGTAATCGTGCTCCTCCTGGCGCTTGAAGGCGTGGTCGCGCACCGGGGCGAGCACCTTGAGGTCGGGGGCGAGCGTGCGCAGGGCGACCTCGAAGCGCACCTGGTCGTTGCCGGCCGCGGTGCAGCCGTGGGCGACGGTGTCGGATTCGAGCTGGCGCGCCATGCGGGCGATGGTCTGCGCCTGCATCACGCGCTCTGCGCCGACGCACAGCGGGTAGAGCTGCCCGCGGCGCACGTTGCCCATGATGAGGAAGCGCAGCACCTGCTCGAAGTACTCGCTGCGCGCATCCACCTGGTGGTGCGCGATGGCGCCGAGTGCGCGCGAGCGCTCGGCGAGGGTGCGCGCGGCCGCGCCGTCGAGGCCGCCGGTGTCGACGGTGACGGTGATCACCGGGCGGCGCTGGTTCTCCGCGATCCACGGCACGAGAAAAGAGGTGTCGAGGCCGCCGGAGTAGGCGAGCACGATGGGGATGCCGGTCCCCGCGGGGGCAGTGTGGGCCATGTTCAGATCCGGAACAGCGCGCGCAGGCGCGCGACCAGCTCGTCCTGGGCGCGCGCGCTGGCAGTGGCGATGAAAATAGTGTCATCGCCGGAGAGGGTGCCGGCGACTTCCGCCCACTCGGCGCGGTCGATGGCGACCGCGACGCTCTGCGCCGCGCCGATGGTGGTGCGCAGTACCGTGATGGAGGGTCCGGCGCGACGCAGCTGCCGCACGAACTGCGCCAGAGTGCCGAAGTCGCCGTTGGCGCGTGTCACTTCATCGGGCGGCAGCACGTAGCGGCCGCTCGCTTTGAGCACGCCGAGATCGCGCAGGTCGCGGCTTATCGAGGACTGGGTGGCCTCGACGCCGGCCTTCTTCAGCAGGCGCACCAGCTCCTGCTGCTTGCGCACCGGGGCCGCGCGCAGGATGCGCACGATGGCGCCGCGCCGCTGCAGCTGCTGCGCATCGCTCAGCATAGCTCCGCCTGCTTACGCATAAAGATGCGCAATTGTGCATATTAATGCACGCGAGTCAAGGCAGCCCGACGCGGCGGGCGCGTTAGCGGCGCGGCGCCGGAAAATTGCCCGGAGAAACGTCGCGCGCTCAGCTGGCGGCGTGGGTGATGCCGGTGATGTGGTAGGGACCGGCCGCCCACTTGCTCAGGTAGATCACGTAGACCGTCGCGCCTGCCGGGCGGCTGTCCGGGTCGGGAAGGGTGAGCGCGTAGCGACGGCGCAGCCCCCGGCCCGAGAACCGCACGATCCGCGTCACCCCCGCCGCCTTGATCCGTCCGGCCGCGATCGCGGCGCGCAGCCGGGTGCGTGTCTCGGCCGCCAGCGCCGTGCCCGCGGCGGCCGCGGCGGAGCCGTCGCCCGCGCCGCAACAGACGAGTTCGCGGTCGAAACTCTGTGCGGAGTCCACGGCTGCAGCCCAGTACTGCATGATCGACATGAACGCCGCCGGAGTCAGATCGTAGGTCGTCGTGTAGCGCTGCTCGGTCGCGGTGGCATGGGGCGCCGGGCAATCGCCGCCGGCGAGCGCCATGCTGACCGCTTCGCCCCGCTCGAAGCGCTGCAGGCGGCTGGCAGTGCCGCTGCCGGCGCGGATGAGCCCGTGACTCGAGTAGCTGCAGAGCGTGCCGTGCTTGGTGACGCCGCTCTCGCCGGTATACAGCGGCGCCGCATCCTGCGCCACGCCCGCCGCAGTGCACACGATGACATGGTCATCGCTCGAGTGTGCGAGCCAGTCGCGCACCACGTCCGGCGCGGCGGGGCTCGCGCGCGCGAATGTCTGGCAGGGCAGCGCTGCGGGTTGCGCCCGCAGAGCCTGCGCCTCCACCGCGCCCAGCAGCAACAGCACGACCGCCATACCGGTTTTCACCCGCTGCCTCCTTCCGGGCTGAAGGGTTATTTATCTATGGTGAACACCAGGTCCGCGCCGCGAGCCTGGCCCACTTCCGTCCGCACCGTCCAGTGATCACCGAGGGTGTAGCGCATCTTGACCACGTTGAGCTGCTGGGTGAGGCTCACCCCGTAGCTGACGTACAGGCGCGGCGAGAGGTAGCGGCCGAGCACCAGCGAGGTCTCGTTGGCAATCGGGTCGGTCTCCAGGCTCACGTCGGGCACCCCCACGCGCGAGCCGAGCTGCGCGGCGAGGAGCGCGGCGCCCTGGCCGAGGGCCGCATTGCTGGAGTTCTGCGCCGACTGCAGCGAGCCGCCGGCGAGGATCAGCGACACGATCTGCGACTGCGGCAGCGGCGGGTCGGAGAAGAACGACAGGTGCGGTTGCAGCAGCGTACCGCGCACGTTGACGCCCGCGGTCACGTCGGGAAATTGCTTCTGGGCGCGCACGTCGATGCCTGGATCATCGATCGGTCCGCCGGTGAAGATCAAGCGCCCGCGCTGCACGTCGAGCTTGCGCGCGTAGGCGGTGTATTGTCCCTCGGCCACTGACAGCTCGCCGGTCCCGCGGGTGATGGCGTCGTAGCCGCTGCGCACCGTGACGCTGCCGGTGAGCCGCGCGGTGAGCCCCATGGCGTCCAGGTTCACGTGATCACCGAGCATCAGCGTGACGGTGCTCAGCACCTCGAAGCGCTTGCTCGGATCCTCGGCCTCGCTGCCGACGATCACCTCGTCGGGGGAGGCGCGCACCGCGTTGGTGATGTCCTTGGGCTGAATCTTCGCGTACGGTACGGCGACCTTGCCCAACACTTCTATCTTCCGGCCGGTCACCGTGAAGTCGAGATCGGGGGAGGCATCGATCTGCGCCTCCGGAACGTCGGCGATCCGCAGGTTGGCTCCCTGCAGGTGAAACTTGCCGTAAGGCAGGAGGTTGCGCCATTCGAGGTGTCCCCCGGCACTGACCGTGCCGGCGCCGACGTGCGCCCCGCCGCTGAAGTCGAGCCCCGCATCCCCCAGCCGCGCCTCGAGCGCTATCTGGCTCAGCGCGAGGTTCACCTGATAGACGGCGATTTCGCCGTTGCTGACCTTCAGCACGCCGGCGAGCTTCGGTGTGCCAAGAGTGCCGCTGAGCTGCACGTCCGCGTCGAGTCCTCCCGAGGCGCGGTCGATATCGGGGAAGTACAGCGACACCAGGTTCAGCTCGGAAGTCCTGGCGCGCAGCTCGCCCGCGACCGGCATCTGCTGCCACACCTCCGTCGTGCGCTGCACTTCGAGATTGCCCTGTATCGTCCCGGCCTCGCTGCCCCCGAGCGCGAGCTGCGCGCTGATCAGTGCCGGAGTGGCGGTGGCGGTGATCGTGCCGGACCCGATGCGGGTGTGCTCGATCTTGTGGCTGGCGAGCCGGTGATCGACCTCGGCGTCGGTGAGCTGGGCGTGCAGTGTGCCGAGCACGGGCGTGGTCGCGCCTCCCGACAGCCGCGCCAATGCGCTGACCGTTCCGAGATACTCCACCCGCGGCGTCATGCCGGCGGTGAGCGTGTTGAGCGGCAACTCGTTCGTCATCACGATGCCCGACCACGCCGCCGGCGTCCACTCGCCGTCGGCGCATACGCTGGCGGGGGTGCCGAGCAGGCACATCCACTCCACGCGGGCGTGATCGAGCGCCGTGGTGAGCCCGACCGGCCGCTCCAGCGACAGGTGCAGCTGCTCGCTGCCGGCGATGGTGAGCGCCTGCAGCTGGCCCGTGAAGACCCCGTGCGCGTAGGCCCCGCTCGCCTCGGCCTGCGCGGCGAGCCCGGTGGCGGCGAGTGACAGATGCGCGCGATAGGCGGCAGGCGGACCGCTGAGCGTGAAGACGACGCTATCGAGCGTGCGGGTGCGATAGGAGAGCTTGCGCAGGCGCGCATCGATTTTCGATTCCTGCCCGGCGGCTTGCGGATTGAAGTCGACCTCGGCATCGAAGGTCTCGAGCTTCACTCCCTGGTACTCGAAGTCCCCGCCGTGCGCACTGGCGACGATCGCCGGGTCGGCGAGCGCTCCCGTCAGCGTCCCGGACGCCTTGAGTGCCCCGCGGGCCCCGCGCGCGAGCACGCTCAGATCCTGAGTGGCCACGGCGAAGCGCAGATCCATCCGCTCGCTCACCTGGCCATCGAGCGCGAGGCTCGTCGTGCCGAGCCCGATGCGCACCTGGCCGAACCTCCAGGTCCCCGTGGAGCGCGCCACGGTTCCGGAGCCACTCGCCGCGACACCGCGGACCTTGCCGCTCAGGTTGCTGAACCCCACCGTGAGGTTCCCCTGTGCCTCGAAGCCGATTCCCGACGCGTCGAGCGCGAAGCTGATGTTGCCGGGAAGGTCGGGCCGCAGCCTGCCCAGGTTGATGCCGGCGAGGTGGCCCGACACTGACCAGCTCTCGAGCGGCGCCCACTGCAGGCGCCCACTGACGCTCGCGTGGCCATCGAACAGGTCGATCTCGGCGGCATCGAGGATGAAGCTGTCCTTGCCGAGCGTGCCGTTGACCTCCATCGGCATCGCCGCGAGCGCCGGGGTGCCGCCGCTGCCGGTGAGGTGCACCTGGTACGGCAGGATTCCGGCGAGCGTGAACGAGCCCGCGGGGCTGCGCACGGCAATGTCGCGCCCGGTGAGCGGCCAGCGAAAGTCGCTCCAGCGGCCGGCCAGATCGAGCCGCGGGCCGTTGTCGACGA
>DASZHQ010000038.1:0-9163 GCA_035937715.1 Steroidobacteraceae bacterium | reverse complement strand
TGCGCCGATGCGCACCTGGATGCCCGAGGCCATGTTCGGCACCTGGTCGTCGTGGCTGCAGGTGCCGAACACGATCAGCTCGATGCGCTCGCCGGCCAGCCCGGCGGCCGCGAGCGCGCGTGCGGCGGCGACGTAGGCGAGCTCTTCCAGGCCGACGTGTGAGATGCGCCGCTCGCGGATGCCGGTGCGGCTCACGATCCACTCATCGCTCGTATCGAGCATGCCCGAGAGATCGTGGTTGCTGAGCACCGCGGGCGGCAGGCACTTGCCCCAGCCGGTAATCGCCGCGTGGATCACTTGGGCGCTGGCGCTCATGACGGCTCAGCAAGGATAGCAGCCGGGACTACAATCCGCAGCGTCGGCCCTTCGGCAGCGAAGGCTTTCGCATATGGCAACACGCCTTCGCCCTCGGCTCTCTGGCGGCGTTGTCCGTGCTCGCGCTGGCAGCGAACGTGTGTTACTGGGATCGCGGACGAGATCTACCCGGATATGCCGCCGACGTCCTGAAATCTACCGCCGCGCGGAGTCCGGCGCGTAGTCGAAGGAATCGAAATATAGCCGCTCCGGCGGCAATGCGTGGCGCGGAAAGCTCGCGCGGATCGCCTCGATCATCGCGGGGGGGCCGGCCGCGTAGACCTCGAAGCCCGCAAGGTCCGGATGATCGGCGAGCACCGCCTCGTGCACCCAGCCGCCGCGGGTGTGCGCCGCTTCGACGGCGGTCGCCTCCGACAGGACGGCGCTGAATTTCAGCTGCGGGAAGCGCCGCAGCCACTCGAGGACCCGGGCCTCCTCGTAGACGTCCGCGGCATGGCGCGCGCCCCAGTAGAGGCTGATGTTGCGGCGGATGCCAGTCTCGAGGATGTGCCGCAGCATCGACTTCAGCGGTGCGAAGCCGGTGCCGCCGGCGATCATGAGAATGGGGCCCGTGCCGTCGCGGTAGCTGAATTGCCCGATAGGCCCCTCGATGCGCAGGAGCGACCCGACCGCCATCACCGCGGCGTCAGGGCCTGCGGGGGCGCCGCCGAAGAGGCGCTCGCTGAATCCTCCGCCGCTCACCCGCCGCACATGCAGCTCGATGAGCTCGCTGTCGTGCGGTGGGCTCGCGATGGAGAAGCTGCGCCGTCGGCCGCCCTCGAGCAGCACGTCGAGGTACTGCCCGGCATGAAAACGCAGCCGCTCCACTGTGGGCAGCCGCAGCATCACCTGCATGACATCCGGCGCAAGCGGCGTGAGGCGCGCGATGCGACAGGGCAGCGTCTTGATCTCGACTTCCGCCACGCCGGCGATGAGCCGCGCCTGCACCACGAGGTCCGACAGAGCGCGCGCCTGGCACAGCAGCACGTGCCCGCTGCGTTCCTCTGCGGCGGTGAGGCCGAGCGGCCGGCCGTTCGGATAGCGGATCTCGCCGGCGAGGAGGCGGGCGCGGCAGGAGCCGCAATGGCCGGACTTGCAACTGTGCGGCAGGTTCAGTCCCGCCGCGAGCGCTGCCTCCAGCACGGGCTGTCCGGCCGGCACGCGCAGGGTGCGCGCGTGCGGCTCGATGCGTACGCTGTGCTCCTCGGCACTCAAGGGCGCTCCTGGCCTCTGCCGGATCGGCGGTGTAACAAAGACGGGCTAGACTAGACGCCCGCGCGCCCGAAGGCCAAGGAGCTGCCGTGTTCGTCAATCCCCCCGCGGAGAAGATCGCGGCGTTGCTGCGCGCCGCACATACTATCGCGGTGGTCGGCCTGTCCGCCGACCGCACCCGTCCGAGTTACGGGGTGGCACGGGCGCTGCAGCGCTTCGGCTATCGGATCATCCCGGTGACGCCCAGCGCGGAGTCGATCCTCGGTGAGCCGGCGGTGGCGACGCTCGACCAGCTTCCGGACGTGCTCGCTCCCGAGGAGTCGGTCGACATCGTGGACGTGTTCCGCCGGCCCGAGCACGTGGCGGCCATCGTCGAGGACTGCATCCGCCTGAAGCTTCCGGCGCTATGGTTGCAGGAGGGCGTCATCGACAAGGAAGCGGCCCAGCGCGCCGTGCAGGCCGGCATCTTCACGGTGATGGACCGCTGCCTGTTCAAGGAGCGCGCGGCGCTGCGCTGAGCGGCTTCGCCCCACGGCACCGGCCCGCGCGGGCGTTTACGCGCGCCGGCTTTCGGCTATGCTTCGCCCTGCGATGCGCATCGGTTTCACGAAGATGCACGGGGTCGGCAACGATTTCGTCGTGTTTGATGCGCCCGCCGATGAATCGCTCCTGCAGCCCGAGCGGCTGAGGAATCTGGCCGATCGCCGCACCGGCATCGGCTTCGACCAGGCGCTGGTGCTGGAGGCGCCGCGGCGCGCCGACACCGCCGTGTTCTACCGGATTTTCAATGCCGACGGCGACGAAGTCGAGCAATGCGGCAACGGCGCGCGCTGCATCGCCGCTCTCCTGCACCGTCGCGGCCTGGCCCGCAACGGCGCCATCACCCTGGACAGTCCCGCCGGGATCATCCGCGCGCGCATCGGGCCGGCCGAGTTGGTTTCGGTCGACATGGGCGTGCCCGACTTCGATCCGCGTTCGCTCCCCTTCGAGGCGGCGCGCGCGGCCGACAGCTACCCGCTGGAAGTCGCCGGCCGCACGCTCGACATCGGCGTCGTTTCGATCGGCAACCCCCACGCCGTGCTGACCGTCGCGGACATCGAGAGCGCGCCGGTCACGACGCTGGGCCCCGCGATCGAGCGCCATGCGCGCTTTCCGCAGCGGGTGAACGCCGGCTTCCTTGAGATCGTGGCGCGCGGCGAAGTGCGGCTGCGCGTTTACGAGCGCGGAGCGGGCGAGACGCGCAGTTGCGGTACCGGCGCCTGCGCCGCGGTCGCCGTGGGCCGGCGACGCGGGTTGCTCGACAGCGCCGTGCGCGTGGGCGTGCGCGGTGGCGAGTTGCGCGTAAACTGGACGGGTCCGGGCGAGCGCATCTGGCTCACCGGGCCTGCGCAAGTCTCTTTCGAAGGCCACGTCGAGGTCTAGACGCTATGACGACACGAGAGGCTCGCGGTGTGACCGCGGCGGATGCCGAAGAGGAATCGATCGCGAGCTATCTGCAGCGCCACCCCGAGTTCTTCGAGCGCCACCAGGCGGTGCTCGCGCGGCTGAAGCTGCCGCACGCGCGTGGCGGCTCGACCATTTCCCTGGTCGAGCGCCAGATGGAGGTGCTGCGCGAGAAGCAGGCGGGGCTCGAGAGCAAGCTCGCGGAGCTGGTGCGCGTGGCGCGCGCCAACGACGCCATCGCCGAGCGCCTGCATCGCTTCACGCGCCGGCTCCTGCGTGCCGTGCCGCGCGGCGAGGCCATCGCACGCATCGAGGCGGGGCTGCGCGAGGATTTCGACGCCTTTCACGCCGCGCTGGTGCTGATCGGCGCGCAGCCCGAGGCGGCCGCGCCGCGCTTCGTGCGCACCGTGGCGGCGGGCGATCCGAACCTGAAGTCCTTCGAATCGCTCTTTGCCGGCGGCAAGCCGCGCTGCGGCCAGGCGCGCGACTCGCAGCGCGAGTTCCTGTTCGGTCCGGAAGGGCTGGAGATGGGCTCCGTGGCGCTGGTGCCGCTCGGGGAGAAGGGCTCGGTGGGTCTGCTGGCCCTGGGCAGCGCGGATCGCGACCGCTTTCACCCGGGGATGAGCACCGAATTCCTGGCGCACATGGCGCAGCTGATCGCCGACTCGCTCACCGGCGACCCCGCGAGCTGAGCGCCCGCGCGGGCGCCCCTCATGACTCCCGCGGCGCTCGAGTGGCTGGCGCGCTTTCGCCGTTACCTGAGGAGCGAGCGGCGCCTGTCGGCGCACACCGATGCCGGCTACGCGCGCGATCTCGGCGCGCTGGTGAAGTTCTGCGACCGCCTGAAGCTCGCCGACTGGAGCAAGCTCGACAGCCAGCACGTGCGCACCTTTGCCGCGCACTCGCATGCGCACGGCCTCGGCCCGCGCAGCATTCAGCGCCGGCTGTCGGCGGTGCGCAGCTTCTACGGCTTCCTGCTGCGCGAGGCGCCGGCGGCGGCCGCCGCCGCGCACGGGCGCCGCGGCGGTCGTGTCACGGGCAACCCCGCGCAGGAGGTGCGCGCGCCGAAGGCCGCCCGCCGCCTGCCGCACACGCTCGACGCCGATCAGATGGCGCGGCTGCTGCAGATTCCCGTGGACAGTGCCTTGAGCGCGCGCGACCGCGCGCTGATGGAGCTGTTGTATTCCTCGGGGCTGCGGCTGGCGGAGCTCGTGAGCCTCGACGTGGCGAGCCTCGATCTCAAGGACCGCCTGGTGCGCGTGCTCGGCAAGGGCAGCAAGGCACGCATCGTTCCGGTCGGGCGCCTGGCGGTGGAGGCGCTGCGCGGCTGGCTGAAGGAGCGGGCGGCGCTCGCGCGCCCCGCTGAGGCGGCGCTATTTGTCGGCCGCCGCGGTGAGCGGCTGGGGGCGCGCGCGGTGCAGACGCGCGTGGCCTACTGGGCGAAGCGCCAGGGGCTCGGGGTGCCCGTGCACCCGCACCTGTTCCGGCATTCCTTCGCCTCGCATTTGCTGGAGTCGAGCGGTGAGCTGCGCGGCGTGCAGGAGCTGCTGGGTCACGCTGACATCTCGACCACCCAGATCTACACCCACCTTGATTTCCAGCACCTCGCCCGCATCTACGACGCAACCCACCCCCGCGCGCGCCGCAAGGCCTAAGCTTCCATGACCGACACTGAAGGCTTCAACCCCCACGGTACGACCATCCTCGGCGTTCGCCGCAACGGCGCCATTGCCCTCGGCGGCGACGGACAGGTCACTCTCGGCAACACGGTGATGAAGGGCAATGCGCGCAAGGTGCGCCGCCTCGCCAACGACAAGGTGCTCGCCGGCTTTGCCGGGGGCACGGCCGATGCCTTCACGCTGTTCGAGCGCTTCGAGGGGAAGCTGGAGAAATACGGCAACCTGACGCGCGCGGCGATCGAGCTCGCCAAGGACTGGCGCTCAGACCGCTACCTGCGCCGCCTCGAGGCGCTGCTGCTGGTCGGCGATCCGGAGAAGCTGTTCGTGGTTTCCGGCAACGGCGATGTGATCGAGCCCGAGTATGACGTGGCCGCCATCGGCTCGGGCGGACAGTATGCGCTCGCCGCGGCGCGCGCGCTGCTCGAGGACTCGCAGCTCGATGCGCGCAGCATCGTCGAGCGCTCACTCAACATCGCGGCCGACATCTGCATCTACACCAACCGCAACGTGATGATCGAGGAATTGAACGCAGCCCGGACCGCGAGGGTCTAATCGTCATGTCATCGCTTACGCCCCGGCAGATCGTCCTGGAGCTCGACAAGCACATTATTGGCCAGCAGGCCGCCAAGCGCGCGGTGGCGATCGCGCTGCGCAACCGCTGGCGCCGCATGCAGGTCGGCGAGCCGCTGCGCCAGGAGATCACGCCGAAGAACATCCTCATGATCGGCCCGACCGGCGTCGGCAAGACCGAGATCGCGCGCCGCCTGGCGAAGCTTGCCAACGCCCCGTTCGTGAAGGTCGAGGCGACCAAGTTCACCGAGGTCGGCTACGTCGGCCGCGACGTCGACTCGATCGTCAAGGAGCTCGCCGACGTCGCGGTGAAAATGACGCGCGAGCAGGAGATGGCCAAGGTGCGCGAGCGGGCGCTCGACGCGGCGGAGGAGCGCGTGCTCGATACGCTGCTGCCGAAGCCGCGTATGATGGGATTCTCCACTGACGAGCCGGCCCCGGCGCGCGACGGCGAGACGCGCCAGAAATTCCGCAAGATGCTGCGCGAGCACGAGCTCGACGATCGTGAGATCGAGATCGAGCTGCGCGCCATGCCGCCCGGGGTGGAGATCATGGCGCCCCCGGGGATGGAGGAGATGCAGCAGCAGTTGCAGTCGATGTTCCAGAACCTCGGCGGCAACCGCACCCGCACCCGCAAGCTGAAGATCCGCGAGGCGCTCAAGTTCCTCATCGATGAGGAGGCCGGCAAGCTCATCAACGAGGACGAGCTCAAGATCCAGGCGCTCGCCAACGCCGAGCAGAACGGCATCGTGTTCATCGACGAGATCGACAAGGTGACCCGCCGCCAGGAGACCCTCGGCGCGGACGTCTCGCGCGAGGGCGTGCAGCGCGACCTGCTGCCGCTGGTGGAGGGCTCGACGGTCACCACCAAGTACGGGCCGGTGAAGACCGATCACGTGCTGTTCATCGCCTCGGGCGCCTTCAGCCTCTCCAAGCCCTCGGACCTGATCCCGGAGCTCCAGGGCCGCTTACCGATCCGCGTCGAGCTCGACTCGCTGAAGGTCGGGGACTTCGTCCGCATCCTTACCGAGCCCGATGCCTCACTCACTGCACAATACAAAGCGCTGATGGCGACCGAGGGCATGCAGGTGGAGTTCGCGCCCGATGGCGTGCGCCGTATCGCCGAGATCGCCTTCCACGTCAACGAGCGCACCGAGAACATCGGCGCGCGCCGCCTGCACACCGTGATGGAGCGGCTGCTCGAGACGGTGTCGTATGAGGCCGCCGAGAAGAGAAACAGCTCGAACGGCGATGCCCGCGTGTGGGTCGACGCGACGTACGTCGACGATCACCTGGGTACCCTCGTCAAGGACGAGGACCTGAGCCGCTACATCCTCTAGGGACGGCCTCGAGATCCGCGCCGCGCCTGCACTGCCGGAAGCGTTCAAGGCAGCCGTCGGGCGCTTACAAAGCTATTCCGCTATCCCTACCAGGTTGTGGCGGCAAACATACCTTAGTGTGTATCATCCCCTGATCCGCTGACGGTCCAGCGGACCTGACAACCAAGATGATGGCGCATCGCTAGGGCCGGAGCGCTGGTTTTTTGGGGAGGAAATCAAGATGGCACGCACTCGGCCCAGTTTCATCGCACAGCTGACAGCCTTCGGGGTGCTCACTCCCCTGGCGGCGTTCCCTTTCGTTGCTGTTGCGCAACAGACCGACCAGGCTGGTCAGGGCGGGCTTCAGGAAGTCGTCGTCACGGCGACAAAGCGCGAAAGCACGTTGCAGGGCGTGCCCTTTTCGGTCGCAGCGCAAAGCCAGGATCAGATCCGGGCCTCTGGGACCACTAACCTCGTCGACCTCGCCCGCAACGTTGCCGGACTCACCATTGCGGACATCGGGCCAGGTCAGAGCCAGATCGCCATTCGCGGCATCAGCTCCGGTCAGGTGGTTCGCGATCAGCCCGGCGTGAAGCCACAGGTCGGGGTGTACCTGGACGAATCGCCAATCTCAATCGCTCTGTTCACACCCGACCTCGAGCTCTTCGATCTGGAACGAGTTGAAGTCCTTCGCGGACCGCAGGGGACCTTGTTCGGTGCCGGATCGGAGACCGGCACGATTCGCTACATCACCGCACAGCCCCAGTTGGCTGGCACGCAAGGCGAGCTCGACGCCGGGATCGCGAAGGTGAAGCACGGAGATAGCGCGGGCAACGTCAAGGGAATGATGAACCTCCCGCTGGGAGACACCGCCGCGCTCAGAATCGTCGCCTACCACGATGACCTGCCCGGCTTCATCACCGCTTATGGGCCACTCGGCTCGGTTGACACCAACGTCAACACCGGCAGGAAGACGGGTGCACGCGTTGCGCTGCTGTGGAAGCCGAACGACGTGATCAGCGTCACGCCACGCATCGTCTATCAGAAACTCCACACCGACGGCTTCCCGCGCACCGACATCTACAACATTCTCGGCAATCCCTACACCACTACCGAGCCTCGCGTGCCGCTCGGCGATCGCACCCAGTACCGGCAGTTCCGGGAAGGCATCGACGATGATTTCAAGCTCTACGACGTCAAGGTGGACGGCGATCTGGGATTTGCGACGCTTACCTCCATCACTTCCTACACCGACCGCAAGCTGGTGGTTCTGCGGGACGCCAGTCAGCTGACCGGAAGCGTGACTTACCAGTTCGGCGGAACGTCAGCCGACGTGCGCACCAACTCCCCGCTGTTCGATCACAACGCGATCGGCGAGTTCAGCGAGGAACTGCGTCTGTCCTCGAACGGAAAAGGCCAGTTTGAATGGCTGGTGGGCGGATTCTTCGAGCACCTGAATCGCGTCTACGGCCAAGACCTGCCGACCATAGGCTATGACGCCATCATACTGCGCCTGCTTGGCCCGGGGCTGTCGAGTGCCGCCCTCGGCGCGCCGCCCGATAACCCCTTCTACTCCGACCTGCACTACAACTTCAAGCAATCGGCACTCTTCGGCGAGGGCACCTGGCATTTCACGGACCAGTGGTCCGTGACCGGCGGCATTCGCGGCTTCAAGTTCACCGAAGACAAGTCCGTCTACTTCGCCGGCCTGTTCAGCAACCATGCGGCGACACTCACACCCTTACGCGGATCGACCGACTCCAAGGGCGTGGCGCCGCGGCTCATTCTGAGCTACGACCCGACACAGGACGTCAAGTTGTACCTGCAGGCCTCGCGTGGCTTCCGACTCGGTGGCATCAACGATCCTATTAACGTCCCCATCTGCGGTCCCGCGGACTTCGCAACCTACGGAGGACTGCCCGTCAAGTGGAAGAACGAGTGGGCATGGAACTATGAGTTGGGCAGCAAGACCCAATTTCTCGACCATCGGGTGACGCTGAACATTGCCGCGTTCTACACCGACATCAAGGACTTGCAGGCGGGAGTCGATGCGGGCAACTGTTCGTCGCGCCTGACCGTGAACGTGCCCGCCAGGAGTGAGGGCGTCGAAGCGGAGCTGTTCGCGCGCCCGAACACCAACTGGGACTTCGGGCTGTCGGCTACCTATGTGGACGCCAAGCTGAGGGGATCGGTCGTTGAACCGGTCAACGGAGTTCCCACGGTGATCGGCGGCCTGCAGGACGGCGCTCGCCTGCCGACCGCGCCGAAGTTCCAGGGTGTCGCCAGTGTGGGCTACACGCTGCCAGCGGCAACGCACGAGATGGATTTCTTCGCGGTTGCCACCGCGCAATATGTCGGCAGCTCCTTCACCCAGTTCGGGGACGAGGTGCGGGGCTTCGGGACCATTCCGCCAGCCAAGTTCCTGGCGTTTGGCAATCCCACGATTTCGAGCTTCACGTTCAACCCCGAGCTGGCGGCATATCACATAGTCAACTTCCGCCTGGGATTGCGTTCGTCGGGAGCCCAGGAGCTTGAGTTCGCGGCCTTCGTCAGTAACCTGACCGATGAGAGCGCGCACTTGTCTCT
>DASZHQ010000037.1:0-29753 GCA_035937715.1 Steroidobacteraceae bacterium | reverse complement strand
ACACAGCCGCTAACTTGTTGCGGTTGTCAGGAACGATACAACGCGTGGATGAACACGCGGGCCTCGCGATAGAAGCCGGAGCGGCAGGCTCCAACCGTTTCAGCCGGAAAATTTAGATGCTCGTGATGACGCGACCGGTCGGGCGGCAGTGGGCTCACTGTGGGCCGATCATCGACGCGCCGGCGGGAGCTGACAGCGAACCACTAGGTCACTCGATGCAGCAATGCATACTCCAAGCCCCGCCGATTGCGCGGGGCTTTTTTTGCCCCGATGCACTGTACTTCAGCGGCGGCGCCAGACCCCTGCGCCTCGCCGTCACTCCACGCCGAGCTGGTTGAGGATACCGCGCGCCGCCTCGCGCCCCTCGAACACCGCGGTCACCACCAGGTCCGAGCCGCGCACCATGTCCCCGCCGGCAAACACCCGCGGGTTGGTGGTCTGAAAGGCATTGGCCGCCCCGGCCGAGACGCGCACGCGGCCGCTGGCGTGCAGGCGGACCTCATGCTCGCCGAGCCAGGGCGGCGGACTCGGCAGAAAGCCGAAGGCGATGATCACGGCATCCGCCGGCACAATCTGCTCGGTGCCGGCCACCGCCTGCGGCACGCGCCGGCCGCGCGCATCGGGCTCCCCGAGACGCGTCTCGATGAGCTTCACGCCCTCGACCTGCTCGGCGCCCACGATTTCGATCGGCTGACGGTTGAAGAGAAACTCGACCCCTTCCTCGCGGCTGTTCTGGTAGTCGCGCCGTGAGCCGGGCATGTTGCGCTCGTCGCGCCGGTAGGTGCAGGTCACCGCTTGCGCACCCTGGCGCAGCGCGGTGCGGTTGCAGTCCATGGCGGTGTCCCCGCCTCCGAGCACCAGCACCCGCTTGCCGCGCATGCTGATCAGCGCCTGCGCGCTGCCGGGGAACCCGAGCTCGTGATGGATGTTGGAGATGAGGTAGGGAAGCGCCTCGTGCACGCCCGGCAGATCCTCGCCCGGAAAGCCGCCCTTCACGGGGGCATAGGTCCCCATGCCGAGAAACACCGCGTCGTAGCCGGCGAGCAGCTCGTCGAAGGCCACATCGCTCCCGACCTCGCAGCGCAGGCGAAATTCGACGCCCATGCCATGCATGATCTCGTGGCGCTTCTCCAGCACTTCTTTCTCCAGCTTGAAGGGCGGGATGCCGAAGGTCAGGAGGCCGCCGATGCGCGCATGGCGGTCGAACACCACCGGATGCACGCCGCTGCGCACCAGGATGTCGGCGCACGCAAGTCCCGCCGGGCCCGCGCCGACGATCGCGACGCGCTTCGCCGTCGGCCGCACGTTCGACATGTCGGGCTTCCAGCCGCGCTTGAGCGCCTCGTCGGTGATGTACTTCTCGATCGAGCCGATGGTGACCGCGCCCAGGCCGTCGTTGAGGGTGCAGGCGCCTTCGCACAGCCGGTCCTGCGGGCAGATGCGGCCGCACACCTCCGGGAGCGAGTTGGTCTTGTGGGACAGCTCCGCCGCCTCGAACAGGTTGCCCTCCTCGATGAGCTTCAGCCAGTTGGGGATGTAGTTGTGGACCGGGCATTTCCACTCGCAGAACGGGTTGCCGCAGGCGAGACAGCGCCCGGCCTGCTGCGCGGCGGCGGCGGCATCGTAGGGCGCATAGATCTCACGGAAGCTGCGCAGCCGCACCTCGACTGCGGCCTTGGCCGGATCGGCGCGCGGGATGTCGAGGAACTGCAGGTTCTTGTCGGCCATGCGGGCGATGCGCCTTTAGGCCGCGCGGCGCAGGTTCTCGATCAGCGAGTCGATCGAGGCCGCCTTGGGCTTCACCACCCAGAATTTCGGCAGGAAGGTGCGCAGGTCGTTCGCGATTTCCCCGGCCCAGAGACTTGCGGTCGCGGCGACGTGCCGCTGCAGCTGCCCCTCGAGGTGTTGCACGTGCGACTGCATCGCCTCGGGGTGTATGCGGCTGATGTCGATGAGCTCGTGGTTGTAGCGGTCGACGAAATTGCGCTCCAGGTCGAGCACGTAGGCGAAGCCTCCGGTGAACCCGGCGCCGAAGTTGACCCCGGTACGTCCGAGCACGCACACCGCGCCCCCGGTCATGTACTCGCAGCAGTGGTCGCCGGCGCCCTCGATCACCGCCAGCGCACCCGAATTTCGCACCGCGAAGCGCTCGCCCGCCACGCCGGCGGCATAGAACTCCCCGCCGGTCGCCCCGTACAGGCAGGTGTTGCCCATGAGCACGGTGTCCCTCCCCACGAAGCGCGCGCTGCGCGGATGGCGCAGCACGATCCGGCCCGCCGTCATGCCCTTGCCGACGTAGTCGTTGGCATCGCCCTCCAGATACAGATGGAGCCCCCCGACGTTCCACACCCCGAAGCTCTGGCCCGCGTTGCCGCTGCAGCGCACGCTGATGGGCGCATCCTCCATGCCGTAGTTGCCCCAGCGCCGCGCGATCTCTCCGGACAGGCGTGCGCCGATCGAGCGATTGAAGTTGCTGAGCTCGTAGCTCCACTCCCCACCGCTCTTGCCCTCGATGGCGGGGAGCATGTCGCACACCATGCGCTCTGCCAGCTCCCCCTGATCGAAGGGCGCGTTCGCGGGAAGGCCGCAGTACTGCGGCGCATCCGCGGCCACCCCAGCGCTCGAGAGGATCGGCGCGAGATCGAGCTTGCGCTGCTTCGGCGTGAGGCCGCGCTGCACCTGGAGGTATTCGGTGCGGCCGATGAGTTCCGCGAGGGTACGCACGCCGAGCGATGCCAGGATCTCGCGCACCTCCTCGGCCACGAAACGGAAATAGTTGATGACCATCTGCGGGAGCCCGGTGAAGTACTTCGAGCGCAGCACGTTGTGCTGCGTGGCGACTCCGGTAGCGCAGTTGTTGAGATGGCAGATGCGCAGGTACTTGCATCCGAGCGCTACCAACGGCGCGCTGCCGAAACCGAAACTCTCCGCGCCGATGATTGCGGCCTTCACCACGTCGAGCCCGCTCTTCAGTCCCCCGTCGGTCTGCAGCCGCACGCGGTGGCGCAGGTTGTTGATGCGCAGCGTCTGGTGCGTCTCGGCGAGGCCGAGCTCCCAGGGCGTGCCCGCGTACTTGATGGAGGAGAGCGGACTTGCGCCCGTGCCGCCGTCGTAGCCGGAGATGGTGATGAGGTCGGCGTAGGCCTTGGCGACGCCTGCGGCCACCGTGCCGACGCCGGGCTCGGCGACCAGTTTCACCGACACCAGCGCCTGCGGGTTCACCTGCTTGAGATCGAAGATCAGCTGCGCCAGGTCCTCGATCGAATAGATATCGTGGTGCGGAGGCGGTGAGATCAGGCCCACCCCGGCCCGTGCGAAACGCAGCGCGGCGATCATGTCGTTGACCTTGTGCCCGGGGAGCTGCCCGCCCTCGCCCGGCTTCGCGCCCTGCGCGATCTTGATCTGCAGCACTTCCGCGTTGATCAGGTACTCGGCGGTGACGCCGAAACGCCCGGAGGCCACCTGCTTGATCTTCGAGTTCTTCTCGGTGCGGTAGCGGGCCGGATCCTCGCCCCCCTCGCCGGAGTTCGAGCGCGCCCCCAGGCGGTTCATCGCAATGGCGAGCGCCTCGTGCGCTTCCGGCGAGAGCGCGCCGAGGGACATGCCGGCGCTGTCGAAGCGAGCGAGGATCGCTTCCGCCGGCTCGACCTGCGCGAGCGGTATCGGGCGCGCCGCCCTCTTCAGCCCGAGCAGGTCGCGGAAGGTGGAGGGCGGACGCTGGTTCACCAGCTGCGTGAACTCGCGGTAGTGCACCTGGTCCCCGGAAATCACCGCCGCCTGCAGCGCTGCGATCACGTCGGGGTTGTACATGTGGTACTCGCCGCCATGCACGTACTTGAGCAGGCCCCCCTGGCCGATCGCTTCGCGCGGATTCCAGGCGAGGGCCGCCAGCGCCCCGAGGTCCGCTTCGAGATCCTCGAAATCCGCCCCCTGCACACGGCTCTCGGTGCCGGTGAAGCACAGTTGCACCACCTCCTGCGCCAGTCCCACGATCTCGAAGAGCTGCGAGCTGCGGTAGCTCGAGATGGTCGAGATGCCCATCTTCGACATGATCTTGAACAGCCCTTTGCGCAGGCCCGCGCGGTAGCTGCGCCCGAGCTCGAGGCGCGCCGCGAAGTCGAGCTTCACCCGTCCCTTGCGCATCATCTCGAAGAGCACCTGGTAGGCCATGTAGGGGTACACGGCGGTCGCCCCGTAGCCGATCAGGCAGGCGAAGTGATGCGGCTCGCGCGCCGTGCCGGTCTCGACCAGGAGATTGCACTTGCAGCGCAGTCCCGTCTTCACCAGGTGCTGGTGCACCGCGCCGGTCACGAGCAGCGCGTGGGCGGGGATGCGGCCCTTCACCAGGTAGCGGTCCGAGAGCAGCAGCACGAGCTTGCCCTCGCGCACCGCGCTCTGCGCCTGCGCGCACATGCGCTGGATCGCGCGCTTCAGGCCTTCCGCCGGGTCGTACTGCAGATCGATGAATTCGTGCGTGACCTCCTCGATCGCCAGTATCTGGCGGAGTTTTCTCTGCGAGAGGATCGGTGAGCCGAGCACCACCTGCTGCGCGTGCTCGGGGGCGGGCACGAAGATATTGCACTCCGGCCCGATCTGCGTCTGCAGCGACATCACGATCGATTCGCGCAGCGGATCGATCGGTGGGTTCGTGACCTGGGCGAACTGCTGGCGGAAGTAGTCGTAGAGCGATCGCACGCGCTGCGAGAGCACCGGGAGCGGAGTGTCGTCGCCCATCGAGCCCACCGCCTCGTTCTCATCCTCGGCGAGGACGCGGATGATGTCGTCACGCTCCTCCTGGGTGACGTTGAACATCTTCTGATAGAGGCTCAAGGTGGCCCGGTCCATGGGCTCCGCCGCGAGCCGCGCATCTACCAGGTCGCTCTCGAGGTAGCGCACGCCCTGCTTCAGCCAGCTCTTGTAGGGGTGGCGCGTCTTGAGAATCTGGTCGATGTCCGCCGAACTCAGGAGCGTCCCGCTCTTGAGGTCGAGCGCAATCATGTCACCCGGGCCGAGCTTGCCTTTCTTCACCACCTCGCCGGGCTGGTAGTCCCACACGCCGGTCTCGGAGGCGATCGTGAGGCAGCGGTTCTGCGTGATGCAGTAGCGTGCCGGGCGCAGCCCGTTGCGATCGAGCGTGCATAGTGCGTAGCGGCCGTCGGTCAGCACCACGCCTGCCGGCCCGTCCCAGGGCTCCATGTGCACCGAGTAGTATTCGTAGAACGCGCGCAGGTCCGGGTCGAGCGCGTCGAGGCCGTGCCAGGCCGGGGGGATCAAAAGCCGCATGGCGTGCAGCGGGTCGAGCCCGCCCATCAGCAGTACCTCGAGCATGTTGTCGAGGCTCTGCGAGTCCGAGCCGGTGAGCGACACCAGCGGCAGCGCCTCCTGCAGTTGCGGCAGGAGCGGTGAGCGCAGCAGCGGCCCGCGTGCCATGGCCCAGTTGCGGTTGCCCTGAATGGTGTTGATCTCGCCGTTGTGGGCGAGGTAGCGATAGGGGTGCGCGAGGCGCCACTGCGGCAGGGTGTTGGTGGAGAAGCGCTGGTGGAACACGGCCACCGAGCTCTCCAGGCGCGGATCGGCGAGATCCGGATAGAACTCGGCCAGGTGCTGCGGCATCACCATGCCCTTGTAGACGATGGTGCTCGCCGAGAGGCTCGGGATGTAGAAGGCGGGATCGGCGCTGCGCGCTTTTTCCGTCAGGCGCCGCGCGATGAACAGCCGCCGGTTGAAGGATTCCTCGTCGATGTCCGGCGAGCGGCAGTTGACGAACACCTGCTCGATGAGGGGGAGCGACTTCAGGGCCTCGGCGCCGCAGGCTCCCCGGTCGATCGGCACGCTGCGCCAGCCGGCGAGCTCGAGTCCCGCTCGCGCGAGCTCGGCTGCCAGCGTCGTGCGCGCCGCGGCTGCCAGCTGCGGATCGGGCGACAGGAAGACCAGCCCCGAGGCAAAGCGTCCCCTGAGGAAAATGCCGCACCCGGCCGCCACCGCGCGCAGGAAGCTCTCCGGCCGCTTCAGCAGCAGCCCGCAGCCGTCGCCGGTCTTGCCGTCCGCGGCCACGGCGCCGCGGTGGGTGAGGCGGATCAGCGAGCCGATGGCGGTACGCACCAGCCAGTGGCTCGGCGCGTCATCCAGGCTGGCGATCAGACCAAATCCGCAGCTGTCGCGCTCGTACGCCTCTTTATAGAGTCCGCTGGCAGGGGCATGCATGGTGAAGCCTCGCGAATCGTGCAGGCGCCAGGCATGGCTGCACCGCGGACCGCCACGCCCGCGGCTCGAAGTCACACCGGCAATTCATGCGCTCAGGAGATCCGCGGGGCCCGCCCAGGGCGGGCCGCGAACGAGACTATGCGTTCGATAATACCGGCCTGCGAGGCTCTTGCAAGCGCTTCAAGACCTTCGCCTTCTCGAGAGCCTGTGCGAGTGAGGGCTGCGCAGGCAGGGCGTGGGCTCAGGGCGGCTCGCGCACGGTAAGCGGGATCGCCAACAGCTGCGTGCGCCGCACCACGCGCAGCGTGAGAGTCGTGCCCGGCGGCACTCGCCCGAGGTGCCGGTGCAGCGCGTCGACGCCATCGACTGCCTCGCCATCCACGGCCACGATCAGATCGCCGGGGTGCAGCTCCGACTCCGCCGCCGGGCCCTGCGCCTCGCGCGACATCACCTCCACAGCGCTGCGGCTGGTCAGGCCGAGCGCGCGCACCAGGCGCAGATCGAGCGGCCGGTCGCGCGCCGCGACGCCCAGCCACGCACGGCGCACGCGCCCCTGCGTGAGGATCTCGGTCAGCACCCATTGCGCGGTGGAGGCAGGGATCGCAAACCCGATGCCTTGCGCCATGGCGATGATGGCGGTGTTGATGCCGGCCACGCGACCGGAGAAATCGAGCAGCGGGCCGCCGGAGTTGCCCGGGTTGAGGGCGGCGGTGTGCTGCACCACCCCCTCGATGAGGCGCCCCTGGCGGCTGCGCAGCGAGCGTCCCAGCGCGCTGACGACTCCCGCCGACACGGTGGATTCGAATCCGAAGGGATTGCCGACGGCGACGACCAGCTGACCCGCACGCAGGCGCTGCGCGCTGGCGAGCTCGGCGTAGGGCAGTGCCCCGGCCTGGGCACGCAGCACTGCGAGGTCCGTCGCCGGGTCACGCCCGGCAACCACCGCCGCAACGCTGCGGCCGTCGACGAACGCCACCCGCGCTTCGCTCACGCGCTGCACCACGTGCTCGTTGGTCAGGAGATAACCGTCCGGCGTCACTACCACCCCGGATCCCGCCCCGCCGCGGGCTCGCGCCGCCTCGGCCTCGCCGCCGACGTACACGCTCACCACGGCGGGACCGACCTGCTCGACCGCGCCCACCACCGCGGCGGAGTACGCATCGAGCGCATCGGACGCAGGCGCGGCCGCCGGCTCGGGGGCGCTGTACGTCCCGGACAGTTCGCTGTCGAGCATGGCTGCAGGCTGGGGATGAGTGCGCCCAAACTCAAGGGGACTCCCCCTTGCGCGCGCTTCCCCTGCCGATTCCTGCGAGAATCGGCTCCGCCGACCCATGATTTCCCTGGCCCAAACTGCCATTCTGCTGGCGGCAGCCGTCATCGCAGTGGCGTTGTTTCGCTTCGCGCGCCTGAGCTCGATCCTCGGCTACGTCGCCGCCGGCCTCGTCATTGGTCCCTTCGGGCTCAATCTGATCGGCGACATCGGCCGCATCATGCAGGTCGCGCAGTTCGGCATCGTACTGCTGCTGTTCATCATCGGACTCGAGCTGCAGCCGACGCGCCTGTGGGTCATGCGGCGGGTGGTCTTCGGACTGGGTGCGGCGCAGGTGCTGTTGTGCACGCTGCTCCTCGGGGCGGGGGCCTTCTGGCTCGGCCAGAATCTGGGCGCGGCCTGCATCATCGGCTTCGGGCTGTCGCTGTCGTCCACGCCGCTGGTGCTGCAGGTACTCGCCGAGCGCGGCGACCTGAGGACCCAGTACGGCCGCGCGGCCTTCGGCATTCTGCTGTTCCAGGATCTCGCCGTGCTGCCGGCGCTGGCGGTGCTGCCGCTGCTGTCGCCGCTCGGCGCACCGCCGGCCGCGGGCAGCTGGTGGGTGTCGCTCCTGAAGCTCGCCGCGGTGATCGGAGCGGTCATCATCGGCGGACGACTGCTGCTGCGGCCGGCGCTGCGCATCGTCGCGCGCGCGCAGGTGAGCGAAGTGTTCACCGCGGCAGCGCTGCTCACTGTCATCGTCACGGCGCTTCTGGCGACCCGCGTAGGACTGTCGATGTCGCTCGGGGCATTTCTCGCCGGGGTGCTGCTCGCCGACAGCGAGTTCCGTCACGAGCTCGAGGCGGACCTCGAGCCCTTCAAGGGGCTGCTGCTCGGGCTGTTCTTCGTCTCCGTCGGCATGTCGGCGAACCTGGGCCTGCTGAAGTCCGAGCCGCTCACGCTGCTCGCGCTCACCGCCGGTTTCCTCATCGTCAAGATCGTAGCGATCAGCGCGCTCGGCCGGCTCGCGCGCTGCCGCGGCGCCTCCGCCCGGCGCCTCGGATTCGCACTGCCGAGCGGGGGCGAGTTCGCCTTCGTGCTCTTCACGCTGGCAGCGCGCCAGCGGCTGCTCGATGCAGCGACGGCCGACCTGCTGATCCTGGCGGTGACGCTGTCGATGCTGCTCGGTCCGTTGCTGCTCATTGCACACGAGGCGGTGACGCGGCGCTGGCTCGCGCCGCCGGCCGCGCCGTTCGATGCCTTCGAGGAGCACGACATCCCGGTCATCATCGCCGGCTTCGGACGCTTCGGGCAGATCGTCGCGCGCATCCTGCGGGTGAAGGGGCTGCCGTTCACGGCGCTCGACAACAGTCAGACGCATGTCGATTTCGTGCGCCGCTTCGGCAACAAGGTCTACTACGGCGACGCCACGCGGCTCGACCTGCTGCGCGCTGCGGGCGCGGACGGTGCGCGCATCCTCGTGCTCGCGGTCGACGACGTCGACGCCTCGGTCCGCACCGCCGTGCTGGTGCGCGAGCAGTTCCCGCGCCTGAAGATTTTCGCGCGCGCGCGCAACCGCCAGCACGCCTTTGCACTCAGGGACGCCGGTGTCACTTCGGTGATCCGCGAAACCTACGCCGCAAGCCTGGAGATGGCGGCAGCGGTGCTCGAGGCACTCGGCGAGACGCCCGCCGTGGCGCGCGAGGCGGTGCGCCGCTTCCGCCAGCACGATGAGCAGACGCTCGAGGCGCAGTACCAGGTGAAGGAGGACGAGGAGAAGTTCCTGGCCACCTCGCGCGAAGCCGCACAGCAGCTGGAGAGGCTGTTCGAGGCCGACCGCACCGGGCCGGAGGTGAACTCACCCCGTGGATGAGGCGCGCAGCGTCCGCGACTTCTGGTTCGGCGCGTTGCCGCCGTCGGCCGAGCAACTGAACCGGCGCGTGCGCTTCTGGTTCGGAGACGGCAGCTCGCCGCTGCGGCAGCGGCGCGATGCGGAGATCCGCCGGCGCTTCGGCCGGCTCCTCGCGCGCGCGGGCTGCGGCGAGCTGGCGGCCTGGGCGGACGGTCCGCGGCGGCGCCTGAGCCTAATCATTCTGCTCGACCAGTTCCCGCGCAACATCTTCCGCGGCACGGCCCGGGCATTCTTCTACGACCCCCAGGCGCTGGCTCTCACGCTCTCGGGAATGCAGTCGGCTGCGGATGCGGCGCTCGACGTGACGGAGCGGATCTTCTTCTACATGCCGCTGCAGCACGCCGAGAGCCGCGAGGTCCAGGACGAGTCGGTCGCGGCGTTCCGGCGCCTGCTCACGGAGGCGCCGCAGGAGCTGCACGGCGTCTTCTCCGGGGCGCTACGCTCGGCGGAGAACCACCGCGCGATTATCGAGAAGTTCGGCCGCTTCCCTTACCGCAATCGCATGCTCGGGCGCCTCAGTACGGCCGAAGAGCAGGAATGGCTGCAACGCGGCGGGGAGAGTTTCGGTCAGTAATCCCGGGCGAGCCGCTCGAGATCGCGGATGCGCCGCTCGAGCGCGCGCTGCGCCTCGAGCAGCTCCACCGCGAGCACCGCCCCGCTCACATTGACGTCGAGGTCGCGCATCAGGCGGCCGACCACGCGCAGCCGCGGCAGCGCCGTGGCGGCGAGCTCCCATTGTCCGGACACCGTCTGGCGCGATGCGACCAGGCCGAGCGCGGCGAGCTCGCGCACGTCCTCGAGATCGATGCGGCACAGCTGGCAGATTTCGCTCGCGGCGATCCAGTCACCCTCGCCGAGCACGTGCGCTTCGAGCACCTGAGTTACCCGTACCATACTCACCTCGCCTCGCTGCGGCGCGGATCGAAGTTGAGCTTGCTGCGCATTTCCTCGTACAGCGCCTTCGCCTGCGGCGAATCCGCCGGCGGAAGGACCACTTTCAGCTGCACGTACTGATCACCGGGCGGTGAGCCCGGGAGCCCGCGCCCGCGCAGGCGCAGCTTCTGGCCCGACTGGGCGCCTGCGGGGATGTGCATCTCCACCGGGCCTCCGAGGGTTGGCACGGTGACCGTGGCGCCGAGCGCGGCTTCCCATGGCGCCACCGGAAAGGTGAGCGTGACGTCGCGGTTGTCGAGCTGAAACTGCGGGTGCGGCTCGATGTGCACCTCGAGGTACAAATCCCCCGCAGCACTCCCGGCCGGCGCCGGCTCGCCCTGTCCGGCAAGACGGATGAGCTGACCCTCGGTCACACCGGGGGGAATGCTCACGCGTACGATGTGCGAACGCAGCTCCACCGAGCCGTCGCTCTTGACCTCCGGGCGCTTGAGCTCGAGGGTGCGTGTGGTACCGCGGAAGGCTTCCTCGAGGCTGACTTCGAGGCGCGCATGATGATCGCGGCCGCCGCGCCCGCCCGCGGCCGCAAACGGCGAGCCCCCGCCGAACAGCGAGGAGAAGAAATCGCTGAAGTCCTCGGCCGCGAATTCCCCGTCCTCGCCCGCCCGGGGGCTCGCTCCCGCGGCCCCCGCGCGGCGGCGTCCTGCGCGCGCACCACCAGCGCCCGCGGGGCGGCCGGAGAACTCGAAGCCACTGCCCCAGTCAGGCGGCGGCCGGAACTGCTGCCCGGACTTCCACTCGCTGCCGAGCTGATCGTAGGCCGCGCGCTTCTGCGGATCCCTGAGCACCTCGTAAGCCTCCTGCACCTCCTTGAAGTGCGCTTCGGCGTTCAGCTCCTTGCTCACGTCGGGGTGGTACTTGCGCGCCAGCCGCCGATAGGCGGTCTTGATCTGGTCGGCGGTGGCCGAGCGCTCGAGGCCCAGGACCTTGTAGTAATCGCGAAATTCCATGACCCGTCTCGAGCCCCGATCGCAGCGCGCTTAAGTGTGAGGTGGCGATTCTATCTATGGGCGCTCAGGGTCCGAATCAGCGTTAGCGCATCGAAAAAAAAGCGCCGCGAAGCGGGGGAATTCGCATCGCGGCGCGCTAGGAGCGAACACGGGGAATTTGTTCGCAACTGGTCATAGGGTGAGCAAGGCCTGTGCCAGCTCATAAAATCCATATAAAACAGAAACTTGAGAGTTTCTAGCCGACGCAAACCCAGTGACGTGAATTGTCACTTTGGAGCGAATGCCAGCAGAGTCGGACGCGTCTCGGCCTCAGCGAGGCAGGACCGGTACGCACGCCTGTGCCTGCTCCTTGAGCGAATCGCAGATGGCACGCGCCTGGGCTTCGCCACGGGCGGGAGCCTGCAGCCGGTAGAGCGGCCCGGAAGTGGTACCGGCGGGGACGATCCGCGGCGATAGTCCCCCGAGCTGCGCGCCGAAGCGCCCCTGCAGGCGCTGCCATTCGCGATCGGCGCTCGCCTCGCTGCCGAAGGCGCCGAGCTGCACGCCGTACGCTCCTGGCGCAGCGCCTCGCTCCGCGACAGAGGGCGCGTCGCTCGCCACGTCTGCGGGGCGCGCCGCCTCGCCGGGCGAGGCGCGCACCGGCTGAGCCATGGCGCTGCCGCCGCGCGCCGGCGGCAGTAGGGATGCGGACGGCGGCGGGGAGGATGCCGACGCGGTGGCCAGCTGCAGCGCGCGCACGCCCGTGGCGCGCGAGGCCAGCGCCTCGGCGGGCGATTGCGGCTCGAGGCGCGGTGCGGATCCGAGGGAAAACGCCTCGATGCGAATGCGGGCCTCCTCGGACAACTTGCCGCGCGGATGTTGCGCGAGAAATTTGCGGTAGGCATCGGCGCTCGCCACGCTCGTGGCCTGTTGCCAGTCGCGCGCCTCCGCCAGCTGCGCGATCCTCGCCCGGGCCTGGCCGGCGAGCTCGCTGTCAGGATGTTGTTCGATGAAGCGCGTCCAGCCTTCGTTGCTGTCCGCGCCCTCCGCGGAACGCCAGTCCTGCTGCTCGCGGCTGCACGCGGCTGCAAGGCACACGAGCAGCGCGATAAGTGCAACTCTTCCTGCCTGTAATGTGACCATGGTCGGCATCCTGACGGGCCCAGCGTTACGTATTATGGCCCCCGATGCGGCGCAACGGAGCATTCGATGAGCGAAACATTGAGGCGCAGGCTGATCGATGGGATCGGTGATTCGCCGACCTTCGTGGCCGAGGGCTCGCGGCTGACGGGTGACGTGGAGACCGCCGGCCCGCTGGTGGTCTGTGGGGCCATCCGCGGCGACGGGCGCGTCGGGGGCGCGCTGCACATGGCAGCCACCGCGCAGTGGGAGGGCGAAGTCCATGCACGCGCGGCGGTCGTCGCCGGCAAGGTCACCGGCAAGCTCGTGGTCGAGGAAAAACTCGAGATCGGCACTACCGCGGTGATCCGCGCGGACATCTCGGCCCGCAGCATCGCCATCGCCAAGGGCGCCATCATCGACGGGGCGGTGACCGTCACCAGCGGCCGTCCGGTGGTGCAATTCGAGGAAAAGCGCGCGCCACGCTGAAACGCGGCGCACGCCCGCGCGCACGCGCCTTACGTGCTCTCGCGCAGGCCCTCTTGCGGGGCGGCGCCGGGCGAGGA
Organism: Steroidobacteraceae bacterium; assembly: GCA_035937715.1. Classification (GTDB taxonomy): domain Bacteria; phylum Pseudomonadota; class Gammaproteobacteria; order Steroidobacterales; family Steroidobacteraceae; genus 13-2-20CM-66-19. The sequence goes on along the minus strand of DASZHQ010000037.1, from coordinate 16,823 downwards.
TTCAGGCGCGCCTGCGCCGAGCAGCGCGAGGATGCGCCGCTCGAGCCAGGTCGGCCCGCTCAGGTGCTCGAAGAAGCCGCAGTGTCCGCCGTAACGCGAGACCGTGAGCGACAGTCCCGCCGGGCGCGCCAGTCGCACGAGCCCGGTGGCGGGAATGATCGGATCATCGAGTGAGATCAGGATACTCGCCGGCACCTCGAGCCGTGCAAGGCGCGCACCCGTGATGGCGTAGCCGTTGAGGTAGTCCTCGAGCGTCGGAAAGTCCGTGTAGCAGCGCACCAGCTCCGCCGTCATCTCCTTCAGATCGCGCATGCGTGTCAGCTTGCGGAAGTCGTAGCTGTCGGGCCAGGCCGCCTGCTTCCTGCGCAGCGAGCGCAGCCACTTGTGCACGAAATAGCTCTGGTAGCCGGGCAGGCCCCGCTGCAGCGCCATGAGCGTCTCGGCGGGCTCGAGCACCGGGGATACGGCAATCACCCGGGCCAGATCGAGTCCGGCCTCACGCGCCTGCGCCGCCACACGCAGCAGAAAATTGCCCCCTAGCGAGAAGCCGACGAGTTGCAGCGGCCGGCCGGGCCACTGCGGCTGCAGAGCGCGCACCGCTCCGGTGACTTCCGCGAGGCGGCAGGAGTGGAACAGGTCGTGGTTCAGATGGTGCGTGTCGCCGTGATCGCGCAGGTTGAGCCGCACGACCTCGAAGCGCCGCTCGAATAGCAGCTGCGCAAGCGAGAGCATGTAGAGCGAGTCCGCGCTTCCCTCCCAGCCGTGCAGCAGCACCACCGGGCGGCCGTTGCTGTGCGCGGGGCTGGAGATGAAGCACTGCAGGCGCACTCCATCGCCGCAATCGAGCAGCAGCTCGCGCGTCGCCGCGGCGAGCGGCGCGCAACTCCTGAGCACGCGGCCGCGCCGCCAGTGGGTGCTGGCCAGCATCGACTGCAGATGGCGGCTGCGCAACCAGCGCGACGGCCGGAAGTCATCGTCAGCGGACCGCACAGGCACTGTCGCTTTCAACGCACGCGGATTTCGACCCTGTTGTTCGCGCTGGCCGCACGATTCCAGTCACCGGCGGTGAGATCGCGGGCAGCGGCCGGATACGGTGACAGCACGTTGGCCGGGTCGCCCGCCGACACCTGCACGTCGAGCTGGCCGTGCGTGGAGTTGCGGATGTCGCCGACGAGGTTGGCGAGCGCGAGCGGGGTGCGTTGCGCCGGCGAGAGGCCTTCATCGGAAGGATTGCCGACCACATCGCAGCGCGAGAAGAGGGTCTCCTCGGGCGCGAGCGAGTAGCCGTCGAGGGCGCTCCCCACGAGGCAGAAGCGTCCTGAGAAGGTCCTGATGTCGGCAACGCCCGCTACCTTCTGACGCGCCAGCCGGTACAACAGCTGGCGAATGACCTCGAACCGCGCGCCACCGAGCGCCTCGGACCCGTAAGGCACCGGCACAATCATCGGCTTCGTGTCGCTTGCCGCTGCGGGCGCGAGCGCCGCAGACGGCGGCACCTGTGCCGGCCCTGGCGACTGCTCGCCGCTAGGGGCTGCAGCCGCCGCGACGGTCGGCGCAGCCTGGTGCGCGGAGAGCTGTGCCATTTCGACCTTCAACTCCTCGAGAAGTTTCACGCTCCGCCACCACAGCGCGCTGCTGGCGAGCGCAATCGCAAGCGCCGAGCACGCAACGATCCAGGCCCACGGCGCTCCCGCGCCGCGCCGCGCCGCCTCCGGCGGCGGCGGCGGGAGCGCTTCGAGCAGCAGCGCGCGCACCTCGGCGGCGATGTGATCGGTCTGCGTGTCGACACCAGCCACCAGCGCCCGGCGCAGCTCCGCGAAGTGCTCGCGTAACGCGCTTTCGGTGAGCGCCTTAGAGGGGGCACCGGCGCCGGCCTCGGAGGCGACACCCTCCGCGCGACCGTCCGCGAGCACGTTGAGCGCGGTGAAGCTCGACTGCTCGAGGCTGCGGCGCTCGGGAACGAGGTGCAGCTGGTAGAGCACCTTGGAGACATCCACCGGCTTGATCTGCTTCGGCAGCACGCCGACGGCGCCGAGAGCGCGCGCCTGGCCGAGGTACAACTCGCCCTCCTGCGAGGTGTACATCATGATGGGAATCGTAGCCGTGCGCGGGTCGTTCTTGATGGCCTGCACCGCCTGCAGCCCGTCCATCCCCGGCATCATGTGATCCATGAAGATCACATCGGGGCGGTTGCTGCCGAGGTAGTCGATGGCCGCTTCCGCGCTCTCCGCGCTGTCGACGTCGATGTCGTAGTTTTCCAGGACGCGGGCGAGAAACAGGCGCGCGGACTTCGAATCGTCCACGATCAAGGCCCGCTTTGCGCCCATGCTCCGCTCCAAACGCCCGCGGTCCGCGGCGGAGGCAAAGTGTAGCCGAGAACGCCGCTCGTTCAACTGCTGTCGCGGAGTGAAGACGACACCCGCTGCGCGAGATGACTTAACGGCCGAAGGCGGCGGCGCGCTCCTCGCGCGGCGCGGCGCGCAACTGCGCGTACAGTTCCGCAAGCCTGCGCGCCATCGCGGCCGAGGACCAGCTGCGCGCGTACGCCCGGCCGCGCGCCGCCAGCCCCTCCCGCAGTCCCGGGTCGCGCAGCACACGCACCACGGCGGCGGCGAACGCGTCCTGCTCCTCGGGCACGACGAGCGCGCCGCTTGCGGGCAGCAGGATCGAGCGCGTGCCGAGCTCGGCGGTGGATACCCCCGGCGCGCCCTGCGCCATGGCCTCGAGCAGCACCAGTCCCTGCGTCTCGGTGCGCGAGGCGAAAGCAAACACATCCGCTGCCGCATAACAGTCGAGCAGCGCGCTGGCGCGCGGCAGATAGCCGGCGAAATGCACGTGCGGCCCGAGGCCGAGCGCGGCCACCTGCGCGCGCAGCGGCTCGCGTGCCGGTCCTTCGCCGGCGATCACCAGCAACGCCTCGGGCACCGAGCGCAGCACCTGCGCAAACACCCGCACCAGGAAGCCGATGTTCTTCTCGTGTGCGACGCGCCCGATGTAGGTGACGAGCGGCCGCTCGGGCGCAATACCGGCGCGTGCGCGGAACGCGCGGCCGTCGCCGGCGCCAAAGCACTCCGCTGCCAGCCCGGTCGGTACCACGTGAATCGGCGTGGCGACACCGTAGCCGGTGAGCACCGCGCGCATCGGCTCCGAAGGCGCGATCAGCGCTTGCACCGCCGCGCATTGCGAGCGCGTGAAGCTGCGCGCCAGCAGCCGGCTCACGGCGCGCGGCAGCACCGGCAGGTAGTGATGCAGGTACTCCTCGAAGAACGTGTGATAGGTCGCGATGCAGGGGATGCGCGCGCGCCGCGCGAAGCGCACCCCGGCGTAGTGCGCGATGAAGGGCGTGTGGATATGCACCAGGTCGAAGCCGGCGTCGGTGATCTCATCGAGCGTGCGCGTGAGCGCACGCCAGGCCATGCGGCGGTCTTCGGGGTCGCGCGGCACGCGCGCCGCCTTGACCCGCAGCATCCCATGCTCGTCGGCAGCGTTCTCGCCACCGCCAGCGGAGCGCGCGCCGGACAGCTCGTAGCTGGGCGCCACCAGCCGCGTCTCCACCCCGCAATCGGCCAGATCGGCACGAAACGTGCGGATGGAGGTGGAGACGCCGTTGACGCGCGGGAAGTAGACGTCGGAGATGAACAGGACACGCACGCGTCAGCGCCCGCGCGCGAATCGCGGCCTCATCGCAGGCCTGCGCTGCACCGGCTGACGAGCGGCACCCGCGGGCCCTAGCTGCAGGACAGGCCGAGCTGCGCCAGCGCGCCGCCGATAGCCGCACCTGCGAGCACGTCCGACGGATAGTGCAATCCGAGAACCACGCGCGAGCCTGCGATCAGCCCGGCGAGCGGCAGCAGCACCCAGGCGAGCTCGGGAAAGTGGGCGCTCGCCTGCCACGCAAACGACACCGCGTGCAGCGTGTGTCCGGAAGGAAAGCTATAGCGATCGAGCGGCGCCGCGGCTGGATCGATGCTGGCGTGCGTGATGAAGGGCCGCTCGCGCACGAACAGGCGCTTCAGCAGGCTGTAGAGTGCGACCCCGAGTGCGCCGGTGAGCGCCATCACGATCGCCGGCCTCATGGCTGCCGCTCCGTAGAGCAGCGGCAACGCCAGTATCAGCAGGTACCAGATGATGCCGTCGCCCAGGCGGCTGGCGATCTGAAAGAGGCGCCGCGGCAGCGCCCGCTGTGCGCCGCGGTTGAACCGCCGGCACAGCCCCACCTCGGCGGCGTCGACGCGCGCCATGAACGTGTTGAAGCTGGTCGCTTTCATGACTTGCCGCGCAAAGGGTGAAGCGGGGGCGCGTCAGCCCTGTTAAGGAAATATTAAAGTTTTGTTGCTCCAATGACTTAGGGGCTATTTCTTGTGTTGTATCTCACATAATTGCGACACCACCAGGCGATCGCCGCGCCCAGGCCCAGCCTGAGTCAGCGCTCGAGGCCATGTGCGGACACGCCGGCGGGCGGACGTCGTTCAGCGCGCCCCAGCCCTCGCGAGCGCCGCAGCGGCCAGGCGGCCGGCGGAGCCGGGTGCGTAGGAGAAGAACAGCGACGGCTCGGCGAGCTCCAGCTCCAGAATGCACGGCGCGTGGGCGCCGTCGCGGATCAGATCCACGCGCGCGTACAGCAGCTCGCCGAACGGCAGCTGCGCCAACACGCGCTCTGCGACCGCGAGCTCATCGGCTCCGGGAGTGCGCGCACTGATCTGTTCAGGGGCAAAGAGCGCATCGGTTGGGGGTGCGCCCGGCGGCAACAGCGGACCCTTGCGGACGGCGTGACTGAAGCGTCCGCCGATGAAGATCAGCGCGGTCTCGCCGTGCGTGTCCACGCCGTGAAAGTAGGGCTGCAGCATTATGCTGCGTCGCGCGGCGAGCAGCCCCTGCATGTGCGTGAGGATCTCGGCCGTCGCCTCGCAGGCGTGGCGGCGGGTATCGCGCGCGCCCGCGCCGACGGCCGGCTTCACCACCAGCTCCGCACAGGGGTGCTGTGTCAGGAACTGCCGCAGCATTTGCTCCGCATCGGCTCCGGGCTCCGCAAAAGCGGTCGCCACCACGGGCAGGCCGCCGCCGGCGAGTGCCTGCAGGTAATGCTTGTCGGCGTTCCAGCGCACCACCGGTGCAGGATTGAGCAGCGTCGTGAGCGCCGCCGTGCGCTCCACCCAGGCGAGGAAGGCGGGCAGCCGCTCGGTGTAATCCCACGCCGAGCGCAGCAGTGCGAGACGGAAGCGCCCCCAGTCGACCGCGGCATCGTCCCAGTCGGCGATCTCGGCGTGCGCCCCGGCGGCGGCGAAGGCTGCAAGGAGCGGCGGCATGTCCTCGTCCAGGCCGCGCACGGCGCGCGCGCTCACCAGCGCGATCGCCGCCTTCACTCCCGGATTCCCGCGCCCCGGTTCATCAGCATGACCGCGGTGGCGAACAGCACGATCGCCGCTGCCGCCATCAGCACGAAGGCGGCCCCGACGTGCACGTCCGAAACGCCGAGGAACCCGAAACGAAATGCGTTGACCATGTAGAGGATGGGGTTCACGTAGGAGAGCTGGCGGGCCCACTCCGGCAGCAGACTCACCGAGTAGAATACGCCGCCGAAGTAGGTGAGCGGGGTCAGCACGAAGGCCGGGATCCAGTTCACCTGGTCGAAGTTCTTGGCAAACAGGGCGTTGAGAAAGCCGCCGAGGGCGAAGGTGATGGAAGTCAGCAGCAGCGCCGCCAGCACCACCAGCAGGTGCTGCAGCTGCAGCTGTGTGAACAGCAGCGACACGATGCTCACCGCCGCGCCCACCAGCAGGCCACGTACCACGCCGCCGGCGGCGTAGCCGCCCACGATCACCCAGTTCGGCAGCGGCGACACCAGCATCTCCTCCACGTGCTTGCCGAACTTGGCGCCGAAGAATGACGCCACCACATTGCCGTAGGAATTGGTGATCACCGACATCATGATGAGCCCGGGCGCGATGTATTCCTTGTAGCCGAAGCCGCCCATTACCCCCACGCGCCGGCCGATGAGGCTGCCGAAGATCGCGAAATACAGCACCGCGGTCACGACCGACGGCACGATGGTCTGGGCCCAGATGCGGATGATGCGCCCGTATTCGCGGATCACGATCGTCTTGAAGCCGATCCAGCGCACCACGTTCAGCGGGATCGGCGGCGGTGCGGCCAGCTGCGCCACGGTGTTCATGGCGGTGCCAGCGCGCGCGCCCGAGCCGCCGCGGCGCCCGGCGGCGCGCCGCTCTCGCGTCCGCTCTCGCCCGCGGCGCCGCGTCCCTCGACCAGCTGCATGAAGATCTCCTCCAGGCGGTTGACCTTGTTGCGCATGCTGAGCACTTCGATGCCGAGAGCCGAGAGGCGCGCGAAGATATCGTTCAGGCTCTCATCCTTCGACACCTCGATCTCGAGCGTGTGATCGTCGAGGAGCGTGGCGACGTAACCCTCGAGCGGGGGCACCGCCGCGAGCGAGTCACGCAGGTTGAACAGGAAGGTTTCCACGCGCAGCCGGCGCAGCAGGCTGCTCATGCGATCGCGCTCGACGATGTGGCCGCCGCTGATGATGGCGATGTTGCGGCACAGCGTCTCCGCCTCTTCCAGGTAATGCGTGGTGAGAATGATGGTCGTGCCGCGCGCATTGATCTCGCGCAGGAACTCCCACATCGAACGGCGGATTTCGATGTCGACCCCGGCGGTGGGCTCATCCAGGATCAGCAGGCGCGGCTCGTGCATCAGCGCGCGCGCGATCATCAGCCGGCGCTTCATGCCGCCCGACAGCGCGCGCGAGATGCTGTTGCGCTTGTCCCAGAGCTGCAGCTGCTTCAGATACTTCTCGGCGCGCTCGCGCGCTACCGGACGCGGGATGCCGTAGAAGCCCGCCTGGTTGACCACGATGGTGAACGGCGTCTCGAACATGTTGAAGTTGATTTCCTGGGGGACGATGCCGATGCAGGCCTTCGCCGCCTCCAGCTCGCGGTCGATGTCGTGACCGAAAACGCTCGCCACACCGCCGCTCTTGCTGACGAGCGAGGTGATGATGCCGATGAGCGTGGTCTTGCCGGCGCCGTTCGGCCCGAGCAACGCGAAGAAGTCCCCGCGCTCGACGTCCAGGTCGACACCCTTGAGCGCCTGCACGCCGTTTCTGTAGGTCTTGGTGAGCCCGCGTACCGAGAGTGCATTCATGGCAGGAGGATCGGGGCTCTCGCGCATGAGCGCAAGGTAAGGCGCACGCGCCCGTCCCCGGCAGCGGCAATCTGGCGGCCGCAACCGAGGTGGACAATGCCTCAGGCGGGGGATTGACGGCGCAGCGCCGCCGGCAGGCGCTCAGCTCGCCGCAAATCGATCAGGGCAACGGATCGCGCTCGCGCTTCGCCCGGGAGGAAGCCTTCACCCGCGTGCGCCACACCTTGTATGGATCCCAACCCGACCGCGGGGACTCAAGTCTCTCCGGCCCATCCACCAGGGTGGTGAATTCCTCGTTGGCCGCCGGGCTCAGTCGATGGCCCGCTGGAAGTCCTTGCGTTCCTTTCCTCTTCATTTGGCTCGTGCTCCTGCTTGCCTTCCATGTGCCCGCGCCCTTCCATTGCGCGATGTGGCGAAGAGAGTTTATGTCGTCCGGCACCCAAAAGCTAACCCGCGAAGTGGATGATTCTATTAAGGTTAGAGATAAATTAACGATGGCTGAACGAATTTCCGCCGCCAAGGTCCCAGCCGCTTCTCACCCCTCATGGCGCCGTCCTAGTCGGCGAAGTAGCGGGCCAGATATTCCTCGAATGTCCCGCGGTCGCCGAGCTCGATCGCGTGCTGCGCCGCAAGGGACTCGGCGGCTTCCGCGGAGAACTCGCGCAGGCGCTCCTCGTTGGGCGGATAGAGGTCGAGAAAATATGCCTTGTGCATGGCGGACATGCGCAGCGCGAGGTCGAAGAACGATTCTCCCGCGGCCAGCTCGGCCATCAGCCGTGCTGAGGGGGTTAGCGCGACGTCCTCGATCTTGGCCGCCTGCGTGGCGAGGGAGTGGGAATAGGGTCGGGCGCTGTCACCGCGGTCGAGCACCTCGCAGATGCCCGACATCGAGTCGAGCAGCTCCCGCGCCCATGCGAGCATCGGCACGCTGCGGCCGTCGCGCCACAGGGTGAGCCCCGGCTCGCGCCCGCGGCGCGCCACGGTGAGGTGATTCTGGTCCAACACGCCCTGCTCGGCGGAGGCGATCGGCGGACTGTCCTTCATCAGGCACAGGGCGAGAAACGCCTCGAGAAATCGCAGCTTGTCCTGGTTGACGCCCACCGGATCGAAGGCGCTCACATCCAGCGCGCGCACCTCGACGTATTCGACGCCTGCGCGCCGCAGCGCCTTGGTGGGGCGCTCTCCCGAGCGCGCCACGCGCTTCGGGCGGATGAAACTGTAGTACTCGTTCTCGATCTGCAGGATGTTGGCATTGAGCTGCCGGTATTCGCCGTTCACCTTCACCCCGAGCGCCTCGTAGGGCGGGTGCGGCGTCGTTATGGCGCGCGTCAGGTCGCGCACGTACTGCTCGAGACTGTTCACCGACACCTCGAGTCCGGCCTGATTGCGGTTACGGTAACCGACATCGCTCATGCGCAGACTGGTGGCATAAGGTTCGTAAGCGGTCCCGGCGCCGAAGTCGCGCAGCCCGAACTGCCGCCCGCGCAGGAACGACTTGCACACCACGGGCGATATGCCGAACAGGTACAGCACCAGCCAGCCATGGCGGCGGTAGCTGCGCAGCAGGTCGAAGTAGCAGGCGGAAACGAACGGCGTGTCGTGCCGCGCTTCGCCGCACGCCGCCGCCCACGCCTCCCAGAACGGCAGCGGAAACGAATAGTTGAAGTGCACTCCGGAGATCGCCTGCATCATGCGGCCGTAGCGCAGGCCGAGGCCGTTGCGATAAACGGTCTTCATGCGCCCGACGTGCGAGCTGCCGTACTGCGCCAGCGGGATGTCTTCGTCACGCTCAATCGCGCACGGCATGCTCGTCGCCCACAACAGCTCCTCGCCCAGGTGGCGGTAGACGAACTGGTGCAGGTCGAGCAGATACTGCAGCAGCTCCCAGCTGTGGGTGAACGCGGGCGTCACCAGCTCGATCAGCGCCTCGGAGAAGTCGGTGGTGATGTGCTCGTTGGTGAGCGCGGAGCCGAGCGCCGGCGGGTGCGGCGTGCGCGCCAGGCTCCCGCCGGGGAGCACGCGCAGTGACTCCTTCTCCACGCCCTTGCGGCCGCCCTGCAGGATCTGCGGTTCACCGCCGTTGAGAAGCGCAGAGAGGCGCCGCTCGAATACGCGGTCGATCGCGGTCACGGCACCCCTGCCGGTGGCAGCGCGACAGCCAGCAGCGCTGGCGCGAGCAGCCGCGGCACGCGTCGTGCGCCAGAGGCGCTCCTCACGTTCACCCCCTCAACGCTCCACGATAGCCGTCACGCCCATGCCGCCGGCGGTGCATACCGAGATGAGCCCGCGCTTCGCCTGGGCGTCTGCGGCGAGGATCTTGGCGAGCGTTCCGAGGATGCGCGTGCCGGTAGCGGCGAAGGGATGGCCGAGGGCGACGCTGCCGCCCTTCACGTTGAGCCGGGCGCGGTCGATGCTGCCGAGCGGCGCCGGCAGGCGCAGCACGTCGCGGCAGTATTCCGGCGACTCCCACGCCTTGAGCGTGCACAGCAGCTGCGCCGCGAACGCCTCGTGGATCTCGTAGTAATCGAAGTCCTGCAGCGTCAGCCCCGCATCCTGCAGCATGGCGGGCACGGCGTAAGTGGGTGCCATCAGCAACCCCTCTCGGGCGCCGACGAAATCGACCGCCCACACCTTGCCGTAACGCAGATATGCGAGCACCGGGAGGCCGCGCTTCGCCGCCCATTCGGGCGCGGCGAGCAGCACGGCGCTCGCCCCATCGGTGAGCGGCGTGCTGTTGCCCGCGGTCAGCGTCCCGTCGGCGGCGAAGCTCGGGCGCAGTTTCGCGAGCTTCTCCAGGCTCGCGTCGGCGCGCACGTTGTTGTCGCTCTTGAGCCCGAGGTACTCGATCACCAGATCGTCGTAGAAACCCGCGCCCCAGGCGCTGGTCGCTTTCACGTGGCTGTCGTAGGCGAGCTGATCCTGCTCGGCGCGCGTGATCTGCCACTGCTTCGCCATGATCTCGGTGCTCTGCCCCATCGACAGTCCGGTCCGCGGCTCGACCACCGCCGGTAGCACGGGCTTGAAGTGCCACGGCCGCAGCCCGAGCCACGGCCTCAGCCGCTCCCAGGGGCTGCGCCCGCGGTAGCTCGCCAGCAGCAGCTGCTGGTAGGAGCGCGCATACACGATGGGCGCATCACTGATGGAGTCGGTGCCGCCGGCGATGCCGGCCTCGATCTGTCCGAGGGCGATCTTGTTGCCGATGTCGATCGCCGCTTCCAGGCTGGTGCCGCAGGCGCGCTGCATGTCGAGTCCCGGAGTGTGCGGATCGAGCCCGCTCGAGAGCACGCTCTCGCGCACCAGGTTGTAATCGCGCGAGTGCTTGATCACCGCGCCGGCCGCCACGTCCCCGAGACGCTCGCCCTGGAGCCTGAAGCGCTCGACCACGCCGCGAAACGCGGCCGTGAGCATGTCCTGGTTGCCGGCGGTGGCGTAGGCGCCATAAGAGCGTGCAAAGGGAATGCGTACGCCACCGAGGATGGCGACCCGCCTGACCACCGATCCGACGAGCATGAGTCCCTCCGAAGGCGCAGCGCGTTAGAATGCCATCCCATGGGCGAATACACCACCATCATGGCCCGCGATGGCCACGAGTTTCAGGCGTGGCTCGCCGCGCCCCCCGCCCGCCCACGCGGCGCGCTGCTCGTGATCCAGGAAATCTTCGGTGTCAACGCGCACATCCGCGCGCTGACCGACGCCTTCGCGGCCGAGGGCTACACCGCCATCGCGCCGTGCCTGTTCGATCGCGTGCGCCGCGGCATCGAGCTCGGCTACACGCCGGCGGACATGCGGGAGGGTTCCGGCTACGTCAAGCAGCTCGCGCCCGAGAACACGATGCGCGATCTCGCGGCGGCGCTTGCGGTGGTCAAACACTCCGGTCGCGCCGGGAGCGTCGGTTACTGCTGGGGCGGCACCCTGTCGTATCTCGTCGCCTGCCGCCTGCCGGTGGCCTGCGCGGTGGTTTACTACGGCAAGGTGGCGCCCTATCTGGATGAGAAGCCGCGCTGCCCGGTCATGTATCACTACGGCAGCGAGGACCAGAGCATCCCGCTCGCCGACGTCGAGAGGATCAGGGCAGCGGCACGAGCGGACGCCGGCGTGTACGTGTACGCGGGCGCCGGCCACGGCTTCAGCTGCGAGCAGCGAGCGAGCTTCGAGCCGCAGGCCGCGGCGCTGGCGCGTACGCGCACTCTCGACTTCTTCGCTCGCTACGTCGGCGGCGCCGCATCCGGCGCCGGCGCAAGCCCCGGAGCATCCACATCATGAAACTGCGCGACCCGGATCTGCTGCGTACCCGCGCCTTCATCGGCGGCCAGTGGCTGGACGCAGCCAACCGCGCCACCCTGACGGTGGTCAATCCCGCCACGCGCGAGCCAATCGGCACCGTGCCCGACATGGGCGCCCCTGATACGCGCCGCGCCATCCAGGCCGCGGCGCAGGCCTTTCCCGCCTGGGCGGCGCTCACCGCCAAGGAGCGCGCCGCGATCCTGCGTCGCTGGTACGAGCTGCTCATGGCGAATCAGGAAGATCTCGCCACGCTCATGACCGCTGAGCAGGGCAAGCCGCTCGTGGAAGCCAAGGGGGAGATTGCCTACGGGGCCGCGTTCATCGAGTGGTTCGCGGAAGAAGGTAAACGGCTGTACGGCGACGTGATCCCCGGGCACCAGACCGATAAGCGCATCGTGGTGCTGCGCCAGCCGGTCGGCGTGGTTGCGGCGATCACGCCGTGGAATTTTCCCCTGGCGATGATCACGCGTAAGGCGGGCCCGGCACTCGCCGCCGGCTGCACCTTCGTCTGCAAGCCCGCGAGCCAGACGCCCTACTCGGCACTCGCGGCGGCGGCGCTCGCGGCGCGCGCCGGCGTGCCGGCCGGCGTGCTCAACATGCTCACGGGCAGTGCCAGCGCGATCGGCGGCGAGATGACATCCAACCCGATCGTGCGCAAGGTGACCTTCACCGGATCGACCGAGGTGGGCAAGAAGCTCATGGCCCAGTGTGCCGGCACGGTGAAGAAGCTGACCATGGAGCTCGGCGGCAACGCGCCGTTCATCGTGTTCGAGGACGCCGACCTCGATGCCGCGGTCGCTGGCGCCATCGCCAGCAAGTACCGCAACACCGGCCAGACCTGCGTGTGCGCCAACCGCCTGCTGGTGCACGCGCCGGTGTACGAGGCGTTCACGCGCAAGCTGGTGCACGCGGTGGCGCAGCTGCGCGTCGGCGACGGGCTCAAGGGCCCGACCGATCAGGGCCCGCTCATCGACACGAAGGCGCTCGCCAAGGTGGAGCAGCACCTCGCGGATGCCGTCACCAAGGGCGCGCGCATCGCGCTCGGCGGCAAGCGCCACGCGCTCGGCGGCACCTTCTTCGAGCCGACCGTGGTCACCGAGGTGACTCCCGCGATGCTGATGGCGCGCGAGGAGACGTTCGGCCCGGTGGCGCCGCTGTTCCGCTTCGAGAGCGAGAGCGACGCCATACATATGGCCAACGACACGGAGTTCGGCCTGGCGGCCTACTTCTATACGCGCGACCTGGCGCGCTCCTGGCGCGTGGCCGAGGCGCTGGAATACGGCATCGTCGGTCTCAACACCGGAATCATCTCCACCGAGGTTGCGCCCTTCGGCGGCGTCAAGGAGTCCGGTATGGGCCGCGAGGGTTCCCGCTACGGCATCCTCGACTACACCGAGCTGAAGTACCTGTGCGTCGGGCTCGGCTGAGCGGTGCGCGCGCCCCCCGCGCCGGCGCGCTAAGCGGTATCGTGCGGCATGCGGTATACGAACTCGCCCGATCGGCCGCTTGAGGCGGCCGAGCGCGTCGGCGTACTGCTGGTGAACTCCGGCACGCCGCGCGCTGCACATGCCGCCGCGGTGCGGGCATTTCTCGCGCGCTTTCTCGCCGACCCGCGCGTGGTGGAACTGCCGCGCGCGCTGTGGCTGCCGGTGCTGTACGGCGCGATCCTTCCCTGGCGACCGCGGCGTGTGGCGCGCAAGTACCGCCGCATCTGGACGGCCTCCGGCTCCCCGCTCCAGGACCTGTCCGAGCGGCTGCGCGCCGAGATCGGGCGGGTGGTGGCGCAGCGCGTGCTGGCGCCGCTGTCCGTCGAGCTCGGCATGCTCTACAGCGCCCCCGACGTGCCGCGGGCGCTGCGCCGGCTGCGCGATGGCGGCGCGCAGCGCCTGCTGGTACTGCCGCTGTTCCCGCAGTACTGCGGCGCCACCACCGGAGCGGTCCATGACCAGGTGAGCGCCGAGTTGCGTCGCTGGCGCGCCGTGCCCGAGCTGCACTTCATCGCCGATTATCACGATCACCCCGGCTACATCGAGGCGCTACGCGCGAGCATCGCTGCTCACTGGGAAACGCACGGGCGCACCTCGCACCTGCTGGTGTCGTTTCACGGCATCCCCGCGAGCTACAGCCGCCACGGCGACCCCTATCTCGAGCACTGCCAGGCGACCGCGCGGCTGTTGGCGGACGAGCTGCTGCTGCGCGAGGGCGAATGGAGTGTGAGCTTCCAGTCGCGTTTCGGTCCCCGGGAGTGGCTGCAGCCCTATACGCACACGGTGCTCACGGGCATGCCCGCGCGCGGGGTGCGCGAAGTCACCGTGGTATGCCCGGGCTTCGCGGTGGATTGCCTGGAGACGCTCGAAGAAATCGACATCGAGAATCGCGGCGCGTTCCTGCGCGCCGGTGGGCGGCGTTTCGAGTACGTGCCGGCGCTCAATGCCCGCACGAGCCATGCGCAGTGCCTGGCGGACCTGATCGCACAGCGCTGCCAGTGCTGGACCGACAGCCTGCACGAGCGATTGCCGACGGCGCGCGGCGCCTCCGCCTGATGACCGGCGCGCCCCTGCCGTTGCTCGGCACGTTCCACGAGGTCAGCGTCGCGGCGCAGGACGTGCGCGCGGAAATGGAGTTCTACGAGCGCCTGGGCTTCACCCAGGCCACGACCACCGACACCCTGAGTCATCCGTACGGTGTGCTCACCGACGGGCGGCTGTACATCGGGCTGCACCAGCGCGCCGGCTCCTCGCCCGTCCTCACCTTCGTGCGGCCGGATGTCGCCCGCAGCGTCGCGGCCTTTGCGGCCGCCGGCATCCGCCTGACGCATTGCCGCACCAGCGAGGAGGTGTTCAACGAGCTCGCCTTCGCCGAGCCCTTCGGGCACGCCGTCGCAGTACTCGAGGCACGCACCTATTCACCGGTCGCACGCAGCGCGAGCCAAACCTCGCTGTGCGGGGATTTCGCCGAGGTGAGCCTCCCGGTGACCGATTTCGCCGCCGCGCGGGCGTTCTGGGAGCCGCTCGGGTTCGTCGCCGCGGAAGAGGAGCAGGCGCCCTACCCGCACCTCTGCCTCACCAGCGATCACATCGACCTGGCGTTTCACCGCCCGCGGGTGTGCGAGCGGCCAATGATCGTGTTCCGCGACGCCGGCATGCGCGCACGGATTGCGCGGCTGCGCGATCTGGGCGTGCCGACGTACGCCGCCCCGGTGGCGGCGCACTGCGCCGACCGCAGTGCGCTGCTACAGAGCCCGGACGGCACCCCCCTGCTGCTGCTCGAAGAGGACATGGGATAATGGCCGACTCGTCGAATAACAATTTCACCGGGGTACACATGCGCCGCGCTCTGATCCTCACCCTGCTGGTGCTGCCGATCTCCCCGCTTGCCTTCAGCGATGGGGGTATGTGGCCCTTTCACAATTTTCCGGCGCAGCTGGTGAAGCGCGAATATGGCGTCGACCTCAGCCCGGCCTGGCTCGAGCGGGTGCGCACGGCGACCATCCGTCTCTCCAACTGCACCGCCTCCTTCGTTTCCGCCAGCGGCCTGATCCTCACCAATCATCACTGCGCGGAAGCCTGCCTCGACCAGCATTCGAGCGCCGAGCGCAACCTCGTGCGGGACGGCTTCCTCGCCCGCAGCCGCACCGAGGAGCTCAAATGCGGCGCGCAGATCGCGGACGTGCTGATGGACACGGAGGACGTCACCGCGAAAGTCACGGCCGCGCTCTCGGGGCTGGATGAGAAGTCGGCCAACGACGCGCGCAAGAAGACGCTCACGCAGCTCGAGCAGGCCTGCGAGGAGCAGAGCCGGCACGGAAAGTTCGGACCGCTGAAGTGCGAGTCGGTCGATCTCTACCAGGGCGGGCAGTACTGGCTCTACAAGTACCACCGCTACGACGACGTGCGCCTGGTGTTCGCACCCGAGCGGGGTATCGCCGCCTTCGGCGGCGATCCGGACAACTTCCAGTTCCCGCGCTGGTGCCTCGACATGTCGGTGCTGCGCGCCTACGGGCCGGACGGCAAGCCGGCGACCACGAGGAGCTTCCTCGCGATACGGCCCGACGGAGCGAACGCCGCCGAGGTGGTGTTCGTCTCCGGCCATCCCGGCACCACCGACCGGCTGCTCACCGTGGCGCAGCTTCAGAGTCTGCGCGACGTCGAACTGCCGCGCTGGCTGCTGCGCGCCTCAGAGCTGCGCGGGCGCTACATCCAGTTCAGCAAGACGGGCGCCGAGGCCGCCCGCATCGTGGAGGATCCCCTCAACACCCTGGAGAACAGCATCAAGGTACGCCGCAAGCAGCTCGACGCGCTGCTCGATGACCGCCTGTTGCAGGCCAAGCGCGACGAGGAGGCGCAGCTGCGCGCCAGAGTCGCCGCCGACCCGCAGCTCGCGGCCGCGACCGCTGATCCGTGGGGCGACATCGCCCGCGCCCAGCAGCACGAGCGCGAGCTGTACCTCCCGTACACGTTCCTCGAGCTCAGCGCTGGTTTCAACAGCGATTTGTTCCGCTACGCCCGCACCCTGCTGCGCGCCGCCGCGGAACGGCAGAAGAGCAACACTGCGCGGCTGCGCGAATACCGCGAAGCGGCGCTGCCGCGGGTGCGGCAGCGGCTGCTGGCGCCGCTGCCGGTGTACCCGGATCTCGAGAAGCTGACGCTGTCCTTCGGGCTGGAGCGCATGCGTGAGTGGCTCGGGCCCGATGCCTCCATCGTGCGCCAGCTCCTGGAGAAGGACTCACCCGACACGCTCGCCGCGCGGGTCGTGGACGGCTCGCATCTGGCCGATGTAAAGCTGCGCCAGCAGCTCTGGGAAGGTGGCGCGGCGGCCGTGGACGCCTCGCACGACCCGATGATCGAGCTGGCCCGGGCCATGGATGCCGAAGCGCGCGCGGTACGCAAGCGCTATGAGGACGAAGTCGAGGCCCCGACGGATGCCGGCTCAGAGAGGATCGCGCGCGCGCGCTTCAGGATCTACGGCACCAGCCTGCCGCCGGATGCGACTTTCACGCTGCGGTTGAACTTCGGCACTGTGAAGGGATGGCGCGAGGACGGGCGCGAAATCGAGCCCTTCACGCAGCTTGGGCGGCTGTTCGAGCGCGCCACCGACCAGGACCCCTTCAAGGTCCCTGCCAGCTGGATGGCGGCCCGCCCCCGGCTCGATATGAATACACGCTTCGACCTCACGACCGACAACGATATCGTGGGCGGCAACTCGGGCAGTCCGCTGATCGACCGCAACGGCCGCATCGTCGGGCTCATGTTCGACGGCAACATCCACTCGATCGCCGGCGCCTACTGGTTCGATGCGCAGTTGAATCGTGCGGTGGCGGTCGACCCGCCGATCATGCTCGAGGGGCTGCGCAAGGTGTACCGCGCGGACGCTTTGCT
>DASZHQ010000036.1:0-5827 GCA_035937715.1 Steroidobacteraceae bacterium | reverse complement strand
GCCTCGGCGGTGCTGATGTCGGGCAGCTTCTTGATCTCGTCGTAGGTCTGCACCTCGATGAGGTTGGGAGCTTCCTCCTGGGCCTGGCGAGCCTTCTCCTTCGGCAGGTATTGTCCGAGGACCGTGATTTCCTGCAGGGCGTTCGGGCCACCCGCCGTGTCGGCCGCTACGACCGTGGCGGTCGCAGCCTGGGCGTCTTGCGGCAGGCCGGGCGCGAGCACGAGCACGCCGATCGCGCTTCCGAGCATTGTTCGCCGGCGCGAACGGGCAGCGGCCAGCGGATTCACGCAGACGTGGTGCATTGGCACTACTTCCTCGCGTCGCACCGCACGCACTTCGGGGCACAGTGCGACGTGCTTCAGCCGTGTGACGGGTGAGGAAGTCTGCGGGCGGATTGTGACCTGCTCGTGACACGCCAGATCTTGTCGTGCCGTGCGGCGCGTGGCTCGAGACTGAGCCCGCGCGTGGTCAGCTCGCCGAATATCGGCGGCTTTTCTTCTTTCGCGCTAGCCACGGTCGCAGCATCGTGGCTGCAGGCGCGCTCGTCATCGCCTCAGGTGACTGGGGCGTCGCACCGCGCCGCGCGGTTGCGTCGCCCGCGAGCTCAGCTCCCTCAGGGCTTGTCGGCCGCGCCGCCGCGGGTGAGGGGCAGGCTCGCCCCGGCACTGCCCAGCCCGCCGCTCAGCACGTACGCATCGAAGCCGCGCTCCACCAGGATGTAGGCGGCCGCGGAGCTGCGCCGCCCGGTGTCGCAATAGACGACGTAAGGGATGCTGCGGTCGAGGGTCGAGAGCTTCAGGCGGATCAGATACAGCGGCACGTTGAGCGCACCGTCGATGGCGAGATTCTGATGCTCGCTCGGCAGGCGCACATCGAGCCAGCGACCGCCGCGCTCGATGATCTTCAGCGCCTCCTCGGCCGGCACCCACTGCAGCAGCGGGTCGTTCATCAGCTCGCGGAAATCCTGCTTGTTGAGGCGCATCAGCACGCCGTCCGTGATCATGGTGATGGTGGCGTTGCGCTTGGCCTCGGCGATTAGCGCCTCTTCGCCGAAAGTATCGCCGACGCCGAGCTCGGCAAGCTTGATGCCCTCGCGGCTGAGCGGAGTCTCGCGTGTCACCGCGCACTTGCCGTTCACGATGATGTAGAAGTAGTCGCCTTCGTCGCCTTGCTTGATCACGACCTCTCCGGCGCGGCAAGGGGTGCGTTGCAGGCGCTGGAATATCGCCTGGATGTTCGCCGGCGGGATGCGGTGAAAGGCATTGGTCTGCAGCAGCGTCGTCATCCAGTCATCCGAGCCCGCTCCGGCGCTCTGCAGGTGCGCCTGCAGCTCCTCGACCTCGTAGGTGCCGGTCTGGTCCCAGGTGATCATCACATCCAGCAGATCGCTGTCGATCGACAGGTAGCTGACCTCGTCCAGGGCACGCACGGTCACGCGCCGCGGCAGCTGGGGGGAGATTGGATTGCGCGCCTCAGGGGAACCGCCGCGCAGCGTGCCGACCTTGCGCTGACCATCGTCGATCTCCAGCTGCCCGCTCACCAGCCACACGGTGCGTTTGTCGGTTTCCCCCTGGGTGAAGAGCACACGTCCGGCGTTGAGCGTGCGTACGCTCACCTTTTTCGCGAGCGCGGTCAGGTTCTCGCGCTTCATACCCTCGAGCGGCGCGAACGTGCGCAGCAATTGAACTGACGCTGCCTGCTCTTCGGACATGGCTTCCCGATGTGTGTGATCTACATCGCAATTTCTGCATCCAGCGATGCCTGTTGGATGGTAGCACAGCGCTTCCCGCGCGCCGGACGCCGGTCACGCTTTTTGAGCGCCTGCGAGCAAAGTCCAGCCGTCGTCGGGGCGGAAGCGTGCGCCGTAGCGCAAGGCCAGCTCCTCGAGGCGCGCCACCACCGCGGGTACGCCCCGGGCCCGGGCGTAGGTAAGCGGGCCGCCGCGGAAGGGTGCGAAGCCTGTGCCGAACAGTACCGCAGCGTCGGCGAGATCGCTGTCCTCCACCACGCGCTCGCGCAGGCAGGCCACGCACTCGTTCACCAGCACCAGGATCAGGCGGTCGATGAGATCCGCCGGCGGCGCGCCCGAGGCCGCGGGCTTGACGGCCTTGCCCTCGCGCCAGGGATAGAAGCCCGCGCCGCTCTTGCGGCCGAGCTTCTTCGCCGCGAGCAGCTCGTTGAGACGCGCGATCTGGGTGACCGGCCGCCCGAGCTGCTGCGCGATGATCTCGCCCACGTGAGCGGCGACATCGAGCCCCACGACGTCGACGAGCTCGATGGGCCCGACCGGCATGCCGAAACTCACCGCGCAGCTGTCGATAAGGGCAGGCGCTACGCCTTCCTGCGCGGCCAGCATCGCCTCGTAGAGATAGGGGGTCAGCACGCGGTTCACCATGAAGCCGGGTGCGCTGCGGCAGGGCACCGGCAGCTTGTCGAGGCGGCGCGCGAAGGCAGTGGCCACCTGCACGGCCGCCGGGTCGGTCCCCTGCGCATGCACGATCTCGATGAGCGGCATCTGCGCGACCGGATTGAAGAAATGCAGTCCGACCAGGCGCCCCGGGCGGGCGAGCTTCGCCGCCAGCGGCTCGAGCATGATGCTGGAGGTATTCGTGGCCAGTAGCGCCGCGGGCTTCATGCGCGGCTCGAGGCGCGCGTACAGCTCCTGCTTCGCTTCGAGGTTCTCGAAGATGGCTTCCACCACTACGTCGGCGGCGGCGACGCCGTCGCCCGCGACGTCGGCAGTGAGCCGCGCGCGTGCCTCGGCATTCCTGGCCGGATCCCGCAGGCGCTTGTCGAACAGCTCCCGGGCACGCCGCAGGGCCGGCTCCACGTACTCGGGCGCGCGATCCTGCAGCGTGACCGCGAAGCCGCGCAGCGCCGACCAGGCGGCGATATCGCCGCCCATCACTCCGGCACCGACCACGTGCACATTGCGGATGTCCGCAGCGCTCTTGCCGCCGGCGCTCTTCAGGCGATCCTGCAGCAGGAACACCCGCACCAGGTTGCGCGAGGTCTCGGTGGTGAAGAGGTGCGCAATCGAGCGCGCCTCCGCTTCGAAGGCGGTCGGCCCGTGCGCGCCGAAGCGCGCCCACAGGTCGATGATGGCGTAGGGCGCGGGGTAGTGCTCGCGCGGTGCGCGCCGTGCCACCTGGCGGGTGAGCATGCGGCGCAGGAACGGCCGCACGGGTGCGCTGCTCAGCAGCCGCTCCGCGAGCGGCGCCCGGCGTGGCGCGGGCGGATCAAGCGCGAGCGCGCGCGCAGCGCTGCGCAGCTGTGCCTCCGGCACCAGCCGATCGAGCAGTCCCGCGCGCAATGCCTTCTCAGCGCGCAGCGGCTTGCCGGTCAGCATCAGCTCCATGGCGGCGCGCACCCCAGCGACGCGGACGCTGCGCACCGTGCCGCCGAAGCCAGGGTGAATGCCGAGCAGCACCTCCGGGAGGCCGAGCGACAACCGCTCATCGGCGACGCCGACGCGGTAGCGGCAGGCGAGGGCGAGCTCGAGGCCGCCGCCGAGAGCGAAACCGTGCAATGCGGCCACGGTCGGGCACGGCAGTGCCTCCAGGCGATCGAGCGCCTGCTGGCCGCGGCGGATGAGCTGGTAACCGCTCGCCTCGTCGCTGAGGGTGGTGAACTCCTTGATGTCGGCGCCCGCCACGAAGCCGCTCTTCTTCGCCGACAGCACTACTACTGCGCGCGGCAGGTCGGCTTCCAGCCGCGCGAGCACGCCATCGAGCTCGGCGAGCACACCGCTCGAGAGCACGTTCACCGAGGTGCCCGGCTTGTCGATTGTCAGCCAGACGAGGCCGTCGGCGTCACGCTCGGCCTTCCAGGATGCTGCGGTGCTATCGGTCATGGGTTCAGGCGGCGGAGACGGCGGCGCGGGCGGCGGCGCGCACGCTGGCGCCCGCCCGCACCTGGAAGTCGCATACCAGCGGGCGATGATCGGAAAGGCGCACGTCCGGGACGCGAAAGTCCGTGATCTCGATCCCCTCGCTCACCAGGATGAAGTCGAGCTCGATGCGCGGCACGCGCGCGGGGAAGGAGGGCAGGCCCGCCGTGTTGGCGCTGCGCAGGCCGGCCGCACGCATGAACAGGTAGATCTCGTGCGTGCCCCAGAAGGTGTTGAAGTCTCCGGCCACGATCACCGGCTTGGCCGCCTGCAGTATCAGATCGTGCAGGTAGCGCAGCTGGTACTGGCGCTGGCGGAACTTCAGCGACAGGTGCACGAGGAACACGCACACGTCCGAGAGCTCCAGCTCGATGATGAGGCGCTTGATGCCGGTGTCGAAATAGTGGAAGCGCTCGCCGTGCACCGTGGGGGCGGAGAGGAAGGCGTTGCCCTGCTTGCGCAGTATGGGAACGAACTGGTTGATCGAGGCCGTGCCGTACTTGCACTGGTAGGTGGAGTAGTGGCCGAGCTCACGCGCGATGTGCTCGGCCTGATTCAGCATGCCGGTGCGGATCGAGCCGGTATCCACCTCGATGAGGCCGGCCACGTCCGGCTTCTCGGCGCGGATGAACTCGGTGATACGGCTGAGGACCTTGCGGTTGCTGCGCAGGTAGCCGGCGCCCGGCACCGGCAGGTGAAAGGCAGGTCCGGTGCCGGTGGCATAGCGGATGTTGTAGACGAGCAGACGCACTTGATCAGCGGGATGGGCTGTAGCGCAGACGGCCGCAAAGGGTTCATTCTATCGCGCGGCGCTACCCCGTGCGGCGCGGGCGTATGGCCGCGGGCGTGCCAGTGCGCCCCGCGCCGCGCGGCTTGCGGGCCCGTAGCGCGGCAGAGCTCGCCGCTGCGCGCCGCTTCGGTTTCACCGCTGGCGCGCTTGTGCGAGACTTGAGCGCATGTCGCAGGCCGATCCGCTCCGCCTCTTCGTGACGCACGCCTGGGAGATGAGCGACGACTACCTGCGCGTGTTCGAATACCTCGAAAGCGCGCGCAATTTCTTCTATCGCAACTACAGCACTCCCGAGCGGCGTCCTGGCGGGGACAAGGAGGCCTTGCGCGAGGACTTGCGCCGGCAGATCAGCCCGGCCGAGGCCATCGTCGCGCTCTCCAGCCTCTTCGACACGCACCAGGAGCTGCTCACCTTCCAGCTGCTGTACGCTCAGGCGAGCCACAAAGCCGTGGTGCTCATGAAGCCTTTTGGGGCACGCAAGGACGTTCCCCGCGCCGTTCTCGATCTGGCTAACGAAGTCGTGGAGTGGGATGAGCGGGCGCTGGTGGATGCCATCCGCCGCGCTGCCCGTCACGAGGACACGGCGCGCTGGGATACCATCGAGTTCAAACTCGACTAGCTCACGCCTCCGCGGCGGCGTAGAGCGAGATGACCTGCGGCACCGCCTTGAGCACGCTCGCACGCGCGGCGGACGCAGCACCTCCCGCCCCGTTCAACATCCGCCCGGGAAGCGCCGGCGCGGCTCCCAGCGCCGCCTCGCGCACGAGGCCCGCAAACAGCCGCAGCACGCTGCACGCCACCTGGTCGGCCTCCTCACTCGACATCTTGCGCACCGTGGCGCGCACGGCGTCCTCGCCCCGCAGCGGGGGCTCGCGGGTGAGCGCGTCATGACAAGCGCGAAACTGCTCGCGCAGCGCTTCGGGAAGCTCTCCGGCGTCGACCAGCGCGAGATGGTTGCGATACGCGTCGATAAGACGGTCCTTGATCGGACCGCAGCGCACCAATGAGAGCGCAGCGCCCTCGAGCTGTTCGCATGTAGTGCTCATCACTACCTCGGTGACGCCTTCCGCCGGCTTCGGTCCGTCCGGTTCGAGCCAGCGCTTTCGGCGGCGTCGCTTAGTTATTGTTGTCCGGTGGCTATTATATTC
>DASZHQ010000035.1:0-9487 GCA_035937715.1 Steroidobacteraceae bacterium | reverse complement strand
GAAAGTGAAGCTCGGGGTGAGCCCTGACATCAACGCGCTCGCCAGCCTCATAGTCTGCGCGGTCGGGCTGTGCATCATCGCCGCCGGCTATCTCATGACGCGCAGCGACCGCCGCCGCGCCCTCGAGACGCAGCTCGCCGGACGCTGAGTGCGCGGCACGCCGCGTTGCGGGGCGTCACAGGTTCGTCTTGATGCGCGTCCAGGTGCGCGTGCGCAGCCGCTCGAGCGCCGGCCCGGCTTCCCGCGCGTTGTACAGCCGCGCCTCGACCGCCGCCGTAGGATAGATGGTCGGGTCGCTGAGGATCTGCGGGTCGACGTAGACATCGGCCGCGCGGTTGTCGTTGGCGTAGTGGATCTGGTTGGTGATGGCGGCGACCACCCGCGGCTCGAGCAGGTAATTGAGGAATCGGTGCGCCGCGAGCGGGTGCGGCGCATCGACGGGGATGAGCCAGGCGTCGAAGGAGCCGTTGGCGCCCTCCTTCGGCACGGTGAAAGCCAGGTGCACGCTGACGCCGGCGGCCCTGGCGCGGGCCGCCGAGGCCGCGTAGTCCCCGGACCAGCTCATGGAGATGCAGAAATCGCTGTTGGCGAGCCCGTTCATGTACTCCGAGGAGTCGAACGCGCGGATGTAGGGCCGCACGGTGAGCAGCAGCTTCTCGGCCTCCCGGTAATCCTCGGGCCGCGTGGTGTTGGGATCGAGATGCAGGTAGTTCAGGGCGAGCTGCAGCACGTCTTCGGGTGAATCGAGGAACGTCACGCCGCAGTCGGCGAAGCGACGGATGACTTCCGGCCGGAAGATCATGTCAAGGCTGCCCACGGGCGCATCGGGCATGCGCGCACGGATCATGTCGACGTTGTAGGCAAAGCCGTTGACGTGCCGCAGGTAGGGCATGGCGTGGACGTTGCCGGGATCCGCCCGCGCTTCGATCGCCAGAATGCGCGGATCGAGGTTCTTCCAGTTCGGCAACAGCGAGCGGTCGAGCGGGCGATAGATGCCGGCCTTGATCTGGCGGGCGAAATAGTCGGTCGAGGTGCTCACCACGTCGTAACCCGAGTCGCCCGCCATCATCTTCGCTTCGAGGGTCTCGTCGGCGTCGTACGTGTCGTAGACCACCCTGATGCCGCTGCGCGCCTCGAAGTTCGCGATCGTGTCCTTGCCGATGTAATCCGCCCAGTTGTAGACGTGCAGCTCCTTTGCCTCCTCGTGTGCCGCAGCCTGCGCGCCTCCCGACCCGCCGCAGCCGCAGGCGGCCGCGGCCGCGATCAGCGCCAGCGCGGCGGCGCACACCGCCGCGCTGCGCGGCACTGCAGGGCCGGCGTCTATAGCTTCACCATCACGTGGCGCGTCACGGTGTAATCCTCGAGCGCGTAGACGGACAGGTCCTTGCCGTAGCCGGAGCGCTTGAAGCCGCCGTGCGGCATCTCGCTCGCCGTGGCAAAGTGGGTGTTGATCCAGGTCGCGCCGTACTGCAGTCGCGCCGCGACTTGCATGGCGCGCGAGACATCGCGCGTCCATACCGAGGACGCCAGGCCGTACTCGGAGTCGTTCGCCCAGCGGATCGCCTCCTCGGTATCGCTGAAGCGCGTCACCGACACCACCGGACCGAACACCTCGCGCTGCACGATCTCATCGTCCTGGCGTGCCCCGGCAATCACGGTCGGCTCGTAGAAGAACCCGCTGCCCGGGCGGGCCTTGCCGCCGGTGGTGAGCTCGACGTGCTGCAGGGCCGCGGCGCGCGCCACCATCGAGGCGACGCGCTCGCGCTGGGTCTGCGAGATGAGCGGGCCCATCTCCACACCGGGCTCCTCCTGCGTGCCCAGCTTGATGGTGCGCACCGCACTGGTGAGGTCGGCGACCAGGCGCTCGTAGATGCGCTTGTCCGCATACATCCGGCAGGCGGCGGTGCAGTCCTGGCCGGCGTTGTAGTACCCGAAGATGCGCACGCCGGCGACCACCGCCTCGAGATCGGCGTCATCGAACACGATCACCGGCGCCTTGCCCCCGAGCTCCAGGTGCGTGCGCTTGAGGTTGCCGGCCGCCGCCGCCAGCACCTTCTGTCCGGTCGCCACCGAGCCGGTGAGCGACACCATGCGCACGCGCTCGTGAGTGATGAGGGCGGTGCCCACCGGCTCGCCGCGGCCGCACACGATGTTGACCACCCCGGGGGGGAGGATTTCGGCGAGCGCAGTGGCCAGCTTCAGCAGCGTGAGCGGTGTCAGCTCTGAGGGCTTCAGTACCAGCGTGTTACCGGCCGCGATCGCCGGCGCGATCTTCCAGGCGGCCATCATCAGCGGATAGTTCCAGGGCGCGATCGAGCCGACCACGCCGATCGGATCGCGGCGGACCATGCTGGTATGGCCGGGCAGGTATTCCGCGGCCGCGAGCCCCTGCGGCGAGCGGCAGGCGCCGGCGAAGAAGCGGAACACGTCGGCGATCGAGGGCAACTCGTCGTTCAGTGCCGCGGCGAGCGGCTTGCCGGTGTTGCGCGATTCGAGCGCGGCGTAGGCGGCGGCCTCGGCCTCGATGTGCTCGGCGATGCGCAGCAGCAGCGCCGCGCGCTCCTTCGGCGGCGTCTGCGCCCAGCCGGGGAAGGCATTCTCCGCGGCGGCGACGGCCGCCTGTACCTGCGCCACCGAGGCCTCCGGTACCGCCGCAATCTCTTCACCGCTCGCGGCGTCGCGTACCCGCTCGGCCGCTGCATCGCCTGCGACCAGACGGCCGCCGATCAACAGTTTCGTCTGCATGCTGCTCTCTCCTCGCGCCGCGGGCGCGACTTGCCGCGCACTGCCGCCAGGCTATATTATTATAGCCATAATATTACCTCCCGGCGCGCTTCCACCTGCCAGCCCGCGTGCGGAAGGCGAGGTCACATGAACTCCGACGTCATCATCACCTGCGCGATCACCGGCGACGATACCAAGGTCACCAAGAGCCCGCACTGCCCCATCACTCCCGAGCAGATCGCCGCTTCCGCGATCGAGGCGGCCCGCGCCGGGGCGGCGATCGTGCACATTCACGTGCGCGATCCGGAGAGCGGCGCGTTCAGCATGGCCACGCGCCACTACCGCGAGGTGGTCAGGCGCATCCGTGAGAGCAAGGTCGACGTTCTGGTCAACCTGACCTGCGGCATGGGCGGCTACATCTGCATCGGCAAGGAGGGACTGAAGGATACCCCGGCCGCGGGCAGCGACTTCGTCACCCAGCGAGAGCGCATGCGGCACGTGATCGAGCTGTGCGGCGAGGGCCTGTACCGGCCGGACATCGCCACGCTCGACTGCGGCACGCTCAACTTCGGCGACGGCAACCGCGCCTACATCTCCACCCCCGACTACTGCCGCGAGGGCGCCGGGATCCTGCGTGAGCTCGGTGTCAAGGTGGAGCTCGAGGTGTTCGACACCGGCAACCTCTGGTTCGTGAAGCAGATGATCAAGGAGGGACTGATCCCCGCCCCCGCGATGATCCAGCTGTGCACCGGCATCCCCTGGGGCGTGCCGGCCGACGTCGGGCACCTGCTCGCGATGGTGAATTACCTGCCCGCGGAGTGCGTGTGGACGTCGTTCGCGGTAAGCCGCATGCAGATGCCGTGGGTGGCACAGTCGGTGCTGCTCGGTGGCAACGTGCGCGTCGGGCTCGAGGACAACCTGTACTTGAGCCGCGGGGTGTACGCGAGCAACGCGCAGCTGGTGGAGAAGGCGCGCACGATCATCGAGGCGATGGGGGCGCGGGTGCTGTCGCCCGGGCAGGCGCGCGAGCGGCTGCGGCTGCACTGACGTGGCAGGCGTCCCCATCTATACAACTGCGATCCGCCCCGAATGGATCGACTACAACGGCCACCTGCGGGATGCCTACTACGGCCTGATCGTGAGTGAGGCGACCGATGCGCTCATGGAGCGCGTGGGTCTGGATGCCGCGTACCGCGCGCGCACCGGCTGCACGCTCTACACCCTGGAGATGCACTTTCACTTCCTGCACGAGGTGAAGCAGGCCGACACCGCCACGGTCGAGGTGCGCATCCTGGCCGTGGATCGCAAGCGAATCCACGCCGCCTTCGAGCTGGCACGCGCCGGACACGCGGGGGTGGCGGCGACCGCGGAGCTGATGCTGTTGCACGTGCGCCAGGAGCGCGACACGGCCGCGAGCGAGCCGTTCGCGCCGGAGGTGGCCGCGCGGCTTGCGCAGCTCGAGGCCGCGAGCGCCGGCCTGCAGGCGGACGGCCCCGGCTCGCGGCGCATGGAGCTGCCCGCTCACCGCAGCGCTTCATGAGCGCGCATGCGCTGCAGCGCCTGCTCGCACCGCGCAGCCTCGCGCTGATCGGCGGCACCTGGGCCGACGCTGCCCTCGCTGCCAGCCGCGTCATCGGCTATACGGGCGAGGTCTGGCGCATTCACCCGAGCCGGCCCTGCTCCGGTACGCAGCGTTACTACCGCTCGGTCGATGAGCTGCCCGCGGCGCCTGATGCCGCGTTCATCGCCGCACCCGCTCCCGAGGTTCCGGCCATCGCGGCCGCGCTGGCGCGGCGCGGGGCGGGCGGCTTCGTCTGCTTCGCAGCCGGGTTCTCCGAGACTGCCACCGAGGAGGGCAGGCGCCTCACCGAGGAGCTGCTCGCGAGCGCCGGCGAGCTGCCGTTCTTCGGCCCCAACTGCTACGGCTTCGTCAATTTCTTCGACGGCGCGGCGCTGTGGCCGGACCAGGTGGTGGGCCGGCGGCGTGAGCGCGGGGTCGTGCTCATCTGCCAGAGCGGCACCCTGGCGCTCAACCTGCTATACAACGACCGCTCGCTCCCCATCGGCTGCGCCCTGACGGTGGGCAATCAGACGCGCCTGGCGGCGGAGGATCTGTTGCAGCTGCTGTGCGCCGATGAGCGGGTGAGCGCGTTCGGGTTGTATCTGGAGGGCATCAGGGATGCCGAGCGCTTCGCGCGCGCGGCAGAGCGCGCACGCGAAGCCGGCAAGCCGATCGCGCTCGTCAAAACCGGCCGCACCGAGTCGGCCACCCGCACGGTGCGCACGCACACTGGCGCGCTGGCCGGCGTGGATGCGGCCTTCGACGCCTTCTGCGCCCAGGCCGGAATCGCCCGCTGCGAGTCGCTCGCCACCTTGTGCGAAACGCTGAAGATCTTTCACGCCGGCGGGCCGCTGCCCGGGCGGCGCGTGCTCGCCATGGGCGCCTCGGGAGGGGACATGGCGATGACCGCCGATGCCGCGCGGAACCTGGCACTCGACTTCGCGCCCATCCCGGACGCGAGCGCCGCGCGGCTGCGCGCGATCCTCTCCGAGCGCGTGCATATCTCGAACCCGTTCGATTTCCACACGCATGTGTGGTTCGACTATCCACGCCAGCGCGCCATGTTCAGCGAGGCACTGCGCGCCGGCTTCGATGCCGTGGCGTTCCAGCTCGACTGCCCGCCAGAGAGCGCAGCGGACGATTCCGCCTATGTCCGTGCCATCGAGGAGTTTGCCGCGGCGCTGCCCGGCGCGGCGAGCCGCGCGCTGCTCGTCTCCTCGCTCCCCGAGTCGCTCTCCCCCGCCACGCGCGAGATGTGCCTGGCAGCGGGCGTCGTGCCGCTGCAGGGTCAGCGCGAGGCACTCGAGGCCATCGACCTCGCCGGCACGGTCGGCGAGACCTGGCGAGGCGGCGGCGCCGTGGAGCTGCGCCGCCCGCGCAGCGCACGCGCGGGCGCGCGCGCCCTCGGCGAGCGCGAGGCCAAGCAGGCGCTCGCGGCCTTCGGCGTGCCCGTACCGCGCTCACAGCTGGTGCCGGCGGAGGCGGCCGCGAAGGCCGCCGCAGCTCTCGGCTTCCCGGTAGTGATAAAGACCGCCGACCCGGGGCTCGAGCACAAGTCCGACCGCGGCGGCGTGGTGCTCAACGTGCGCACGGCCGCGGAGGCCGCCGCGGCCGCGCAGCGCCTGTCCGCCCTGTCCGCAACGCTCCTGGTCGAGGAGATGGTGAGCGACGGCGTCGCCGAGATCCTCGTGGGCATGAGCGTTGACCCGCAGTTCGGCCAGCTGCTCACTCTCGGCGCCGGTGGGGTACTGACCGAGCTGCTGCGCGACAGCGTCACGCTGCTGCCGCCCTTCACCGCCGCGGGTATCCGCGCGGCGCTCGGCAGGCTGCGCGTTGCGAAGCTGCTGGGCGGCTACCGTGGGCGCCCGGCGGGAGACGTTGCGGCGCTGGTGCAGGCGGCGCTCGCCTGTACGCGCTACGCTGCCGCGAATGTCGAGCAGCTCGCGGAGCTCGACCTGAATCCCGTCATCGTGCGCCCCGCGGGGCTCGGCGCGGTGGCCGTCGACGCCTTGATCCGCCTCGTGTAAGGAGCATCGTCATGTCCGCAGGCATCAGGACCACAACCGACGGTCCGATTCTCGAGGTGACCATCGACCGCCCCAAGGCCAACGCCATCGACCTGGCCGCGAGCCGGCGGCTCAACGAGGTTTTCACCTCCTTTCGCGACGATCCGGCGCTGCGCGTGGCGATTGTCACCGGCGCCGGCGAGCGCTTCTTCTCGCCCGGTTGGGATCTCAAGGGCGCCGCCAGCGGTGAGGAGTCCGACGAGGACTGGGGGGTGGGCGGTTTCGGCGGTCTCAACTACCCGCGCAACCTCGACAAGCCGCTGATTGCGGCGGTGAACGGCATCGCCTGCGGCGGCGGAATGGAAATCGTGCTCGGAACCGACATCATCGTCATGGAAGAGCACGCGCGCTTTGCGCTGCCGGAGATCAATGTCGGCGTGCTGGCGGATGCCGGAACCATCAAGCTGCGCCGGCGCATCCCCTACCACGTCGCCGTCGAGTTCCTCCTGACCGGCCGCTGGATGGATGCGGCGGAGGCCAAGCACTGGGGGCTCGCGAACCACGTGGTGCCCAAGGGTCAGGCGCTCGCCAAGGCGCGCGAGATCGCCCGGCAGCTCGCCGACGGCCCGCCGCTGCTGTTCCCCGCGATCAAGCAGCTGCTGCGCCACACGGAGATGGTCGCCGAGCATCCCGCCTTCGAGTTGCACGACAGCCTGAGCGCGGTGCAGAAGGTGCTGCGCTCCGAGGACCTGAAGGAAGGCGCGCGGGCGTTCGCGGAGAAGCGCAAGCCGGTGTGGAAGGGTAAGTAGGCGCGCCCGCCACGCGTAGTTGGGTGCACGCCTGGCGTAGTTGGGGTCTCCTGGCACGATAGTTAGGTGTACACCTAACTATCGCGCCGGGGGGTATGCCACCTCCTGCCCTCCGGGAGCCACTGCGGCCTCGCGCCAGCCCCTAGCCCCCCAGCGGCCGCAGCAGCGCGCGCGAGATGATGTGGCGCTGCACCTCGCTGGTGCCCTCCCAGATGCGCTCGATGCGCGCATCGCGCCAGATCCGCTCGAGCGGCAGCTCGCTCATGAGCCCCATGCCGCCATGGATCTGCAGCGCTTCGTCCGCCACCATCGCCAGCATCTCGGTGGCCTTTAGCTTGGCGATCGCCATGTCGCTGTCGGTCGCCTGCTTGTGCTCGAGCTTCCAGGCTGCTTCCAGCGTGAGCAGCTCCGCGGCGCGCAGCTCGACCGCCATGTCGGCGAGCTTGAAGGACACGCCCTGGAACTTGCCGATCTGCTGCCCGAACTGAACCCGATCGACCGCCCACTGCCGCGCCGCCTCGAGCGCGCGCTCCGCGCGTCCGAGGCAGTTGGCCGCCACCTGCAGGCGCGTGGCGCCCAGCCAGGTGTTGGCCACCTCGAAGCCGCGGTGCACTTCCCCGAGCACCGCCGACTTCGGCAGGCGGCAGTCGGTGAACTCCAGGATGCTGTTGGTGTAGCCGCGATGCGAGACATTGCGGTACCCGGGCCGCACTGCGAAGCCCGGCGTGCCCTTGTCGACCAGAAAGGCGGTGATCAGCTTGCGCTTGCCGCGCGCGGAGTCCTCCTCGCCGCTGGCGGCGAACAGGATCACGAAGTCCGCATGATCGGCGTGACTGATGAAATGCTTGCTGCCGTTGATGATGAAGTCCCCGCCCTGCAGCAGCGCCGAGGTCTTCATGCTGCGCAGGTCCGAGCCCGCCTGCGGCTCGGTCATCGCCAGGCACTCGACGCGCTCGCCGCGCACCGCCGGCAGCAGGTAACGCTCGCGCTGCTCGCCGGTGCAGGCCAGCAGGATGTTGGAGGGGCGCGCCACACAGGAGTACTGCAGCGCGTAGCTGGTATGGCCGAGCTCCTTCTCGTACAGCACCCAGCTCACCGCATCGAGACCGGCGCCGCCGACCTCGCTCGGCATGTTGGCCGCGTACAGTCCGGCGGCGATCGCCTTGTCCTTGAGCTGCCGCAACAGCTCGGTGCGCACTACGCCCGTGTCCTCGACCTCGCGCTCGTGCGGCACCAGCTCCTGGCGGACGAAGCTGCGCGTGGTGCGGATGATCAGCTGCTGCTCTTCGGTAAGGGCAAAGTCCATCGGCTTCTCCTCAGGCGGACGCCTTGCGGCCCTTCTTCAGCGCGCCCGGGCTCGCGCTGCTCATCGCCCAGTCGTGCAGGAGCTCCAGCTGCAGCCGCAGCTGCCCGATCTGGCGCGCGGCCGGCCACTCGCCGCGGCTCGCCACGGTGCTGGCGGTAACGCCGTTGATGAAGGTGACTACCGAGCGCAGCACCTGCTCGCGCGTGCCCGGCGCCCACTGCCGCCATTCGCTCCACCCGCGCGCCAGACAGCGCTCGAACAGCCGCAGATACTCGCGATGCAACCAGGCGTTGACGCGCTTCAGCCGCCGGTCGGCCGGCACCTGCCCCCAGAACGCGATCCACACGGCGCATTCGATGTAGCGCGTCTCATCGACCGGCAGCGCCTCGGTCAGCAGCGCCAGCAGGTCCGGCTGGCTCTCGTCAGCGCTCGGCCTCAGCCGCTCCTCGATGCGGCGCAGGATCAGCCGCAGCGCTGCGACGATGATGTCCTGCTTGGTGTCGAAGTAGTGCGCCACCATGCCGGTGGTGTAGCCCGCCTCGCGCGCAATGCGCACGATGGTGGCCTGCTCGAAGCCGTATTCCGCCACCACGCGGCATGCGACCAGCGCGATCTCCTCGCGCCGCTGCTCGTGATCGACGATCTTGGGCATGAGGGATTCTCCGGGCTCGCCGGCGCGCCCTCAGTGGGCCGCCTGGTCCGTGAGCCGCTGCGCGGCGACCGGCAACGGCAGCCGCGCCTGCGCGGCCTGCACCGCCGCCAGGCGCGCACGCACCGCCGCATCAAGCGGCGCGCTCTTGCGCGCGGCCGTTTCGACGTGCACGTACACCTGCAGCGCCGTCGCCACCACGATGTCATCGCGCGTGCGGTGCAGGCTGTGCAACAGCCGCAGGCGCTTCTCGTCGACCTCCAGCACCCGGGTCGTCACGTACAGCAACTGCTGCGAGTGCGCTTCCGCGTGGTGCGCGACGCGGCTCTCCAGCGTGTACAGCGCGCGCCCCGAGCGCCGGTACGCGTCGTCGACGCCGGCATGGCGCAGCAGCGCGTCGGTGGCATCGCCGAACACCTGCAGGTAGCGCCA
>DASZHQ010000034.1:0-1607 GCA_035937715.1 Steroidobacteraceae bacterium | reverse complement strand
TCGTCATCCAGCAGGATGGGAACCGCCTGCGCGTCGACGATGTCCCCGGCATCCGCACGCTCGACCATGTAGTGCAGCGTCGCTCCGCTCTCGTGCTCGCCGCGCAGTATCGCCCAGTTGACCGGTGCGCGCCCCCGGTACTTCGGCAGGAGCGAGCCGTGCATGTTGAGGGCGCCGCGCCGCGCCAGGCGCAGCAGTGAGGCGCCAAGGAGCGAGCGGTAATAAAAGGAGAACACGAAGTCCGGCTGCAGCGCGGCCACGGCGCGCTCGAGCTCGGCCGTGTTGGGCTCGGCCGACGCGATCAGGGGAAGCTCATAGTCCGCGGCGCTCGCAGCGACGCTCGCGTACCAGCGCCGCTCCTGCGGGTCGTCGGGCACCGTGACCACGAGCGCGACCTCCACGCCCGCCGAGAGCAGTGTCTTGAGACACCGCACTCCGACATCGTGATAGGCGAAGACGACGGCCCGCGCCGGCCTCACTCCACCTCTCCGGGCACGCGCTGCGCCTGCGGCAGCGCAGCAGGCCGGGTTTCGGGCGCGGCGGCGTACGGCAGACGCACCGCTTCGCTCCCCGCACCCTCTTCCAGCACCGCCGCAACCGTGTAACGCGGGCGCTGGCGCACCTGCTCGTAGATGCGCCCGACATACTCGCCCACCACGCCGAGCCCGATCAGTGCGACTCCGATCAGAAAGAAGGCGATACCGAACAGCGTGAACAAGCCTTCCGCCTCGGGACCGACGATCAGGCGGCGGATGGCGAGGTAGATCACGAAAATGATCGACAGCAGCGCGATGACGATGCCGGTCATGGAAAAGAACTGCAGCGGCGCGACCGAGAACCCCGTCATCAGGTCGAAGTTGAGGCGAATGAGGTGCAGCAGCGAATACTTCGACTGTCCCACGGTGCGCTCGGCGTGCGCCACCTCGATCTCCACCGGGCGTCGCGCGAACGTATAGGCGAGCGCAGGCACGTAGGTGCTCGCCTCGCTGCAGCGGTTGAGGGCATCAATCACGCTGCGGTGATAGCCGCGCAACATGCAGCCCTGGTCGCTGATGCGAATCGAGGTCGTGCCCTCGCGCAGACGGTTCATCAGCCGTGAGGCTGCCTTGCGCCACAGCCGGTCCTGGCGCCTCACGCGTATGGTGCCGACGTAGTCAGCGCCGGCATCCATCGCGGCGACCAGGCGCCCGATCTCCTCGGGCGGGTTCTGCAGGTCCGCGTCCAGGGTGATCACGTAGGTGCCGCGCGTGTGCGCAAAGGCGGCGAGGATCGCCATGTGTTGCCCGGCGTTGCGCGCCAGCACCACCACCCGGGTGACATCCGCTCGCCGCTGAAACTGCTCGCGCAGCTCTGCGACCGATCGATCCGAGCTGCCGTCGTCCACGAACACCACCTCGTAAGGGCGCCCGAGCGCATCGAGGGCGGGGTAGAGGCGCGCGAACAGCAAGGGCAGCCCCTCCTCCTCGTTGTACACCGGGATGACGACGGAGATTACGGGGTTCACGCGCGTGCCCCGCGCACGATGGCGCCGGCGGTCTCGACCACGCGCTCTACATCGCCCGGCTGCATCGCCGGGAACAGCGGCAGCGTCACGGTCTCGCGTCCGA
>DASZHQ010000033.1:0-2996 GCA_035937715.1 Steroidobacteraceae bacterium | reverse complement strand
GCTCGAGTCTGCCGCGCAGGCGCCGCCTGGCACCGGGAGCGAAGCCGGCGGGGAGGCGCGCGCGGTGCTGGCGCGCGTGCAGACCACGGTGCGCGGGCAGGTGCGCACCATCAGCGTGCCGGTGCGCTATCAGTTCGCCCTTGGTGCGCTCATCGCATCGGGCGAGGCACCGCTGCGGCAGAGCGAACTCGGACTCACGCCCTTCAGCGCGCTGCTCGGCGCATTGCAGGTGCAGGACGAGATGCGTGTCAGCTTCCGCATCGTGGCGCGCGCGGCCATTAGTGGCGGTCGAGCTCCGCCAGCAGCTCGTCTGCCTTGTACACCTTGCGCAGCGCCTCGAACATGATGGCCGGATCCACCGCGACCGCGCGGTTCAACTCGGGGTCGAACCAGAAGCTGCCCGCGATCGAGTGGATGTTGCCGTCGAACATCAGTCCCACCAGCCGGCCGCCGGTATCGATCAGCGGGCTGCCGGAGTTGCCGCCCACGATGTCGTTGTTGGTGGAGAGATCGAAGCGGGTCTCTCGATCGAGCGCGCTCTGCACCTTGAGCCAGCTGTCGGGAATCCTGAACGGTTCCTGGCCGGTGGCGCGCTCGAACAGGCGCGCGAGGCGTGTGAACGGCTCGACTTCGCGCCCGTCCTCCTTCCAGCCCTGCACCGTGCCGACGTTCAGGCGCAGCGTGAAGGTCGCATCCGGTGGCAGGCTCGTGCCATACACGGCAAAGCGGGCGCGGGCGATTTTTTCGGAGGCGGCATCAACCGGAGCTTCCACCTCGTCTTCATAGCTCTTGCGCACCGTACGGGCCGGGGCATCCACGCTGCGCGCGAATTCGATCATCGGGTCGTGCACCGCCTCGAGCGCCGCCGCGCCACCCTCCCACAGGCGCCGGCGCAGCTTCGGATCGGCGAGCTGCGAGCCGTCCACCAGCCGTGCCGCCAGCGTGTCGGGTGAATCCTTCGCCAGCAGCGCTCGCACCAGCGGCGCGTCCGGCCCCAGCCACTCGCGCATGCGCTCCAGCGCGAAAGACAAGGTGAGCGTGTCGAGCGCCGCATACACGGGTACCGGGGCGGTGAGGCGCTGCGCGACTCGCGGCAGCGCCGCGTCGCGGTATTCACGCAGGCGCTCGGTGTTGGGTTTGGGGCGTTCGGCGGCACCGCGCACCAGGGTGCGCGCATAGCTGAACAAGCGGCTGTTGAACCCGGCGGCTTGCTCGAGGAACGTATAGGGCAGGTAGAGCTCGCGCTCGCGCAGCTGCGCCGTGGCGATGTCCGACCAGGGATTGCCGGTCGCGGCGGCGAGCTGCGGGTCGGCGGCGACCTTCGCCCGCAGCGCCGCTTCCTCGTCGCGCTTGGCTTGCAGCAGCCGATCATCGAGCAGCGCGTCGAGCTGCTTGCGGCGCAACTTGATGGAGTTTTCCAGCCCGTTGAGCGGATCTTCCACGATGCGGTCGGCCTCAGGGCCCGTCTTGCCGTACTCGATGAGACGCCCGCGCAACTCCGAAGCGCGCAGCAGCCAGCGCGGCAATTCCACGTTGCGCAGGGTCTCGAGTTGCGCGACGGTCAACAGCCGGTCGGTGGAGCCGGGATGCCCCGATACGAACACCAGCTCGCCCGCCTGCGGTCCCTCCGGCCGAATGCGCAGGAAATCCGGCGTCGAGGCGGGCTTGCCGTTCGGGCCGTAGGCGCGCAGCACCGACATGTCCAGGCACCAGCGCGGGAACTGAAAGTTGTCCGGGTCACCGCCGAATGCGGCGATACCACGCTCGGGAGCGAACACCAGGCGCACGTCGTCGTAGCGGTGGTACTTGTAGAGCCAGTACTGCCCGCCCTGGTAGAGGTCGACCGATTCGCACTTCAGCGGCCCGGATTTCGCGTGGTGGCTGTCCTGCTCGCAGGCCTGCTCGAGTTGCGTCAGGGTTTTCTTGCGCGTGTCGTTGGCCGCGCGGTCATCGAGTCCGCGGATCGCTGCGGCGACCTTGGGCGTAACGTTCTCCACGCCCATCAGTACGTCGGCGATCTGCGTTGTGCACTTGAGCTCCTGTTCCCGGGAGCGGGCCAGGAAGCCGCTGCGCACCAGGTTCTGCTCGCTGGTCGAGTGATCGTCGAGGCAGGCTTCGGCGCAGTGGTGATTGGTGAGGATCAGTCCCTCGGGCGACACGAAGGATGCCGTGCAGTTCGATAAACGGATGGTGGCGGCACGCACCCGATCGAGCCACGCGGAGCTGATGTCGGCGCCGTGCTGGCGCTTCACCAGATCCTGCGGAAAGTCGTGAAAGGTCCACATGCCCGCGTCGCTGAACGCGGGCGGTGACAGGAGCAGCACGAGGACGGCGAGCAGAGCGCTGCGGCGCACGGCGATCCTTTCAGCTCTCTGACTCGAGCAGCATGAGCGGCGTGCCGTCCGGGCTTTCCAGCAAGGCGTTGGCGGGGCTCGCTTCCTCGGCCGGCTCGACGGCGGATACGGCCTCGCCCAGCTCGCGCAGCCGCGCAATGCGTGCGCGCATATCAGGGTCGCGGAACACGAGCATCGCACGCTCGCACACTCCGGGAGGGTGAAACGAGACGTCGAGGTAATCGCTGGTGAGCGGCAGGTGCGGATAGGGCGCCGTCACCTCGCCGGCGGCGACGAAGCCCAGAGGCTCCCAGAAGTCCTGCGCGGCGGCAAAGTCCGTGACCGGCAGGCTCACTTCGGCGAAGGCGCCGCACAGCGAGACATCCGTCCCCCCGCGCGCCACCGGCGCGTGGGTGCGCACTTCCAGGACCGCGACCGCGTGGCCAAACGGGTCCGACAAACCGATCTCGTTGAATACCTCCTCGCCGGTGTGGCACAGCGTCAGCTCGATGCCGGCCGCGACAAACTCCGGGACGCACTCGGCAATGCCGGGACGCACGAAAGTGAGCACCGGCGAGGCACCGCGCCGTTGATGCAGACCTATGAACAGCCGGCCGTCGGTCAGTACTCCGTACGGATGCGTGAGCGTATCGGTGGTCGGGC
>DASZHQ010000032.1:0-1570 GCA_035937715.1 Steroidobacteraceae bacterium | reverse complement strand
CCGCAAGGCCGCGCGCCATGCGACTTCCGACTGGATGCGGCTCGAGCAGCAGCGCGGCATTTCCGTGACCTCCTCGGTGATGCAGTTTCCCTATCGCGACTGCATCGTGAACCTGCTCGACACGCCCGGTCACGAGGACTTTTCCGAGGACACCTACCGCACGCTGACCGCCGTGGACTCGGCGCTCATGGTCATCGACTGTGCCAAGGGTGTCGAGGAGCGCACCATCAAGCTGATGGAGGTCTGCCGCCTGCGCGATACGCCGATCATGACCTTCATCAACAAGCTCGACCGCGACGGCCGCCCGCCCATCGAGCTGCTGGATGAGATCGAGAGCGTGCTGCGCATCAACACCGCGCCGATCACCTGGCCCATCGGCATGGGGCGCGAGCTGCGTGGCATCTACCACCTGCCCGAGGATCGCATCTATGTGTACACCGCCGGCGAGCGCGGTCGTGTCGGCGAAAACCGCACCATCGACGGGTTGGGGAGCCCTGCGGCGCGCGACTTCCTTGGCGATCAGGCGACCGCCTTCGGCGAGGAGATGGAGCTCGTGACCGGCGCCACGCACAGCTTCGATGCGCGCTCTTACCGCGCCGGCCGGCAGACGCCGGTGTTCTTCGGCTCCGCCATCAACAACTTCGGCGTCGAGGAGCTGCTCGCGGCGTTCACCCGGCACGCTCCCGGGCCGCTGCCGCGCAGCGCGCGCGAACGCACGGTGGCGCCGGGCGAAGCGGCGCTCGCGGGCTTCGTGTTCAAGATCCAGGCGAACATGGACCCTGCGCACCGCGACCGGATCGCCTTCCTGCGCCTGTGTGCCGGGAAGTACGTGCGTGGCATGCGCCTGTTCCACGTGCGCCTCG
Source organism: Steroidobacteraceae bacterium (assembly GCA_035937715.1). GTDB lineage: Bacteria > Pseudomonadota > Gammaproteobacteria > Steroidobacterales > Steroidobacteraceae > 13-2-20CM-66-19. The sequence goes on along the minus strand of DASZHQ010000032.1, from coordinate 707 downwards.
ACAAGGAGGTGCGCGTCGCCGATGCGCTCACCTTCATGGCGGCGGAGCGCGCGCACGCCGCAGAGGCCTATGCCGGCGACATCATCGGCCTGCACAACCACGGCACGATCAACATCGGCGACACCTTCACCCAGGGCGAGCGGCTCACCTTCACCGGTGTCCCGAATTTCGCGCCGGAGATATTCCGCCGTGCGGTGCTCAAGGACCCCCTCAAGATGAAGGCGCTGCAGAAGGGCCTGTCGCAGCTGTGCGAGGAGGGCGCCACGCAGCTGTTCAAGCCCCTGCGCAGCAACGATCTGATCCTGGGCGCGGTGGGGCCGCTGCAGTTCGAAGTGGTGGCGTTCCGGCTGCAGGACGAGTATGGCGTGCAGTGCGTGTTCGATCCCGTCACGATCTACACCGCGCGCTGGGTCGAGAGCGCGGAGGCGCGCAGGCTGGAAGAGTTCCGCAGCCGGGCGCACCAGCACCTGGCCCTCGATCACAGCGGCGCACTGGTGTACCTCGCGCCCTCGCGCGTGAATCTCGAGCTCACGCTCGAGCGCTGGCCCGGCATCATTTTCCGTGAGACGCGCGAGCACGCCGCGAGCTGAGAGCGCCGATTTCGGGGTATGGCGCGGCGCGCGGATTTGTGCGACATAGGCTCGCCACGGAGGTCCTATGAACGACGTTTCCCTGCCCGCCGTCCTCACGCAGCGCGAAGTCCTGTT
>DASZHQ010000031.1:0-15591 GCA_035937715.1 Steroidobacteraceae bacterium | reverse complement strand
GGAGGACCTCTACACCATCTACCACGAGCTCGGGCACGTCTACTACTACCTGAGCTACACCCGCCAGCCCTACCTGTTCCGTGACGGCGCCAACGACGGTTTCCACGAGGCCATCGGCGACACGGTCAATCTCTCGGTGACCCCGGCGTATTTGGCGAGGATCGGCCTCATCCATCCGGTCGCGCGCAACCGCGAGGCGCTCATCAACCAGCAGATGCAGATGGCGCTGGAGAAGATCGCCTTCCTTCCCTTCGGGCGCCTGATCGATCAGTGGCGCTGGAGGGTATTCGCCGGCGAGATCACGCCCGCCGATTACAACAGCGCCTGGTGGGAGCTGCGCCGGCGCTACCAGGGCGTGGCGCCACCGCTGGCGCGCAGCGAATCCGACTTCGACCCGGGCGCGAAGTACCACATACCGGCCAACACCCCGTACACGCGCTACTTCCTTTCGTTCATCCTGCAGTTCCAGTTCCACAAGGCGCTGTGCGCGGCTGCCGGCCAGCAGGGCCCGCTCTACGAGTGCTCCACCTACGGCAGCCGCGAGGCGGGGAGGCGTTTCGCCGACATGCTGAGTCTCGGAGCCTCCGAGCCCTGGCAGGATGCGCTCGAGAAGCTCACCGGCACGCGCCAGATCGACGCCGGCGCCATCACCGAGTACTTCCAGCCGCTGATGCAGTGGCTCGGGGAGCAGAACAAGGGACAGCAGTGCGGCTGGTGAACCCCGGTTACGGCGCCACGCGCGCGGCGGTGACGAAAAATTCGGTGTCGCCGAAGCAGGAGCTCGGAATCCATTTGCGCTGCTCGTAATGCAGCGTCATGCGCTTGCCGATGTTGGCGTCGAGCGTCGCCGCGACCGCCTGATCGCGCACCGTGAAGAGGAACTTCTCGGTCAGCGTGCCCGGCAGCGTCACCATCGCGAGCTCCCCCTCCCAGGTCTTGCAGATCCAGCCCTTGCGGGAGAACTTCTGCACGAAGCCCGCGCGCTCCCCATCCGAATAGGCCCAATGCAGCGTCAGCCACGTGAACGCGGCGAAAGCGGCAATCACTACCACGACGAAGCCGACGAGCACCTTGCCCATGGCTGATCCTTTGTGAGCCCCCGGTGCCGGATGGCGCGCAAAGCATACCGCGCGGGCGCCTCCAGCGGTGGCCCGGAGCGGCTCGCCAACACCCCCAGGCCGCTGCGGCTGAGCGCGCACGCCCGGCACAGCACGGCTAAGATGCGCAGGCTATGGATCCGCAGCAGCCCCTCGCCGGCCGCACCGTCGCCGTGCCCGAGACGCGCGAGCTCGAGCTGTTCGCCGCCATGCTCGAGCGGCGCGGCGCGAGTGTGCTGCGCTGCCCGCTCGTCGCGATCCGTGACGCGCCCGACCCGGCGCCGGTGCTCGCGTTCGCGCGCGGCTTCGCCGCCGGCTCCTGCGAGGACCTGATCCTCACCACGGGCGAGGGGCTGCGCCGCATCCTCGCCTGCATCGAGCGCCACGAGCCGACACTGCGGGAGGCATTCCTGCAGGCGCTCGCGCGCGTGCGCAAGATCACCCGCGGACCGAAGCCGGCGCGCGCGCTGCGCGAGCTCTCGCTCAAGCCCGACCTCGCGGCCGATCCGCCCACCACCGCGGGCATCATCGCCTGCCTCGGGGGGCAGAGCCTGCGCGGCCGGCGCATCTGCGTGCAGCTCTACGGGAGCGAACCCAACCTCCCGCTCATGGATTACCTCCACGAGGCCGGCGCGACCGTGCTGACGGTAGCGCCCTACGTGTATGCGGACGCCTCCGATGATGCCGCGGTGCACGCGCTGCTCGCACGCCTCGAGGCCGGCGAGGTGGATGCGATCGCCTTCACGAGCACGCCGCAGGTCGAGCGCCTCTTCGCGGTGGCTCCGGCGAGCGCCGTGAGCGGGGCGCTGGCGCACACCCTGGTCGCCGCCGTGGGCCCGGTGGTGGCGCAGGCGCTCGCCCGGCACGGGATCGAGGCACACCTTGTGCCGGAGGATTCCTTTTTCATGAAGCCGCTGACGAGTGCCCTCGAAGAGGCGCTGCGCGCGTGAGCACCGAAACGCGGGCGGAGCTGACGCTGCGCGGACTTGTCCTGGGGGTGCTGATCACCGTGGTGTTCACCGCGGCGAACGTCTACTTCGGGCTCAAGGCCGGGCTCACCTTTGCCACCTCGATTCCCGCCGCCGTGATCTCGATGGCCGTCCTGCGGGCCTTTCGCGCTGCGACGCTACAAGAGAACAACATCGTGCAGACGGTCGCATCCGCGGCTGGCACGCTCTCCTCCATCATTTTCGTGCTGCCCGGGATGGTCATCATCGGATGGTGGGTTGGCTTCCCCTACCTGGTCTCGTGCGCCATCTGCGTTTTCGGCGGGATCCTCGGCGTCATGTATTCGATTCCTTTGCGCCGCGCGCTGGTCACGCACTCGGATCTGCCCTATCCCGAAGGCGTCGCCTGCGCCGAGGTGCTCAAGGTCGGCAGCGGCGAGCATGGCGCGGGCGTGGAAGAGAGCCGCGCGGGCCTCAGCGCGCTGCTCTGGGGCTCGGTGATCTCGGGTGCGTTCTCACTGATCACGGCGACACGGATCTTCGCCGCCGATGTGGCACGGAATTTCCGCGTGGGCGAGCGTGGTGTCTCGGGCTACGACTTCCTGTTGTCGTTCGCTCTGTTCGGTGTCGGGCATCTGGTCGGATTGTGGGTCGGCATGGCGATGCTGGCGGGCGCACTGATCGGCTGGGTGTGGGCCGTGCCGTACTACTCGGCGCTCTCGCCCGATGCCGCCAACCTCGCCGCCTCTGCGCTCGACGGTTTGGCCCACGACACCTGGAGTCACAAGGTACGCTTCGTCGGGGCGGGCACGATCGCGGTAGCCGCGGTGTGGACGCTGGCAAAGCTCGTCAAGCCCGTGGTCGCGGGCCTGCGCTCGGCGATGGTCGCCTCACGGGCGCGTGCGGAAGGCAAGGCGGCACTCTTGCCGCGGACCGAACAGGACATCCCGATCGGAGTGGTGGGCCTTGTCTCGCTGTTGTGCCTGCTGCCCGTAGGGCTATTGCTGGCGCAATTCGCCAGGGGCAGCGGCCTCAGCGATCACCTGGTCTGGCTGGTGGTGAGCGGCGTGCTCTACATCGCGATCATGAGCTTTCTGGTGTCCGCGGTCTGCGGTTATATGGCCGGGTTGATCGGATCGTCGAACAGCCCCCTGTCCGGCATCGGGATTCTCGCCGCCATCGGCTTCGCGTTGGTACTCGTGTTCAGCTTGCGCGTAGACATGTCTGGCGACGTCGGGAGGGCCCTGGTCGCCTACACCCTGTTTGTGACCGCGGTGGTATTCACCGCCGCCGCGATCGCCAACAACAACCTGCAGGACCTGAAGACCGGGCAGCTGGTCGATGCCACGCCGTGGAAGCAGCAGGTGGCGCTGGTGATCGGCGTGCTGGCCGGCGGCGCGATCATCCCGCCCATTCTCGATCTGCTGAATCAGGCCTACGGCTTCGCCGGAGCACCGGGAGGCCATCACGAGCATCCGCTGCCGGCACCCCAGGCCGGGCTGATATCGGCTCTGGCTCAGGGGGTCATCCAGAACAACGTGGACTGGAGTCTGATCGAGACCGGCGGCCTCATCGGCGCAATCGTCATCGGCGTAGACGCGCTGCTGCGCAAGTTGAAGCCTGGGGCGCATTTGTCGCCACTGGCCGTGGGGCTTGGCATCTATCTGCCGACGCAGAGCACGCTGATGGTTGTGGTGGGCGCAGTTGCCGGATGGATCTTCGACCGCAACGCCGCGCGCCGCGCAAAGCCGGAGGCCACCAAACAGCTCGGCGTACTGCTGGCCTCGGGCATGATCGTCGGTGAAGGACTCATCGGAGTGCTGGTTGCCGCGCTGGTCGCGTTTTCGGGCCGGGATTTTCCCCTCGCGCTCGTGGGCAACTCTTTCGCCACCAGCGGCGCCGTTTGGCTCGGAGGCATCGCTTTCGCGCTGGTGATCTACGCTCTGTACCGCCGGGTGAGTCGGGCACTCGTCGGCTAGAGCACTTCAGGTGCGGTAAACGTCGGTGCTCAGGTAGCGCAGCCCCGAATCGACCGCGATCGTCGCCACGGTCGCGCCGGCGGGTAAGCGCCCGGCCACGCGCAACGCCGCCACCACGTTCGCGCCGGTGGAGGTGCCGGCAAAGATCGCCTCTTCGCGCGCCAGGCGCCGTGCCATCGCCATGGCATCCGCCGTGGAGACGGTCAGGATCTCGTCGACCTCCGCCGCTCGCCACAAGGGCGGCACGAAGCCGATGCCGATGCCGTCGATGTTGTGGGCGCCGCTCGATCCCCCGGAGAGCACCGGCGTCTCGGCAGGCTCCACGGCGATGACACGCAGGCGCGGGTTGTGGCGGCGCAGCGCATGAGTGCTGCCGTGGAGCGAGTGCGCGGTGCCCACGGACTGTACGAACGCATCAACCTGCCCGCCCGACTGCTGCCACAGCTCCTCGCCGAGCGCGTGGTAGCCGGCTTCCCCGTCGCGGTTGTTGAGCTGGTCGCAGTACCAGTGGCGGGGACGGCGGCTGAGCTCGGCCGCCGTCGAGATCAGTCCCCGAATGAGTTTTTCGGTGATCTTTCCCTTTTCGCTCGGCACGTCGGTGATCGCCGCGCCGTAGGCGCGCATGGTGTGGCGCTTGTCCTCGCTGAAAGCGTCGGAGAACACGAAGTGGGACTGCAGGCCCAGGGCGGCGCACACGAGCGCCAGCGAAATGCCGGTGGTACCGGCGGTGTACTCGACCACCGTGTCACCCGGCGACAGTCGCCGGTCGGAGGTCGCCGCCTGGATCATGGCGCGCGCCACGCGATCCTTCATGCTGCCGGTGGGATTGGCGGATTCGAGTTTCAGCACGACACGCGCACCGTTTTGCGGGGCAAGTCGCTGCAGCGCGACGAGCGGGGTGTTGCCGATCGCCTCCAGAATCCCCCGCCCCGCCCCGGCCGCCACGACGAAGCTCCGACCTTAGCGCCGCGCGTAGCGCTCGAAGCCGCGATGCCCGATCAGCGCCGAGCCCACCCAGCCGGTGATCCACACGATGATCCAGGTAAGGAGCGCCGCCGTGAAGTTGGGAATGTGAAAGCCCGGCAGCATCCACGCCACCAGCGCCACCATGCCGGCGTTCAGCACCAGCAGGAACAGCCCGAGCGTGAGAATCGTGAGCGGCAGGGTGAGGATGAAGGCAATCGGACGGACGATGGCGTTGACGACCCCGAGCAGGAGCCCCGCGAGAATCAGCGTACCAGTGGAGCGAAAGTACACGCCCGGCACCCATTGGCTCGCGAGCCACAGCCCCAAGGCGCTGATCAGCACGCGTAGTACGAATCCCATCATGGAGGAGCTCCTGCGCGGGCCTGTAGTTCGACGAATACCTTGAGCCGCGTCATGGCCTGCTGCCAGCTCGTGCGCAGCCGCCGGTACTGAGTATCCCACTCCGGACCCGCCGGCACACCCGAGCCGAGAAGTCTGACGATGGTGCCGCCCGCGGTGGGTTCGAGAATGAAATCATCGATCATCACGGTCTGCGCGGGCGACAGCTCGCGGTGCGGGAGGTAGATCAGACGCAGCCGCCGCGCGGGCTCGAACACGTCGATGTGCGCCTCGAACTCAGTGACCCGGTCGACGCTGGCGCGGAACAGCCCGCCCTGGCGGGGGCGGATCTCCGCCTGGGGCGAGCACCAATGTGTCAGTTGGGCAGTCTCGGTGAGCGCGCGCCACACCAGCTCCGCCCCCGCGCGCACATCGACGCGGTGCGCATAACCCCGCTCCTTGTCGCTCATGAAGGCATTGTGCCATTCTGGCGTGAAAAAGCCGGAGGGGGTTTCATGCCGTACGTTCACCTGGTGATCGCTCTCGCCCTGGTCGAGTTTCTCATCTTCGGCACGGCCGTGGCGCGCGCCCGCACGCGCTACCACGTCGCGCCGCCGGCGACCACCGGCAACGCGGAGTTCGAGCGCTACTTCCGCGCGCACATGAACACGCTCGAGCAGCTGGTGATCTTCCTGCCCGCGATCGTGCTCTTTGCGCACTACCTGAATGCCTACATCGCAGCAGGCTTCGGTGTGCTCTTCATCATCGGGCGGGCGCTGTATTTCCAGGGCTACGTGAAGGCGGCCGAGGGGCGCCACCCGGGTTTCCTGGTGGGCGGGATCGCGAGCCTGGTGCTGCTGATCGGCGGCATTTTCGGCGCACTGCGCGCGCTCGTCGCAGGCGGCTAAAGCGGCCCGGCAGCGGTCACATCTTTCCGCGCGCGGGCCTCAGGGGGAACTTCCCCGGCGTTTCAACAGCCCGCTGGCGAGTGGCAACAGCGACACCACGATGATGGCGAGCGTCACCAGCCCGAAGTGCTCCTTCACCAGCGGAACGTTCCCGAACAGGTAGCCGCCCCAGATGAACAGCAGCACCCACGAGCAGCCCCCGGCGAGGTTATAGGCGAGGAAGCGCCCGTACGGCATACGCGCGACGCCGGCCACGAACGGCGCGCAGGTACGGATGATCGGCATGAAGCGCGAGAGCACGATCGCAAGTCCGCCGTGGCGGCGGAAGAACTCCTCGGTGCGCCGCAGGTAATCCACTTTCAGCAGCCGGTAGCGTCCGCTGAAGGCCGGCGGGCCGATGGCGCGTCCGATGCTGTAATTGACGGTGTTGCCGAGTACGGCGGCCGCCGCGAGCGTCACGCTCGCGAGCGGCGCGCTGAGCGTGCCGCTCGTATCCACCGCCGCCAGTGCCCCCACTGCGAACAGCAGCGAATCCCCGGGAAGGAAAGGCGTCACGACGAAGCCGGTCTCCGCGAAGATCACGGCGAAGAGGATCGGGTAGATCCACAGCTCGTACCGGGTGAGCAGCTCCACCAGGTGCCGGTCGAGATGCAGAATGAGGTCGATGAGCCACGCCAGCATGGCGCGGGAGGATACGGGGAAGGCAGCTGGCGCGCTAAGGGCGCCGCCGTGGAGCCCTCGCCGATGTCGTCGTGGGCTAGCCGGTCAGGGCACCAGCGCGCGCGTGACGAGCACGGGCGCGGTGGCCGGCCGAGCGCGGTTCTTGAGCGCATCGAGCGCCACGCGCACGTCCTCATCCCGCGCGGCGAGAGGGGCCGAGCCCTTCGCGGTGAGAAGTTCCGCGGGAGGGAACGCCGGCCCATCCTCCAGCACGTCCGGAATAATGCCCTTGCCGTGTATGGAGGCCCCCGAGGGGGTGAAGTAGCGCGACGTGGTGAGCTTTACCGCGCCGCCATGGGAAAGCGGCAGGACCGTCTGCACCGACCCCTTGCCATACGTGCGGCGCCCCACGAGCAGCGCCCGGCCGTGGTCCTTCAACGCGCCGGCGACGATCTCCGAGGCTGAAGCGGACCCGCCGTTCACGAGCACGACCAGCGGAGCTCCGCCGATCAGATCGCCCGGAGTGGCGTCCATGCGAAAGCGCGCCTCGGGGGTGCGTCCATCGGCGGTCACGATCACACCGGAGTCTAGAAAATCATCGGCGACCGCCACGCCCGCTTCGAGTACACCCCCTGGATTGTTTCTCAAATCGAGCACAAGACCCTTAATTCCGCCAGGATTGTCTCTCTTTAGGCGCAATATGGCCCGACTCACGTCCTGGGCCGTCGTCTCGCTGAAACTGCTGATCCTCAGGTACCCGTACCCAGGCTCGAGGCTCTGCTGCGAGACGCTGTGCACTTCGACCTGTGCGCGGCGCAGGGCGTACTGCTGGAGCCCCGATCTGCCTTCGCGACGGATGGTGAGCGTGACGAGGCTGCCGGAGGCGCCGCGCATGCGGGCAATGGCCCCGGCGAGATCCGCGCCGATGTCGGCGTCGTCGATCTTCACGATCTCGTCGTCGGGAAGGAGCCCCGCCAGCTGCGCGGGCGAGCCTTCGATCGGCCGCAGGACCTTCACCACTCCGTCCTCGGCGATCACTTCGATACCGACACCGGGGTAGGAGCCCATGGTGGAGAGGCGGATCTCGTCGAACTCCTCGCTGTCGAGGTAGGCCGAGTGGGGATCGAGCGCAGCGACCATGCCGCGGACCGCTTTCTCCATCAGCGCGTGATCATCGACCTGGTCCACGTAGTCGCGCTTGATGCGCTCGTACACTTCCGCAAAAAGACTCGCCTCCTGCCACGGCAGTCCCGCGCGCGGAACCGCCTGTGTGGCGTCGGGCCTTGCGGTGTCGTTCGAGCGGTCGGCGAGCACGCCGCTGGTGAGCGCCCCACAGAATCCGAGAACTACCCCTGCAATCAGGGCGACCAGCGTGCGCGAACGCATAGACATGCTCGAAGACCCCCTCTCCCTCTTCCAGCCGCAGGTCGCTGCCGCAGGTGGGAAGATTAAACGTTTGACTCTGATCGTGGACGCTCTCATGTGTTCCCGGCAAGCTCTTCAGCGCGCCGCCTGCGCATACCGTTTCGCTACGCCATCCGCGGCAGGCCCCGCGCCCTCTGCGGCGGATGCCGGCTCCGCGGGCGCGGCCGGCAGCGACAGCTCGATGAGCAGATCTGCCAATGGAATCGGCTTGCCGATCGCAAATCCCTGCCCGTAGTCGACGCCGAGCTCGGCGATGCGCGCGCCGATGGCATCGGTCTCGATGTATTCCGCCACGGTGGTGATCCCCATGCTGTGTGCCAGCTGCGCGATCGCGCGCACCATGGACTCCGCGCGCGGATCCTTCAGCACATCGCGCACGAAGCTGCCGTCGATCTTCAGCATGCTGACCGGCAGCTGGCGCAGGCAGGCGAGCGAAGAGAGTCCCGTGCCGAAGTCATCGAGCGCCACGCCACACCCCAGCAGCCGCAGGCGCCGTATCAGGGCCTCGGCGCGTCCGAGGTTCGCGACCGTGGCGTTCTCGGTGAGCTCGATGCAGAAGAGCTCCGGATCGAGGCCGCTCGAACGGATGCGCTCGACCAGCATGTCACAGACTTCATCGTCGCTTAAGGACTGCCCGGAGAAATTGATGGCGAAACCGAGCGCCTTGCCCGCGAGGACTGCGGCGCGGGGCTTGAGCGTCTCGATGACGTGGTTGATCACCCAGCGGTCGATCACCGGCATCAGCTGATAGCGCATCGCCGCCGACAGGAAGCTGTCCGGGCCCACGGTGCGGCCGTCTTCGTCGGTCATGCGCAGCAGCAGCTCGTAGTGCGGGCGCGCGCTCTCGGCGCGGGCGAAGGGCAGGATCAGTTGCGCGTTGAGGTGCAGCCGCCCGGATTCGATCGCCTCATGCAGTCGCCCGGCGATGCCGATGTCCGCGAAGCGCCGCACGATGCTCACGTCGCTCGCCGCGTACACCTCGACGCGGTTGCGTCCGCGGTCCTTGGCCGCCTTGCAGGCGGTCTCGGCGGCGGCCAGCGCGTGCGAGAGCTCAGGCTGGCCGGCATCGAGCGGCGCGACGCCGATGCTGATCGAGATCGGCAAATGGCCCTCGCCCTGATTCAACACCAGCCGCTCGGTTCCCTCGCGCAGCGACTCCGCGAAACGCTCCGCATCGCTCACCTGCGCCGGCAGCATCACCGCGAAACGGTCGCCGGAGATGCGCGCGCCGAAGGCGCCCGGGGGCAGGCGCTGGCGAATGAGCTCGCCGAGCTGGCCGAGCAGGGCATCTGCCACGTGCATGCCGAACTTCTCGTTGATGATGTGCAGCTGGTCGACGTTGATGTACAACGCGCTCCAGGCCTGCGGCCCCTTGTGGTTCGCGGCCACCGCGCGCGCGCGCCGCTCGAGCGCCGGGCGCGTGTACAGGCCGCTCAGGGCGTCGTAGTTGCTCTCGATGACGCCGATGGCCTTGCGCGCGAGGATCTCGGCGATGTGCGCATCCCGCGCGCTGAAGGCTTCCGCGGCCGGATCGCGCAACAACGCGAGCACCCCGATCGAGCGACCGGCGCGCGAGCGAAGCGGGCAGCACAGCACCCGATAAGGAAAGGAGTCCGGGTCGTCGGGGACGAGGGTCTCATTGAGAATGAGCGGCTCACGCTGCCCCTGCGCGAGCGTCAGCAGGCGCCGGTGCGCGCGCATCATGAACTGGGTATCCGGGGGCGCGCCCGCCGCCGAGCGCACCAGCATGACGCTCTTTTCGGGAACCAGCAGTGCGCCGGTGCGGGCCAACAGGTGCTCGATGGTCTGCTGCAGCAGCTGCTGCAGCTCGTTAGAGCCGTCGGCGCCGGCGGGGAACTGCTCGGCGGTGCCGTGGGCCAGGAGCAGGTTCAGGTCCTTGTCGAGCCCACCGACGGTCTCGCTCAGCTCGTCGATGGTGGAGCGGGTGATGAGCTCGCGCCGCAGGCACTCGATCGCCGGAGCGATGAGCGTGCTGGCAAAAGCGAAATCGTGGTTCTTCTTGTCCTGACCCTCGTTCGCGCGGCAAGCGATGGCGAGCAGCGCGATCAGTTGCCGCGCCTCATCGCGCAGCGCGCACAGGTAGACCGGGACATTTCCGTCGAGCACGCGCAGCTGCCCGGCGCTGGCGGGATCGGAACGCGCTGCAAGCAGCGCATCCTCGATGACATTCGTGAGGTCCGGGCCGGTGGTAGGGTCGGTCGACCACTGCAGGTCGCCCGCGGGACCGAACATAACGACGCAGGAGGTGCGCGGCAGGAGCGAGCGCACCAGCCGCACGTAGGGCTCGAAGCGCGTGCCGGGCTGCCCGGGCATGTGATCGCTGGCCGGATGCGGGCTCATTGGTCCTTCAGATGGCGGGCCGGGAACCGTTAACTGCTGGCACTGCGCACCATTGCGCGAATCGTGTCGCAGATCCTTGCGCGAGTTGGCGAATCCGCGCACGGGCGCGCACCCAGGCGAAAACATTGAGCCCAATCACATCGCCCCCGGGCATCGCCCCCCGGAAGGAGGGAAACGCCCCCCTTCAGGGACGCCCGCCTCGGGGCGCCCCTGGCAGTGGAGCGGGTGCAGATCCGGCGCCGCCTAAGGGGCCGCGGCCTTGAACCAGGGGCGGGGGTCAACCGGCTTGCCGCCCTTGCGGATCTCGAAATACAGCTCCGGGCGAGGGCTCCCCCCGCTGTCGCCGGCTGCGGCGATCGTGTCGCCGGTGGCGACCTGCTCGCCGACTGCCTTGTAGAGGCGCTCGTTGTGGCCGTAGAGGCTCAGGTATCCGTCGCCGTGGTCCACGATGGTGAGGAGCCCGAGCCCGGGCAGCCAGTCGGCGTAGATCACCCGCCCCTGGCACACAGCCTTCACCGGCGCCCCGCGCTCGGTTGCGACCAGCACGCCATCCCAGTGCACCCCGCCGGCGCGCGCGTCCCCGAAGCGTGCCAGCAGATGCCCGCTCACCGGCCAGGCCAGCTTGCCGCGCAGGCGCGTGAAGGCATCGTTACCCTCGACCGGGAAGCGCTCCATGGCGGCGCGCAACTCGCGCAGCAGCTTCTCGAGGACGGCCTGCTGGCTGCGCAGCCGCTCGAGGTTCTGCGTGCGACTGTGCGAGCGCGCCTCGAGGTTCGCGAGCACCGCGCCACGCCGCGCGCGCGCCTGTTCGAGCTCGTTCAACTGGGCGCGCTGTCGCTTCTCGAGCTCGGCGAGCTTCTCGTCCTCGGCTTCCAGCTCGCTCTCGAGCTGGCTCAGCCGCTCGACGTCATCGGCAATGAGATGGATCTGCCCGGCACGCGCGTGCCCGAAGTAACTGTAGTAGACGAACATGCGGCCAGCGCGGGCCGGATCCTGCTGGTTGAGGAGGAGCTTGAGCGGCTCCTGGCGCCCGATCAGGTAGGCGGCGCGCAACTGCCCGGCGAGTGCATCTCGGTTCTGATCGAGCTGAGCCTCGCGCGTGCGTTTCTCGCCGTTGAGCGCGGCGCGGCGCGCCGCTCCTTCGGCCCGCTCACGGCGCAGATCGCTCAGCATGTCGCGTAGCCTGCCCACCGAGAGTTCCGCGGTGCGCAGCTCGCGCGTCAGGCGGTCGCGCTCTACCTGCTCGGCGCTCACCTCCCGCGTGACGCGCTCGATCTCGGATTTGACCGCCTGCAGCTGCTCTTCCGCCTTACGGGCATCCGCTTCCGGGTGCTCCGCGGCTTGCGCCGCCCACGTCGCATGCAACAGGACGAGGAGCACGGCGGCGGCCCGCCGTAGCGGCGGCAGGCGCGGCGTCAGGCGCAAGCTAACCCCGGGGGACGGCACCCCGGCGTGCCCGATGGCATAGGGGCGCTATAATGCGCGCCCTTTTGAGCGCCCGGAAACTTACGCCGTTTCATGGACCGTGTCCTGGAGTACATCAGCCATCACCCCTGGCTCGCCACCGCGACCGCCGTGCTGGTGGCCGTCATCGTTGTATACGAGATGCGCACGCGCTCGGAAAGCCTGATCTCGGTGTCGTCCCAGGAGGTGATCCGTCTGATGAACCAGGGGGCGCTGCTGCTCGACCTGCGGCCGCCGGAGCAGTACCAGGCCGGGCACCTCGCTGGAGCGCGGCAGATGCGCAGCGATGAGATCTTGAAGGCCGGTGACACGCTGAGGAAGCATAAGGAAAAGACGGTCGTGGTGTATGACGACAGCGGCTCGCTGGGCGCCGCGGCGGTGCGCCAGCTCGCGGCCCAGGGCTTCACGCGTGTCTTCGCGCTGCGCGGCGGACTGGCGGCCTGGCGCGCGGATAATCTGCCGCTCACGCGCGCTTGAGGCTGAGTGGTGTCCGCTGCGCTGAGCGTGCCGAGGGTGCTCATGTATGTGACGGGTTGGTGCCCGTACTGCGCGCGAGCGCGCAGCCTGCTGGAGAGCAAGGGCGTCGCCGTCGAGGAGATCGACATCGAGGCGGTGCCCGGCGCGCGCAGCGAAATGCTGGCGCGCAGCGGCCGCCGCAGCGTGCCGCAGATTTTCATCGGCGAGAGCCACGTGGGCGGGTCCGAGGAGCTGGAGGCGCTCGATGCCGCCGGTCGCCTGGACCTCATGTTGAAATAACCGGAGCTGTGAGAAATATGGAAAACGAAACGGGCGGCGCCGCACCGGCCCCCGCAATGGCGGACGAAACAGGCATGGTGCTCTCGCTGCAGAACGTGTACCTGAAGGACTGCTCGTACGAGTCGCCCAACGGGCCGCGCGTCGACGGCAGCTGGAATCCGCAGATCAACCTCGATCTGCAGACGGGTTCCACCGCCCTCGGACCTGACGTGCGCGAGGTCGTGCTGACGGTGACCGTGTCCGCCAAGCTCGGCGAGGTGACGATCTTCCTGGTCGAGGTGAAGCAGGCGGGGCTGTTCGTCATCCGCAACCTCGGCGAAGCGGATCTCAAGCGTGCGGTCAGCACCGTCTGTCCCGGAGTGCTGTTTCCCTACGCCCGCTGCGCGATATCGCAGCTGGTGAGCCAGGGCGGCTTCCCGCAGTTTCTGCTACCGCCGGTGAATTTCGATGCGCTGTACGCGGCGAACCAGGCGCAGCCGCAGGCTGGCATGACCAACTGAGGCGGCGCGAACCCGTGCCGGCGGCTGCGCGTGTGAGGTCATGACCGCACGTTCCCCCAGCGAGGTGCCGGTGGCCGTGCTGGGCGCGGGCTCCTGGGGAACTGCGCTCGCTATTCAGTTCGCGCGCGGTGGGCGTCCGGTGAAGCTGTGGGGACGCGATGGCGAGCGGCTCGCCCTCATGGCTTCCAGCCGCTGTAACGCGCGCTACCTCGAGGGCATTCGCTTCCCCGACTCGCTGCACGTCGAGCCGGAGCTCCCTGCAGCGCTGGCTGGCGCCCGCGACGTGCTGGTCGTCGTGCCGAGCCAGGCGTTTCGCGCGCTCCTCACCGCTCTGGCGCCGCTCCTCGCGCCGGCCATGCACGTGGCGTGGGCGACCAAGGGTTTCGAGCAGGCGAGCCTGAAGCTGCCGCACCAGGTGGCGCGCGAGGTGCTCGGCGCGAAGCGCCGCATCGCGGTCCTCTCGGGCCCGACGTTTGCGCGCGAGGTCGGGGCGGGACTCCCCACGGCCATGACCGTCGCCTCTCCGGAGGAGGGATATGCGCACGCGCTCGCGCGCCAGCTGTCATCGGCGAATTTTCGCGCCTACAGCTCCAGCGACATCATGGGTGTGGAGATCGGCGGCGCGGTAAAGAATGCGCTGGCGGTGGGAGCGGGGCTGTCCGACGGACTGGGCTTCGGCGCCAACACGCGTGTCGCGCTCATCACCCGGGGACTCAAGGAGATGACGCGGCTCGGCATCGCGCTCGGCGCGCAGGCCGGCACCTTCATGGGCCTCGCCGGGCTCGGCGACCTGGTGCTCACCTGCACCGACGATCAGTCGCGCAACCGGCGCTTCGGGCTGCTGCTCGCCGCGGGCCGCAGCCCCGAAGGGGCGTTGGCGGAGATCGGCCAGGCGGTGGAGGGCTACGCTGCGGCGCGCGCCATTCACGCCGTCGCCGCGCGCGCGGCGGTGGAGATGCCGTTGTGCGCCATGGTGTACCGCGTGCTGTACGAGAAGCTGCCGGCGAAGGAGGCGGTGCGGGCTCTCATGAGCCGGCCGATCAAGGCCGAAGCGGAATAGCGTCGCAGAAGCCACGCCGAAATCCCCATGGCAATCGGCAGTTACTCGCTCTCAAAGCGTGGGAGCGCGTCGTGAATCTCCCACCAGTTGCATTTGGAAGCGGTGTAATAACTCCCCGCCGGACATACGTTGAGGGGCTCGTTGATCGCGCCCACGCGTATGCGAATGGCGTCCGGCAGATCCGCTCGCTGACTGTAGAGGGGCGAGCCGCAGCGACCGCAGAAGTGCCGCTTCTCTCCCGGCGACGATTCATAGCCGACGAGAACCTCTGCCCCGGCGATCAAGTGAAAGTCGGCGGCAGCAATCGAGGCATTGGTCGCGAGCGGCCCGCCTGAAGCCTTGCGGCACATCAGGCAATAACACACTTCGATGGGGCCCAGCTCGGCGCTGAGCTCGTATTGAACTGCGCCACACAGGCAGCTGCCTGTGTAGCGCGCTGATGCGGTCCTGTCACTCATGCGCTCAGCCTGTCAGGATCATCGCTGCAGCTCAGCCGCCGCCCCGGTTTTGCCGGTCAAATTCCACCAGCTTTTGCCGGAGGAATACCGCTGACGTGACGCTATGACCGTCGGCAAAGCGAATTTGATAGGGCTGTCCGGACATGGACGACTGCGTCGCGCAATAGCGGATGAAGTCCTCGGCAGTTCTGACGCTGGAGCCGGCGTAGCGTAACTTGAAGCGCAGGTGATTGACCGCGGCTTTGGCGTCATAGGCCTTCCCGTTGCGAATGAACTGCCCTCCCGGCAGTGAGCCAATGACCGCGATCAGGTACTCGATCCTTGCCTCCTCGATCGGCACCCTGTCAGTGGCATGTACGACCCCCGCGAAGGACAGAAGCGTTACGGCCAATACGCGCGACATGGACACTGCCCTATGCGTAGGACTCATGAAGAGCTCCACGCGCTTTGGAGCAAGGTCGTCTGCCACGCGCGGTCAGCTCCCACGGGTCTGCTCGACCGTGATGACGACCTTGCCGCGGGCATGTCCCTCCTCGAGATAGCGGATCGCCGCCGCAACCTCGCTCAACTTGTAACGCCGGTCGATGACCGGCGTCGCTTTCCCCGCCTGCATGAGATCGCTCAGGGTGGTCAGGCCCTCCTTGTTCATTTCGGCCAGAAACGGGCGCAGC
>DASZHQ010000030.1:0-46330 GCA_035937715.1 Steroidobacteraceae bacterium | reverse complement strand
ATGGCGGTCTCGCGCGTGTCGCCGTGCGCGATGATCTTGCCGACCAGCGAGTCGTAATAGGGCGGCACGTTGTAGCCCGAGTACACGTGGCTGTCGACGCGGATCCCCGGGCCGCCCGGGGCGTGCCAGAGACGGATCGGCCCGGGCGAGGGCATGAAGGTCTTGGGGTCCTCGGCGTTGATGCGGCACTCCATGGCGTGGCCGCGCATCTGCACATCGCTCTGCGTGTACGCGAGCCGTTCCCCCGTCGCGATCAGCAATTGCGCCTTCACCAGGTCGATGCCGGTGATGAGCTCGGTCACCGGATGCTCCACCTGGATGCGGGTGTTCATCTCGATGAAGTAGAACTCCCCGTCCTGGTAGAGAAACTCCATGGTCCCGGCGCTGCGATAGCCGACGGCGCGACAGGCCTCGACGCAGCGCTCCCCCATGAAGCGTCGCTGGCGGATCGTGATGCCCGGCGCCGGCGCTTCCTCGATGACCTTCTGGTGGCGCCGCTGCATCGAGCAATCGCGCTCGCCGAGGTGGATGATGCTGCCGTGCGTGTCCGCGAGCACCTGGAACTCGATGTGCCGCGGCCTCTCCAGGAATCTTTCCATGTAGACCTGGTCGTTGCCGAAGGCGGCGCGTGCCTCCGCGCGGGTGATCCCGACGGCGTTCAGGAGTGAGGCTTCGGTGTGTACCACGCGCATGCCGCGGCCGCCGCCACCGCCAGAGGCCTTGATGATTACCGGATAGCCGATGTCGCGTGCGATGCGCAGGTTCTCGTCCGCATCCTCGCCGAGCGGGCCGTCGGAGCCCGGCACGCACGGCACGCCCTGCGCCTTCATCACGCGGATCGCCGACACCTTGTCGCCGATCATGCGAATGGTCTCGGCCTTGGGGCCGACGAACACGAAGCCGCTGTTCTCCACACGCTCGGCAAAATCGGCATTCTCGGACAGGAAGCCGTAGCCGGGGTGGATGGCCACCGAATCGGTGACCTCCGCAGCGCTGATGATGGCGGGCATGTTCAGGTAACTGGCGGCGGAGGGCGGGGGTCCGATGCACACCGACTCATCGGCCAGCAGCACGTGCTTGAGGCTGTAATCGGCGGTCGAGTGCACAGCGACAGTCTTGATGCCGAGCTCGCGGCAGGCGCGCAGAATCCGCAGCGCGATCTCGCCGCGATTGGCGATTACGAGCTTCTCGATCATGCCGCTCTATTCGACGACGAACAGCGGCTGGCCAAACTCGACCGGGTCGCCGTTGCCGGCCATGATCGAGGCGATCCGGCCGGCCCGGTCGGCTTCGATCTGGTTCATCATCTTCATCGCCTCGATGATGCACAGCACCTGGCCGACCTTGATTTCGTCGCCGATCTCGACGAAGGGCTTGGCCCCGGGAGACGGGGACGCGTAGAACGTGCCCACCATGGGCGCGGTGATCACGTGCTCGTTGGGTTTGGGCTTGGGCGCTGCGCTCTCGGCCGCCGGAAGGGCAGCGGATGCCGCCACGGCGCCGGGATCGGGCGGCACGGAGACCTGGGGGAGCGGGTGAGCCGCCACGCCCCCCGCCGGCAGGCGGCTGATGCGCACCGCCTCCTCACCTTCCTTGATCTCGATCTCCGCGATGCCGGATTCCTCCAGCAGCTCGATCAGTTTCTTGATTTTTCGAATATCCATGCCGGAAATGCCCCTGGGGAAAGCGAGGCCGGATTCTCAAGGCGTCCGGGCCAGTCGTTCTGCGGCGGCGTGTACCGCCGCTTCGTACCCGAAAGCGCCCAGCCCGGTGATGACACCGACTGCAATGTCCGAGAAATAAGAATGCCGCCGGAAGGCCTCGCGGGCGTGCGTGTTGGAGAGGTGGACCTCGATGAATGGCAGCCCCGTGGCGAGGATCGCATCGCGCAGCGCAATGCTCGTATGGGTGAAGGCGCCCGGGTTCAGGATCAGGAACGCCACGCCCTCTTCGCGCGCGCGGTGAATGCGGCCGATGAGCTCGTGCTCGGCATTGCTCTGAAAAGTGAGGAGCTCGTGGCCGGTGGCGCCTGCCACTGCAGCCGCGCGCTTCTCGATCGACTCGAGGGTCTGCGTGCCGTAAACGGCCACTTCCCGGGTGCCGAGGAGATTGAGGTTCGGGCCGTTCAACAACAGCACTCGGGCCATGGACCCTCGGGGACTTCTTTGTGAGCCGAGCTTCAGCGAACGGCCGCGAATGTACCTGATTCGCTGCCAATAAGCTACTTCTTGTTGCGATTTGCGAGGATCTCGCAGGACTCAGTCTAGGGGGCGGTGCCCTCCGGCCGGCCCGCGCGGGCTGCAGCGAGACGCTGCATTCCCGCCGAGATCTGCTCACGGGCGGCAGGGGCGCTCAGCGCCCCGGTGTCGACATCGCGCAGGCGATCGAGGATGAGATCCGCCTCCTCGCGGCGCAACTCCCCCACCTTGAGCGTGATCACCCGGCCGGTGCGGTCGGCGAAGACGCTGAAGGGCAGCAGCGTGTCCATGCCGAACGCGTTGACCGCCGTCAGTCCGCCCTGCTCGGCCAGCAGCACAGGATAGTCGATCCCATGGCGCCGGACGTATGTGCGCACGGCCCCCGGCAGATCGACGGCAATGCCCACCACCTCGAGCCCCGCGGCGGAGCGCTCGTGCCTCAGCGCCCGAAGGAGCGGGATTTCCCGGCGGCAGGGCTCGCACCAGGTGGCCCAGAAATTGATCAGGAGCGGGCGGTCCTTCCAGTCCGCGAGTCTATGCGCGGCGCCGTCGAGCCCGGCAAGCCTGATCTCGGGTAAGCGCTCGGGGATCGCGGCGGCCGGTGCGCGCGGGGCCGGCGGCTCGAGGGGCGCAGCGGGGCTCAGCGCGGCGGGGGCGGCAGAGAGCGTCGTACGGGCGGAAGTGGTGAGCCGGTAGAGGAGGAATCCGCCCGCGGCCGAAGCGGTCACGAGCGCTGCGGCCAGCATCAGCGCGAGTGCACCCATGGGCCGCGCGGGGCGCAGGGGCGAGTTCACGAAGGCGCGTGCAGCGCGGCGCGGGTGCGCTCGGCGAAGGCATCGGCCTTCATGTATCCGACCACCCGATACTGGGCGCGTTCCTGCCCGTCGGTGCCGTAGAAGGCGATCGTGGGCGGCCCAAAAATCCCGAAACGCCGCAGCAGCGCCTGGTCGTCGGAGTCGTTGCGCGTGACATCGGCGCGCAGCAGTACCGTCTGGGCGAGCGCAGCCTGCACCGCGGGGTCGCTGAAGGTGTAGCGCTCCATTTCCTTGCAGGAGGTGCACCAGTCGGCCGAGAAATCCACCAGTACGCTACGGCCACGCGAGCGGGCCAGCGCCACCTCGCGATCGAGGTCGGCCAGGGTCTTGATCGTGCGAAACGGCAGCGCAGGCGTTTTCGCGGCGAAGGCCGGAAGCGGCGCGAGTGGATCGGTGCCGCCGAGCGCGGAGCCCGCCGCCAGCGCCACTCCGTACAGCCCCACCAGCACGCCCAATGCACGCAGCGTCCAGCCGGACGCGGAAGGGCTGCGCGTCTCGGACCAGAGCAGCCACGCGAGCAGCAGCGCCGGCAGCGCCCACAGCACGAGCGCAACACGGTCCGGAACGATGCGCGCCAGCATCCAGGCCGCTACCGCGAGCATCATGACCCCGAAGATCTTCTTCACCAGGTCCATCCAGGGGCCGGCTCTCGGCAGGAGTTTGCCTGCCGAGGCGCCGACCGCGAGGAGCGGGGTGCCCATCCCGACTCCCATGGCGAACAATGCCGCTCCCCCGCGGGCGATCGCCCCGGTCTGACTGATGACGACCAGCGCGCCCACGAGCGCCGGTGCCACACAGGTGGTAACGATGAGTGCAGACAGCGCACCCATGATCGCCACCCCGCCGAAGCTGCCGGCAGACTGGCGGTTGCTGACGCTCGCGATCCGCGTCTGCACGCTGACGGGCATCTGCAAGGTGAACAGGCCCAGCATCGACAGCCCAAGCGCAACGAACAGCCCCGCGAACAATGTAATCACCCACCACTGCTGGAACACGGCCTGCACCTGGCGGCCCGCCGCCGCGCAGGCGATTCCGGCGAGCGCGTACGTGAGCGCCATCCCGAAGACGTAAGTCGCCGATAAAGCGAAGGCGCGCGCTGTGGTCAGGTTGGCGCCGCCGCCGGCGATGATTCCCGAGAGTATGGGCACCATCGGCAGCACGCACGGAGTAAAAGAGAGCAGCAGGCCTGCGAGATAGAAGGAGCCGAGCATCACGAAGAGGCTTCCCGAGCGAATCAGCGAGGCGAACCAGGTCTGATCGTTGGGCCCGGGGGAATGAGCGGTAGCGCCGGCGGCTGAGCCCGGGACGGCGCCGAGTGAGGTCGCTGCCGGGAGAGTGACCGTCACCATCTTCGTGATGGGCGGGTAGCACAGGCCCGCTTCGGCGCAGCCCTGGTAGGTCACCTGCAGCGGCAGGTCGAATGATCCGTCGCGCGCCCGCGCCACCGGCACCGTGGCGATGAGCTCGTGGTGATAGACCTCCTGCTTGCCGAAATACTCGTCGTTCTTGATCTGTCCCGCCGGCAACTGGGTCGCGCCGAGCTGCGCGCGCGCGCTCGGCGTCGTGACCTTGATGCGCGCCCGGTACAGGTAGTACCCCTCTGCGATCTGCCAGTCGAGGCGCACTCCGTCGGTCCCCTCGGCCAGCGCAGCGAAGCGGAAGGCCTGATCGGCCGGCAGAAAGTCCTCACCGCTCGCCGTCGCGGTCCCCAGGATCGCGTCGATCCCACCGGAGCGGGCCGCGGCGCTCTGACCGGGGACGCCTGACCGCGGCCCCTGCGCCTCAAGGCCCAGGCTCACCAAGAGCAGCGCGGCGGCTGCAATATGTCTCATCGCTCTCACGGACAGGCGGGCTCTCGCGGGTATCGTAGTCTTATAGCTCAGGCCTTTGATGAAAGGCAGGAACTGCGGTTCACCGCGGCCTTCCCCTGGGACGTTCCTGCCGGCGGACAGCCGCCTTGGGCGCCTGGCAGCCTCAAGGATGGCAAAAAAGTCTCCTCCCGGGCTTGAAATTACGGGTTGCGTGCCTATTATTAGCAGCCGCGACGGGGGAGTGCTAACAGCGCCGACCGGCGCGCGTAAATCATCCATTCATCAGTGTCTTAAGGAGCGTTCACCATGAAGATTCGTCCTCTTCATGATCGCGTCATTGTGAAGCGCCTGGAAGAGGAGCGTACCTCCCCGGGTGGCATCGTGATTCCCGATACCGCGGCAGAGAAGCCGGTGCAGGGAAAGATCGTCGCGGTCGGCAAGGGCAAGATTTTGGAAGACGGCCAGGTTCGGCCTCTGGATGTGAAGGTCGGCGACAAGATCCTGTTCGGCAAGTACAGCGGGACGGAGGTCAAGGTCGACGGTGAAGAGCTCGTGGTCATGCGCGAAGAAGACGTCATGGCCGTGATTGAAGGCAAGTAAGCGAGGATCACGACAATGGCAGCCAAAGAAGTTCGTTTCAGCGATGACGCACGCCAGCGCATGTTCAAGGGCGTGAACGTCCTCGCCAACGCCGTTAAGGCGACGCTAGGCCCCAAGGGCCGCAACGCCGTGCTCGAGAAGAGCTTCGGCGCCCCCACCATCACCAAGGACGGTGTGTCGGTCGCGAAGGAGATCGAGCTCAAGGACAAGTTCGAGAACATGGGCGCGCAGATGGTGAAGGAGGTCGCTTCCAACACCTCCGACGAGGCCGGCGACGGCACCACCACCGCCACCGTGCTCGCACAGGCGATCATGCGCGAGGGCCTGAAGGCCGTCGCCTCGGGCCGCAACCCGATGGACCTCAAGCGCGGCATCGACAAGGGCGTCATCGCCGTCGTCGAGGAGCTCAAGAAGCTCTCTAAGCCCTGCAAGGATTCCAAGGCGATCGCCCAGGTCGGTACGATCTCCGCGAACGCCGACGAGTCGATCGGCGAGACAATCGCCGAGGCGATGGAGAAGGTCGGCAAGGAAGGCGTCATCACGGTCGAGGAGGGCTCGGGCCTGGAGAACGAGCTGGAAGTGGTCGAGGGCATGCAGTTCGACCGCGGCTATCTCTCGCCGTATTTCATCAACAATCAGCAGAATCAGACCGCCGAGCTGGAGAAGCCGGTGATCCTGCTGGTCGACAAGAAGATCTCCAACATTCGCGAGCTGCTGCCGCTGCTCGAGGGCGTCGCCAAGTCCGGCCGCCCGCTGCTGGTGATCTCCGAGGACATCGAGGGTGAGGCGCTGGCGACCCTGGTCGTCAACAACATCCGCGGCAGTCTCAAGGTGGCCGGTGTCAAGGCGCCGGGCTTCGGCGACCGCCGCAAGGCCATGTTGCAGGACATCGCCACTCTCACCGGCGGAACGGTGATCTCCGACGAGGTCGGGCTGTCGCTCGAGAAGGCGACCATCAACGATCTGGGCGAGGCCAAGAAAGTGGTCGTGGAGAAGGAGAACACCACGATCATCGACGGCGCGGGCAAGCCGTCCGACATCAAGGCGCGCATCGAGTCGATCCGCCAGCAGGCCGAAGAGGCTACCTCCGACTACGACAAGGAGAAGCTGCAGGAGCGGGTGGCCAAGCTCTCCGGCGGCGTCGCCGTGATCAAAGTGGGAGCTGCCACCGAGATCGAGATGAAGGAGAAGAAGGCGCGCGTCGAGGACGCGCTGCACGCCACGCGTGCGGCGGTCGAAGAGGGCGTAGTCCCCGGCGGCGGTGTGGCGCTGATCCGTGCCCAGCGGGCGCTCGAGAAGCTCGAGGGGTCGAATGAAGACCAGGCGGTCGGCATCCGCATTCTCTCGCGCTCGATCGAGGAGCCGCTGCGTCAGATCGTCGACAACGCGGGCGAGGATGCCGCGGTGGTGCTCAACCGTGTGAAGGAAGGCAAGGGCGCCTTCGGCTACAACGCTGCCACGGGCGAGTTCGGCGACCTGCTCGAGGAGGGGATCCTGGACCCGACTAAGGTGGCACGGCTGGCGCTGCAGAATGCCGCCTCGGTGGCGGGTCTGCTGCTGACGACCGAGGTCATGGTGGCCGAGGCTCCGAAGGATGAGGAACACGGCCATGCGGGCCCGCCAGGCGGCATGGGCGGAATGGACATGTAGGACCCTCCCTAAAGAGGGATCGATTCCGAAGACAACAGCCGATACGCTTTACATAACAGTTAAGGGTCACGTCCGGCCTCATGCCGGGCGTCACCCCCAAAGCCGCGGAACAAGACCCCCTATTCCGCGCATACCTCGCAGGCCCCATCATATGGGGCCTGTTTTTTTTCTCCCCGTCGACCGCGGCGCTGCCTGTGTCGCAGTGCAGCTACTTCCCTAACCTCCTGATGGCGGTTTATCGTGCCTGTCAAGGAGGCCCCCAATGCTTAACTTTCGCTACGGTGGCCTGTCCGGCGCCGCGTGCGTCGCGCTTATGGCGCTCGTCGCTTGCGGCCGGGAGGCTCAGGACGAGATGAGCTGGGCACGCGCGGCGCTCGAGCGCAATAACACCCTCGAGGTCGTAGCCGCGGATCCGCAGAGCCGCACCTTCACCGTGCGAGTGAAGGGTACGGGCGAGTTGCGCATGGTGCGCGCCGATCAGGTGGTCGCCGCGCCGGCGACCGCCGCCGCCGCACCAGCAGCGGATACGACGTCGCAGACGCCAGTGGAGCACGAAGCAGCGACGGCACAAAACACAGCGACCGCGGCGCCGCCACGCGCCACGGGGTCAGGGGCGGGGAGTGGCGGCACCGAAGTGTCCGCACCCGAGAGCCCCTCCGTGCCAGCGGCGGCAGCAGTGGAGGAGGCTCCCGGCCGGGTGCTCAAAGCCGGCCCCGGCTATACCATCAAGGCGGCCCCGGCGGCCGGCGCTCCGAGCGCTCGTGTGCGCGACAGCAACATCACCAGCGCGGCGATGGAACGGCGGCACGAGCCGATCGTGTGTCAGGGCTCGCGGTTGCTGCATATCGACAACCGCAACCTGGTGTTCGACGGCAACGCGCTGAGCGCCGAGGACGGCTGCGAGCTTCACATCACCAACAGTCACATCAGCGCCGGCGGCATCGGCGTGCTCGCGCGCGCGGCCAACGTCCACATCGATAACAGCCTCATCGAGGGCGACCAGGGCTCCATCGACGCCTCCCAGGGCGCGCAGGTTTACGCCGGTTCCTCGCGCTTCCGGGGTCTGAGCCGCCGCCTCGATACGGCGGCCTTCCACGACCTCGGGGGCAACGTCTGGAATTGACGCGGGCGGTCGAAGCCTCCGCTGCCCTGGCCGCCCTGGTAGAGCGCTCGCTCGAGCAGCTCGACGTCAACGACAGCGCGCGAGCTGCGCTCGCGGCGGCGCCCGAAGCGCTGCGAGACTCGATACGGACGGTATTTGCGGCGAGCGATTTCGTCGCGCACGCGTGCGCGCACGATGCCGGGCTGCTCGCCACGCTCCTCGGCAGCGGCGACCTGCAACGGCGCCTCACGCCGCAGGAGTTTGCCGCGCGTGCCCCCTCGCTCCCGGCCGGACCCGCCGCTGTCGAGCCGCACGTGCAGGCGCAGCTGCGCCGCTGGCGGCGGCGCGAGTTCACCCGTATCGCCTGGCGCGACCTCGCCGGCTGGGCTGACCTCGCCGAGACGCTCGCCGACCTGACCGCCTTCGCCGATGCGGCCATCGGCGCCGCGCTCGCGCACGCGCGGCGCGAGCTCACGGCGCGCTATGGCGAGCCGCGCTCGCTGGCGGGGGAGATTCAGCCGCTGGTTGTCATCGGCATGGGGAAACTTGGGGGGAGGGAGCTGAACTTCTCCTCGGACGTCGACCTGGTGCTGCTGTTTCCCGAGCACGGCGAAACCGACGGCGCGCGCAGCATCAGCAACGGGGAATTCTTCACTCGTCTCGGTCAGGCACTGGTGCGGCTGCTGGAGACCCCCACGTCCGAGGGGTTCGTGCTGCGCGTCGATCTGCGGCTGCGGCCCTTCGGAGACTCAGGTCCGCTGGTGGCGAGCTTTGCCTCCTTCGAGGATTACCTGCCGCGTCACGGCCGCGACTGGGAGCGTTACGCCTATGTCAAGGCCCGCCCGGTCACGAGCCCGGAGCGCTACGCCGAGATCGAGGCGGCGGCCATACGCCCGTTCGTCTACCGCCGCTATCTCGACTACGGCGTGTTCGAAAGCCTGCGGGAGATGAAGGCGCTCATCGAGCGCGAGATCGAGCGGCGTGAGCTCGCCGATCACATCAAGCTCGGCCCCGGGGGGATCCGCGAGATCGAATTCATCGTGCAGGCGCTGCAGCTGACGCGCGGCGGCCGCGATCGCCGCCTGCAGACCTCATCGCTCCTCGCCGCGCTGGCGCGCCTCGGAGAGACGCAGCTGCTCTCCGCGCCGGCGGTGAGCGAGCTGGCGACAGCGTACGTGTGCCTGCGCCGGCTCGAAAACCGGCTGCAAATGCTCGACGACCGACAGGTCCATCGCCTGCCCACCGAGGCCCTGGGGCGCGAGCGCATTGCCCTCGCCATGGGCATGCGCGACTGGCCTGCGCTTATCGCTGAGCTCGATGCGCAGCGCCAGCGGGTCAGCCACCACTTCCGACGGGTGATCTTCGGCGGCGCCCAGGCCGAGCCCGCCGCGGTGCGCATCGACCTCGGGCGCTTCTGGGACAGCCAGGCCGAAGCCGCGGCGCTCACCGAGGCCCTGGCGCGCGCCGGTTTCAGCGACAGCGTTGAAGTCTCGCGGCTTCTTCTCGAGCTGCGCGCCTCGGCCCTGGTGCGCAACCTCGATGAGCCGGGGCGCCGGCGCCTGCAGGCATTGCTGCCCGCGCTGCTGGCCGAGATCGCGCGCGGCAGCGCGCAGCTGCCGGTGCTGCGGCGGGTGCTCGCCATCATCGAGGCGACCGGCAAACGCTCGGCGTACTTTGCGCTGTTACGCGAGAACGGCGCCGCCCGCCGGCGCCTGGTGGAGCTGTGCCGGCACGGCGATTTCCTCGCCGCACAGCTCGCGGCCTACCCGCTGCTGCTCGACGAGCTCATCGACGAGCGGCTGCTGACGCAGCTGCCGACGCGAGCCGCCTTCGCGCACGAGCTCACCGAGCGCCTGGAGCAGCTGCGCGAGGATGACCCGGAGCAGCAGGTCGAGGCGCTGCGCCAGTTCCAGCGCGCCGCCTTGTTCCGCGTCGCCGTGGCCGATCTCACCGGCCTGCTGCCGCTGATGCAGGTGAGCGATCGGCTCACCGACATCGCCGAGCTCATCGTCGAGTGCGCGATGCAGCTCGGCTGGCGGCAGATCACCGCGCAGTTCGGAGTGCCTACCTGCCCGGGGGCGGACGGCATGCGAGCGGTGAACATCTGTGCGGTGGGCTACGGCAAGCTCGGCGGCATGGAGCTCGGATACTCCTCCGACCTCGATCTGGTTTTCCTGCACGATTCCCAGGGCGAGCGCCAGGAAACCAGCGGCGCGCGGCCCATCGACAACCAGCTGTTCTTCGTGCGACTCGCGCAGCGCATCGTGCACCTGCTGACCATGCACTCCGCGGCCGGGCGGCTCTACGAGGTCGACGTGCGGCTGCGCCCGAGCGGCAAGGGAGGGCTGCTCGTCACCAACATCGAGGCATTTGCGGAGTACCAGCGCCAGGAGGCCTGGACCTGGGAGCACCAGGCGCTCCTGCACGCGCGCGCCGTGGCCGGCTCGCCCCAGCTTTGCGCGCGCTTCGAGGCCGTGCGGCTCGAAGCGCTGTCCCAGCACGTGCGCCGCGACAGCCTGCGCGCGGAAGTTGCGCGCATGCGCGAGCGCATGCGCCGGGAGCTCTCCCGGGGCGACGCCGAACGCTTCGACATCAAGCAGGATCCGGGCGGCATTGCCGATATCGAGTTTCTCGCTCAGTACTGGGCTCTCAGGTGGGCGCGGGAGTACCCGCCGGTCGCCATGTTCTCCGACACGATCCGCCAACTCGAGTCGGTGGCCTCCGCGAACCTCGTACCGCAGACGAGCGTCGATGTGCTGACGGGGGCTTACCGGGCGTATCGCGGCCGCACGCATCGCCTCTCCCTCGAGGGCGCCGCGCCGATGGTGCCGGCGGCCGAGTTCCGCGAGCTGCGCGTCGCGGTGACTGCCCTGTGGGACGCGACGATGGCCGACGGGCCCTGAGCGAGCGCGGGTATAATTACTGACCCATGGTCGCCACCGCCAAGCCGCTCATAGAGCCCAACGCGCAGAACCAGTACGAGGTCGGCCCGGAGGATCTGCCGCTGTGCTGCCCGATGCCGCAGATGTACTTGTGGAACTCTCATCCACGGGTGTACCTGGCGATCGAAGAGAGCGGATGGGCGAAATGCCCGTACTGC
This sequence comes from Steroidobacteraceae bacterium, assembly GCA_035937715.1. Classification (GTDB taxonomy): domain Bacteria; phylum Pseudomonadota; class Gammaproteobacteria; order Steroidobacterales; family Steroidobacteraceae; genus 13-2-20CM-66-19. Next base: position 35,054 of record DASZHQ010000030.1, on the reverse strand, counting down.
GGCGCGGAGTACACGTTGCGACGCTGATGGCAGGGGCTGGTCTGGCGCGCCGCGTCCGACGCGGGCCTTCAGTCCTCGTCCGCCACGTTGAGGTCGCGCGGCGGCGGCAGCTGCGGTCGTAGCGGCGCGAGACGCGCCGCCTGAAGGCGGCGGTTGAGATCCGGGAGACCGACAAGCAGATTCCGCCAGTCAGCCAGGAGGCTCTCGAGCGCGCTGCCTTCGGTCTCGGCAGCGCTGAGCTGTGCAGCCGTCGGTGAGCCATCGCCGCGGGTGAGCTCGGCATAGAGGCCGGCGATATGCTCCTGCACGTCCTTGAGACTCGCCTGTGGCGCGGCGGGAGCCGTGGGGCCGTCTTCCTTCTGATCCGCAGACCCCAACAGCTTCGACAGGCGCGCGTCGTAGGCGTGAGCCGCCTGCGCGGTCGCACCGCTCGGCGCCAGCGCGCGCAGCTGCGCCTGCAGGGAGCGTGCGGTGAGCAGTGCCTGTGAGCTGTCGGTGAGGAGCCCGGCAAGTTGCCTGGCGAGGCGTAGCTGCTCCGCGAGCGCCTGCGGTGGCAGCCGCACGCGCGGATCCTGTTGCAGCGTCAGCGCGGTCTGGAAGCGCCGGCCGTCCACCGTCAATCGCACGAGGTAGCTTCCGGGCAGGGCCACGGGACCTTCGGGTACGGGGGGCGTTGCGTGCGGCACCGCCGAGATCGGGTAGCCGCGAGTGACGCTGAGCGGCGCGGCGTGGCGAAGATCCCAAACCCAGCGATGCATGCCGCCGAGCGCAGACAGGACGCGCGCCGGCCGGATCCAGTATTGCGGGACGAGCTCGCGGGCGAGCTCGTCCGCGCCTGGCTCGGCGGGATCGTCGCTGCGGTAGCGGCGCACGAGGCCGCCGCGGCTGTCGAGCACCTCGAGTACTACCGCATGCCGCGCATTGCGCGGCAGGAAGTACTCGATGACTGCGCCCGCGGGTGGATTGGAGGTGAGCGGCTCGTCGGGCGGCACGGGTGTGTCCGTCCAGGTGCTGCGCGGCACGCGCCAGGCGGCGGCCGGGCGCAACAGCAGCACGTCACGCGGCGGTGCGGCGCCGAGCTGCCGCAGCCGCGAGAGGTCGTCGAGGATCCAGATGGAGCGCCCGTGAGTCGCCACGATGAGGTCGTCATCGTGGACGCACAGGTCGCGCATCGAGGTGTGCGGGAGGTTCAGCTGCAGTGACTCCCAGTGCCCGCCCTCGTCGAACGAGGTCCACACGGCGTTCTCAGTCGCGGCATACAGCAACCCTCTGCGCTGCGGGTCCTCGCGCACCGCGTTCACGGGAGCCTCCGGCGGCAGCCCGGCGGCGATCGACTCCCAGGTCCTGCCGCGGTCGCGGGTGCGATAGATGTAGGGGCGCAGATCGTCGATGCGCATGCGGCTCACCGACACATAGGCGCGATCCGCATCGAAATGGGACGCTTCGATCTGCGTCACCTTGCTCCAGGGAATCAGCTCCGCGGGAGTCACGTTCGACCAGTGGCCTCCGCCATCGGCAGTCACCCATACCAGGCCGTCATCGGTGCCCGCCCACAAGGTGCCGCCCTCGAGCGGCGAGGCGGCAAGTGCGTAGATGACACCGCGCTGCTGCTCCGCTCCCTTCGGCCGCAGCGCGCCGACGCTTGCCGGGATCGCGCCTGCCGCGCGCGCCAGGTCGGGGCTGATCGCCTGCCAGCTCGCGCCGGCGTCGCGGGTCCGGTAGAGCCGGTCGGCGGCGTAGTAGAGCGTGTGCGGATCGAGCGGCGAGAACAGCAGCGGCTCGGTGCGATCGACGCGGACGCCGCGTCCGCGTACTGGAATCGGCGTGACGTTCTGCACCTGCCCGGTCGACCAATGGAATTTCGAGACCTCGTTCCGGCCGGCGCCATAGATGAGGTCCGGGTCGAGCGGGTCCGGGGCAACGTAGCCGTACTCGATGGCCCCGACCGGATGCCAGTCACGGTCGGTGATCTCGCCGTCGTTGCCGCGGCTGGCGATGCAGAGCGAGCCACTCTCCTGCTGCGCGGCGCAGACGCGGTACGGGAAGGTGGGCGCGACGCTCACGTGATAGAGCTGTGCCGTCGCCTGGTTGTACCAGCTGCTCCAGGTCTGCGCGCCATTCAGCGTGATGACCGCGCCCTGGTCGCCGACCAGGGCCATGATGCGGGAGTCAGTCGGGTTGATCCACAGGTTCTGGTAGTCATCGCCGCCCGGCGCGCCCCGCAGCGGTACCCAGCTGCGCCCGCCGTCGCTGGACTTCATGGTCACGACGCTAGTGCTGTAGAGCACGTCGGGATTCGCCGGGTCGACGCGGATGACCGGCAGATCGCCGCCGCCGATGCGCAGCGCCGGCCGCGGATCCGAGGTGATTCGCACCCAGCTCTCCCCGGCGTCATCGGAACGAAACACGCCGAGCCCGGCGGCCGAGGAGTATTCCCCCGGCGCGCTGGTGCCGACCGCGGCATACAGGCGCCGCGGCGCGCTCGGCGCGATCGCGATGTTGGTCTGCGAGAGATCCGCGGGGAGCCCTGCGGTGAGTGCCCGCCAGGTCGTGCCGCCGTCGGTCGACTTGAACAGCCCGCCACCGGTGCCCTGGTACTCGTTCTTGTCCTCCCAGGGGCCGAGCCGCGTCTGCCAGAGCGCTGCGTACACGACCTCGGGGTGCTGAGGATCGATGGCGACCGCAGAGCCGGAGGTGTCCGCGTCGCGGTAGAGAACGCGTTGCCAGCTGAGCCCCGCGTCCAGCGAGCGATAGATGCCGCGTTCGGTGCTCGGGCCGTAGGGGTGGCCGAGGACCGCGGCGAACAGGCGCCGGGGATCGCGTGGGTCGAGGGCCAGGTCCGCAATCTGCTGCGCATCGCTCAGGCCCAGATGCGACCAGCTGCGTCCGCCGTCGAGGGAACGGTAGATGCCGTTGCCGACCGACAGGTCCGGCCGGTGCAGTCCTTCGCCGCTGCCCACGTAGATGATGTTGGGTTGCGCCGGCGACACCGCGATCGCTCCGATCGATTGCGTCGGCTGCCCGTCGAAGAGCGGGTGCCAGGTGCGGCCGGCATCGTCCGTCTTCCACACTCCACCATCCACCGCGCCGATGAAAAAGACATTCGGCTGCGAGGGTACCCCGCTCACCGCGCGCGTGCGCCCGCCGCGCAGCGGACCGATCATGCGCCACTGCAGGTCGGCGAAGATCCCGGGTGCCGGCTGCTGCGCGCTGGCGCTGCGCGCGAGGGCCGCGAGCAGCATGAGGCCCAGTGCGGTAATCAACAGCGATCTTTGTGCGCTCATTTGCGGAAAACTCCGGCCTCGGGCGCTCACGCCGGACCCCGCCGCAGCGGCGGGCACCGCCGTCAGGCGCGTGCGCTCTAGCGATACGGCTGGTAGGACTTCTCCTCGATCAGCCGCGAGCCGAGTTGCAGGTTGATGCGTTTCTTGATCGCCGCACGCTCGTCGTTGCACAAATACACCGCGCGCGCCAGCTCGATGAAATCGCGGTCAAAGATCTGGCGCGCCTCCTTGTCCCGGATGCGGTCCTCGATGTCCCAGAGACGCTCGTTGACGTTCTGCAGCGCGCGCTCATCGAGCGCGAGGTCGTGCGCGGCGGCGCCGCAGTCCCTCCAGCTCTGCTCCAGGAGCGACAGTTCCCGCTTCACATTGGCGAGTTTGGCGGCCTCCTGGATGCGCGCCACCTTGATCCTGAGGATCGTGATTTTGTCGAGCAGCTCCCCGGGGGAGACGGGCACGAGAATGTCTGTCATGAGCGCGATCCTAGCAACTCGTCGATCCTTGCGGTCACCCGCTCGACGCCGATGAGGTCCATGACACCCGGCTCTTCGATCTTGTGCGCCCAGGGGAGCTCCTCGGGCTCGCAGCCGCGGAAAGCGCGGGCCGCCTCGGGATAGGCGTTGATGCACCAGCGCCCCGAGAGGTAGGGGCCGGTGCGCGCGGGATTGGTGGCGGCGTACAGACCGACCACGGGCGTACCCACCATGGTGGCCATGTGTGCAGGACCCGAGTCGGGGGCTACCAGCACGGTGGCGCGCGACAACAGCCCGAGGAGCTCGGGCAGCGTGTCCTGCCCGATCTGGTTGACGAGCCGCGCGCTGCAGGCGTGCTCGATCTGCGCTCCCATGCGCCGCTCGAGCTCACTCGGGCCCCCGGCGAGGATCACCCGCATGCCATGGCGGCCGGCGGCGTAGGTGGCGAGCGCCGCGTAACGGGCCGCGCTCCAGTTGCGCAGCTCATGACTCGAGCACGGGCTGATGATCAGCGTCGGTTGCTCATCGGGGATGAGCCGCTCGCCGTAGGCACGGGCCGCGGGCGGCAGAGGCAGATCCCAGCGCAACAGGCGCTCACCGATGCCTAAGGCCGCGAGGAAGCCGAAAAAGCTGTCGAGTACGTGCTCGCGTGTGCGCGCTGCGATGCGTGCATTGGTGAACAGCCATTGCAGCTCACGGGCGCGCGCCCGATCGAAGCCGAGCTTGACGCGCGCGCTCACACAGTGCGCCACGAGGCTGGCGCGCAGCGCCAGCTGCATGTGCAGCAACACATCGAAGTGACGCCCCTGCAGCTGCGCGCGCAGCGTGGAGAGCGCGGCGAGGCTTGCGCGCTTGTCGACGGTGATAAACTCGACGCCTGCGACGAGGCTCATGAGGCGCGCTTCGGTCCGGCCGATGATCCACGTCAGCTGCGTAGCCGGCCAGGCCTGCTGCAAGGTGCGCACGATCGGCACCACGTGGCAGGTATCACCGATCGCCGAGAGCCTGAGGATGCATAGACTGCGCGGCGGTTCGGCGAGGGGCAATGTCATGGAGCAAGGCTTGTGAATGGGCGCTGGGCGCTCGGCCCCGAGGTCAAACACGGCGCCCTGGCGGGCGGCGCCATGCTATATGACGCCTCCCGCGTGGGCAATTTGAGCGCCGAATGGTTTGAACCGAGGTACTGGGCGGCACGCCGCGAGCTCGATGGAACGGCGCAGGGGCGCGGCGTCGCTGTCTTCATCCGCGCGGCGGAGGGAAAGCGTTACGTGCTGCGCCACTACCGCCGCGGCGGCCTGATGGGGCGCATCTCCGCCGACCGCTACCTGTGGCGCGACGAGGAAAGGACGCGCCCGTTCACCGAATGGCAGCTCACCTACCGGCTGCACCGCGCGGGGCTGCCGGTGCCCACGCCCATCGCCGCACGCTACCGGCGCGCGGGCGCCACGTACACGGGCGATATCATCACCGAGCGGCTGCCAGCGGTCGGCTCGCTCGCCGAGTGCCTGCGAACCGGCGCACTGTCGGTGCTCACGTGGATCTCGATCGGCCGCTGTATCCGCCGCTTCCACGACCTGGGCGTATGCCACGCGGACCTCAACGCGCACAACGTGCTGTTGAGCGAGGAGAACGTGTATTTGGTGGACTTCGATCGTTGCCAACTGCGAGCACCCGGGATGTGGCGCGATGGCAACTTGGTGCGGCTGCGTCGCTCGCTGGAGAAGATCACCTGGGCACTTCCGCGGGAGCGTTTCGGCGAATCCGACTGGCACGGGCTGCTCGACGGCTACCGCCAGTCCTCCGGCACCGGCGAGTCACGGCCGGCCTGAGCCTACCGGGCGCGCCTTGCGGTTTCTCTATCTCCTCGCGGTCTATCTCGCCACGCCGGTCGTCTCCGCCATGCTCCTGTGGCGCGGTCTGCGCGACCGCAGCTACTGGCGCAATTTCTCCGAGCGCTTCGGACTTGGCGCAGGCCTTCCCCCGCAGGGTGTGTGGCTGCACGCGGTCTCGGTCGGCGAAGTGCAGGCCTGCGCGCCGCTCATCAGCGCGCTCCATCAGCGCCATCCCGGGCTGCCGCTGACCGTGACCACATTCACCCCGACGGGCGCGGCGCGCGCGCGCGCCCTGTTCGGCAACGTTGCGCAGGTGCGCTACGTCCCTTACGACCTTCCGGGCGCGGTGCGGCGCTTTTTCGAGCGCGTACAGCCGCGCCTCGCGATTGTTTTCGAGACCGAGCTGTGGCCGAACCTGTATCGCGAATGCGGACGGCGGCGCGTGCCGCTGGTGCTGGCGAGCGCGCGCCTGTCGGCACGCTCGGTGAGCCGCTACCGCTTCCTCGGAGCGCTCTTCAGGGACACGCTGTCACAGACGGCGGTGGTAGGGGCGCAGGCCCCGCGCGATGCCGAGCGCTTCCGCTCGCTCGGGGCGAATCCGGCCAGCACCCACATTACCGGCAACCTCAAGTTCGATTTCGAGCTGCCGCCCGACATTGCCGCGCGAGGCGGACGGCTGCGGGAGCTGTACGCGCGGGCGCGGCCCCTGTGGGTCGCCGGCAGCACCCACGGCGGGGGCGAGGAGCAGGCGGTGCTCGAGGCGCACCGGCGCGTGCGCGCGGCACACCCGGGCTCGCTCCTGGTGCTGGCTCCGCGCCACCCGACACGGTTTGCGGAAGTGGCGCAGGCGCTCGGGCAGTCGGGTCTGCGCTACCTGCGCCGCTCGCAGGCCGCCGACGGCTCTGCCGCCGCAGCGTGCGAAGTGCTGCTGCTCGACTCCCTCGGCGAGCTGCTCGATTTCTACGCCGCGGCAGACGTCGCGTTCGTCGGTGGAAGCCTCGTGCCCGTTGGCGGCCACAACCTTCTCGAGCCGGCAGCGCTCGGCGTGCCGATTCTGACCGGCCCCAACACCTTCAACAATGAGGAGATCGCGCGGCTGCTGCTGGCACGCGGGGCGGCGGAAGTGGTGCACGACGCCGCGGAGCTCGCGGCGCGGCTCGGTCAGCTGCTGGCCGAGCCCGAGCGCCGCACGCGCATGGGCGAGCAGGGGCGCGCCTCGGTGGATGGTAACCGCGGCGCGCTGCTGAAGTTGCTCGCTCTTATCGAGCCGCTGCTCGCGCAGCGCGACGCTCAGGGCTTGCCGTCCGGCGGTGGGGGCGGCGGGAGCTGAGCAGGCTCAGGGGGAGCTGCGGCGGGCGCGCCGCCCGGCGGCGGGACGGTGGGGGCGAGCGTCTCGGGCGTCTGCACCGCCGGTGAGGTGGGCGCGGGCACGGTCAGCCAGTTGTTGATCTCCGTGAGCTGCGCGCGGTCGAGGTTGCCGGCCGCGAGCCGCAGCTGCAGCACGCTCACGATGTAATCGTAGCGGCTGTTCGCATAATCGGTCTCGGCCTGCACCAGGAGCCGGCGTGCATTGAGGACGTCGACCGAGGTGCGCGTGCCGACGTCGTAGCCTGCCTCGGTCGCCCGCACCGCGGTGTGGTTGGATTCCACTGCCTGCCGCAGGGCCTGCACGCGCGCAATCCCGCTGATGACGCCGAGGTAGGCGTCGCGCGCCTGGCGCTCGGTGGCGCGCGAGCTCTGCACCACCGCTTCCTTGGCCGCGATCCACTGGTACTGGGTCTGGCGGACTTTCGACTGCGTCGCGCCGCCACTGAAGAGCGGCAGCGTGAACTGCAGGCCCAGTTGCCGTTCGTTGAAATAGGTGTCGTAGCCGAAAGGCTGACCCGCGAAGCTCTCGTTGACGCCCTGATTCTGGTAGGAGCGTCCCGCGACCACGTCGAGTGTCGGAAGATGACCGCCGAAGGCGGCGCGCACGTTGTCCCGCGCGATGTCGGCAGAGAGGCGGCTGGAGATGAGCGACAGGTTCTGCTGCAACGAAATCTCGACCCAGCGGCCCTGGTCGGCGGGCTCGGGGCTTCTCAGCGGCATATCCGTGCCCGGCTTGGCGAGGCGGTCGTACTTCTGCCCGGTGATCTCCTGGAGCTGATCCTCGGAGGTGGCGAGCGTGCGCTTGGCGGCGATCACGGCCGCCGCCGCCGTGTCGCGCGCCGCCTTGGCATCCTCCACGTCGGTGATGGCGATGAGCCCGACCTCGAAGCGCTTGTTGGCCTGATCGAGCTGGCGGGAGATCGCTTCGAGTGAGGTCTGGTTGGCCTCGAGCCCGGCCTCCGCCGCCAGCACGTTGAAGTAGGCCTGCGAGACGCGCAGGATGAGTTGCTGCTCGGCGGCCTGGTAAGTCGCCTCCGCCTGCGCGACCTCCTTCGCGGCCGCCTTGAGCGCCACCCAGTTGGACCACGAGAAGACGTTCTGGCGCAGATTGACACCCCACTGCCGGGTGGTGGTATCGACCGTCGCAGGCGCGGCCACTACGAAGGGTGTGCCGTTCGGGTTGGTGCCGAAAAACGGCTGTGTGCCCGAGTTGTGGTCTCCGGTCAATGCAGCTGTGGCATTCAGCTGCGGCAGCACCGCCGCCCAGGCCTGCGGGCGCGCCTCGCGCGCGGCGAGCCGGTTGGCGTCGGCCTGGCGGATCACCGGGTCGCTCGTCACCGCGTCCTCAAACACTCCCACGAGATCCTTGGGCTCGGCGGCCCCCGAGCACACGAGCACCACGAGGGCAAAGGCTGAGGCACGGTTCATGACATTCCCTTCGATTCAACAGTCAGCGACGAGCTTCGGTCAGAAGGTGAATCGCGGCGGCCGTGCGGCATTCACCAACGGATCGATTACGGTCTCGAACAGACTCTGCGTGGCGAATGCCTCCTCGGCGGTACGGCGCACCAGCCGTGCATCCATCACCGGCGCCTCGCCCACCACCACGAAAAGCCGCCCGCCGACCGCCAACATACGCTCGAAACGGGCGTCGTAAAACGGCAGCGAGGCAGTTACGGCGATGACGTCGTAGCGCGCGCCGTTCTCATTCTGCATGGCATCCGCATCCACGACCTCGACATCCCGCAGGCCGAGCGCTGCGAGATTGCGGCGCGCCTCGTCGGCAAGCTCCGGAAATATCTCGAGCGAGCGCACGCTGGTGGCCATGGCGCGCAGACAGGCGCTGATGAATCCGCTGCCCGCGCCGACCTGCAGCACCTGCTCGCGGTCCCGTGGGAGCAGCGCCTGCAGCAGCCGCCCGGCGACGCTGGGACGCAACATATGCTGCCCGCGCGCGAGGGGCACTTCGACGTCCGCGTAGGCGCGATAGCGCTGCGCCGCGGGCACGAACAACGCGCGCGGCACGCGCCGCAGCACCTCGAGCACGCGCGCATCCAGTACGTCCCAGGCGCGCACCTGTTGCTCGATCATCTGCTCGCGGGCATCCACAGACCGCACGCTTCCTCCGATTGGACTTATTACCGGGCGTTAAAGGCCGAAGAAGTTAAGGGTTTTCCGGCGCGCTGCCAAGCGGGCATGCGACGAGATATGGTGAAATACCGACGGGGCGATGGGCTGCCTGCGCTATGCTTGCCTCGTTCGAATCCTCAGGCACGACAAGTCGAATCAGAGTGCCTGCGGACCCCAGCGGGGTACCCCCAAGCGGAAGGCTTGAGAAGAAACGCAGATGTCGATCGCCGGGCTTTTATGCCTCCTGTTCGCGCTCATCGCCGCTCTGGTCCTGGTCCTGTATGCGTTGCAACGCCGCGACTTGCGGAGCCTGTGGGACCTGGCGCAGCAATTGCACCGTATCGCCATCGGCGGCCGGCTGCCCGGCCGTGTGGATGTCGCGAGCGATAATCCCCAAGTTGTCGCGCTGGCGACGGCGGTTAATCACCTGCTGACACGCGCCGCGACGGGCGCGGAGGGCGAGGCGGCGCACGCCCCGAGACTGTTCGCCGACCTCGGCGATCGCATTCACGAGGCGGTGCTGGTACATAGCGATGCAATCCTGTACGCCAACCGCCAGTTTGCCAGTTTCGTCGGCGTTGATCGCATCGAGCTCATCGGACGCCGGCTGGCCGATCTGGTGCCGCCGGAGTACTCCGAGCTGGTCAGTGAGAACATCCGCCGCCGCCTGGCCGGCGAGACCACGGCGGAGCGCTACGAGATCGACATGGTCGGCCTGCAGGGCCAGGTGAGCCGCCTGGAAATCAGCTCCACGCCGGTCGATTATGGCAAAGGTAGCGCGCTCCTGATCACGGGCGTGGAGATCATTCCGACACAGACTCAGCCGGCGCTGCGCATAGCGGCCGATACCTCCGCCGAGCCGCAGCTGCTGGCGCTCAATTCGCTCTCCGAGGCGATCATTGCCACCGACAAGGACGGCCGCATCACCTTCATGAATCCGACCGCGGAGCAGCTGACCGGGTCCGAGGCCGGCGCCTCCGCCGGCAAACTGCTGGAGGACATCGTGAGCCTCGTGGACGAGAGCGATCGGCGACTGCTGTCGGATCCGGTACGCCAGGCGCTCACCTCCGGTGCGGCGGTGAACCTCAGCCGGCGCGCGCTGCTGCTGGCGCGCAGCAACGGCATCGAGCGTTCGATCGAGCTGTCGGCCTCGCCGATCCGCGACAGCGCCCGGGAGGTGGTGGGCGCCGTGGTGCTGCTGCACGACGTCACCGAGATGCGCGGCCTGGCGCGGCAGATGTCGTACCAGGCGACGCACGATGCGCTCACCGGGCTCGTCAACCGGCGCGAATTCGAGCGGCGTCTCGAGGAGGCCATCGAGAGCGGCCACCACGGCGACGGTCAGCACGTGCTGTGCTATCTGGACCTCGATCACTTCAAGCTCGTCAATGACACCAGCGGACACCTCGCCGGGGACAACATGCTGCGCGAGGTGGCGAAGCTGCTGCGCGACGCGGTGCGCGACAGCGATATCGTCGGGCGCCTCGGGGGCGATGAGTTCGGAACGCTCCTGGTAGGCTGTCCGCTGGATAAGGCGCGGCAGATCGCCGACGATGTTTGCCGCGCGGTCGGCGATCATCGCTTCGTGTGGAAGGACAAGATCTACAACATCGGCGTGTCGGTCGGGCTGGTGGAGATCTCGCGCGAGAGCGGCACGCTGGAGGAGCTCCTGGCCGCCGCGGACACTGCCTGCTACGTGGCGAAGCGCCAGGGCTCGGGCCGGGTGGCGGTGTACTCGGCGCGCGACGAGGCACTCGCGCGCCACACCGGCGAGATCCAGTGGCTGCAACGCCTGCAGGCGGCGCTGAAGGAGAACCGCTTCCTCCTCTACCATCAGGTGATCGTGCCGGCGCACGGCGATGACAGCGGCCCGGCCATGGAAGTGCTGGTGCGACTGCAGGATGAGGCCGGGCGCGAACTGCTGCCGGCCGACTTCATGCGCGCTGCCGAGCGCTACCGGCTCATGGGGCTGGTGGACCGCTGGGTGGTGCAGACAACGCTGGCTGCGCTTGGGCGCGGCGCGATCGCCGTGCCCGTCCGCCGCAGCGTCGCCATCAACATCTCCGGACAGACGCTCGGCGACGTGCAGTTCCTGGAGTTCGTGGTCGAGTGCCTCGACAGCACCGGCGTCACGCCGGGGCAGGTGTGTTTCGAGATCACCGAGAACGCGGTGATCGCCAACCTCGACCACGCCCGCCGCTTCGTCGGCGTGCTGCACGGCATGGGCTGCCAGTTCGCCCTCGATAACTTCGGCTCGGGCGTGGGCTCATTCTCCAACCTCAAGAATCTGACGCTCGATTACCTGAAGATCGACGGCTCCTTCATGCGCAACCTCGCCCGCGACAGCGTCAATCAGGCGATGGTGACGGCGATGATCAAGCTCGCGCGAACGCTGAACTTCAAGGTGATCGCCGAGCAGCTGGAGGACGCCAGCTCGGTGGAAACCGCCCGCCGCATGGGGGTCGATTATCTGCAGGGATATGCCATCGGGCGGCCGCAGCCGCTGGCGCTGGCGGCGTAGGCGGGCATTGCTGCGGAGCAGGCGCCGCGCAGGATTCTTTGCGGCAATGGTTAGGTGATCACCTAACTATCAGTCTTGAGTACCCTTCACGTGCGCCTTATCGGGCTCGAACTTCAGCGCGACGCCGTTCATGCAGTAGCGCTCGCCCGTCGGGCGCGGGCCGTCCGGGAAGACGTGACCGAGGTGCCCGCCGCAGCGTGAGCAGTGCACCTCGGTGCGCTGCATGAAAAGGCTGCGGTCCTCCTCGGTGCCGATGGCCCCGGCCAGGGGCTTGAAGAAGCTCGGCCAGCCCGAGCCGCTGTCGAACTTGGTGTCGGAGGCGAACAGCGGCTGCCCGCACCCGGCGCAGCGGAACGTGCCGGCGCGGTGCTCGTCGTTCAGCGGGCTGCTGCCAGCGCGCTCCGTGCCGTGCCCGCGCAGCACCTGGTAGGCTTCGGGCGCCAGCTCGCGGCGCCACTCCTCGTCGGACTTCTGCAGCGGATAGTGCTCCTCAGCCATGGTTCCTCCTTGTCACTGCCGGCGCGGCGCGGGCGCCTAGAGCATCGGCACCAGCAGCAGCGCTACGATGTTGATGATCTTGATCAGCGGGTTGATCGCCGGCCCGGCAGTGTCCTTGTAGGGATCACCCACGGTATCGCCGGTAATCGCCGCCTTGTGGGCGTCCGAACCCTTGCCGCCGAAGTGGCCCTCTTCAATATACTTCTTGGCGTTGTCCCAGGCTCCGCCTCCGGTCGTCATGGAAATGGCGACGAACAGCCCGGTCACTATCGTCCCGATCAACAGGCCGCCGAGAGCGCGCACCCCGGCACCGGGACCCATGAGCGAGTTGAGGGCGAGCACCAGCACGATGGGCACCAGGATCGGCAGGAGCGACGGCACGATCATCTCGCGGATGGCGGCACGCGTGAGCAGGTCGACGGCGCGCGAGTAGTCGGGCTTCTCCGTGCCCGCCATGATGCCCTTGATCTCGCGGAACTGGCGGCGCACTTCGTTGACCACCGAGCCTGCCGCGCGACCGACGGCCTCCATGGCCATGGCGGCGAACAGGTAGGGCACCAGCCCGCCGATGAACAGGCCGATGATGACCGCCGGATCGGAGAGTGAGAAGTTGGCGAGCCTGCCGGCCGCTTCCAGGTTATGCGTGTAGTCGGCGAACAACACCAGCGCGGCAAGTCCCGCCGAGCCGATGGCGTAGCCCTTGGTGACCGCCTTCGTGGTGTTGCCCACCGCATCCAGCGGATCGGTGATGGCGCGCACTTCCTTCGGCAGGCCGGCCATCTCGGCGATGCCGCCGGCGTTATCGGTGATCGGGCCGTAGGCATCGAGCGCCACGATCATGCCGGTCATCGACAGCATCGCGGTCGCCGCGATCGCAATGCCGTACAGTCCGGCGAGCGTGAAGGCGCCCCAGATCGCGAGGCACACCGCGATCACCGGCAGCGCCGTCGCCTTCATTGACACGCCGAGCCCGGCGATGATGTTGGTGGCGTGGCCGGTCTGCGAAGCCGCCGCGATCTTGCGCACCGGGCTGTATTCGGTGGCCGTATAGTACTCGGTGATCATGATCATCGTGGCCGTGAGCCCGAGCCCGATCAGCGCGCAGCCGAACAGCGGCGCCAGCTCGGCGGGCATGATCTGGCGCGTAATGAAGTAGAAGGCCACCGCCGATACCAGACCGGAGACGATGACGCCCTTGTAGAGAGCGTTCATGATCCTGCCGCCCTCGCCGGTGGAGACGAAGAACGTGCCGATGATCGAGGCAATGATGGAGGCGGCGCCGAGAGCGAGCGGGTAGATCACGGCCGCCAGAGTTGCGTCCGGGCCCTGGCCGGCAAACAGCAGCCCGCCGAGCAGCATGGTCGCTACGATGGTGACGGCGTAGGTCTCGAACAGGTCCGCGGCCATGCCGGCGCAGTCGCCGACGTTGTCACCGACGTTGTCGGCGATCACCGCGGGGTTGCGCGGATCGTCCTCTGGGATGCCCGCTTCGACCTTGCCCACCAGGTCCGCACCCACGTCCGCGCCCTTGGTGAAGATGCCGCCGCCGAGGCGCGCAAAAATCGAAATCAGCGACCCGCCGAAGGCGAGGCCGATGAGCGCGTGCAGCGCACCCTCAGAGCTGATTCCGGCGACCTGCCGCAGGAAGGTGTAATAACCGGCGACGCCGATGAGGCCCAGCCCGACCACCAGCATGCCGGTGATCGCCCCGCCGCGAAAGGCGACGCCGAGCGCGGCGTTCAGTCCGATGGTCGCGGCCTGCGCGGTGCGCACGTTGGCGCGCACCGAGATGTTCATGCCGATGTAACCGGTGAGGCCCGACAGCACCGCGCCGATGGCGAAGCCGCCGGCGGTGGGCCAGCCGAGGCGCGAGAAGCCGATGATCGCAAACAGCACGATGCCGACAACCAGGATGGTGCTGTACTGCCGGTTGAGATAGGCCTTGGCGCCGGCCTGCACCGCGGCGGCGATCTCCTGCATGCGGGCACTGCCGGCAGGCAGGCGCAGGATCGCCATCATCGAGAACACGCCGTACAGCACGGCGAGCAAGCCGGCCGCGATCGCGGCCCACAGCCACCCGGTGGCGTTCATCGGCAAGGACCTCCCCCAAAAAAAGGCCGCGCACTATAACACGGCGGGGGGCGGCCTTCGGCCGTGCCCGGTGGCTCGGAGACACGGGGTTGTTGGCCGCGGCCGCGGGCTTCGAGTCGCGCCGCAGCAAGGAGATTCAGATCTTGAAGTCGCCGGCCAGTTTCCTGCGCACCGGCACGCCGCGGATGTGCACGTAGTCGGGCAGGCCGCCGCGGTAGGGCGGGTAAGCCTCTCCGGCAATCAGCGGCTCGAGGTAGCGGCGGCAGGCCGCGGTGATACCGAAGCCGTCCTCGCGGATGTACTCGCGCGGCAGCTTCTTCTCCTTGTTGGCGACCTCGGCGAGCCCCACGTGGCCGACGCTCCAGCGGTAGGGGCGCGAGGACTTGCGCACGATGGTCGGCATCACGGCGTTCACGCCCTTGAGCGCGAGCTGCACGGCCGCCCTGCCGACCGCGTACGCCTGCTCCACGTCGACCCGGGAGGCGATGTGGCGCGCCGAGCGCTGCAGGTAGTCCGCCACCGCCCAGTGATACTTGTAGCCGTGCGCCTCGCGCACCATGTTGGCGACCACGGGCGCGACCCCCCCGAGCTGGGTATGTCCGAAAGCGTCGCGCGTGCCGGCGTCGGCCAGAAATCTGCCATCCGCATAGGCGGCCCCCTCGGAGACGACGACGACGCAGTAGCCGTAGTCGCTCACGCAGGCGCGCACCCGTTCGAGGAATTTCTGCTGCTCGAAGGGCACCTCGGGAAAGAGAATGAGATGCGGGGGCTGCGCAGGTCCGCGGCCGGCGAGTCCGCCCGCCGCAGCGATCCATCCGGCGTGCCGCCCCATCACCTCCAGCACGAACACGCGGGTGGAGGTGCGGGCCATGGAGGCGACATCGAGCGCCGCTTCACGCGTGGAGACCGCCACGTACTTCGCGACCGAGCCAAAGCCCGGGCAGCAGTCGGTATGGGGCAGATCGTTGTCTACCGTCTTGGGGACTCCGACACAGGTAATGGGGTAGCCGAGCGATGCACCGAGCTGCGACACCTTGAGCGCGGTGTCCATCGAGTCGTTGCCGCCGTTGTAGAAGAAATAACCGATGTTATGCGCGCGGAATACCTCGATCAGCCGCTCATACTCGGTGCGATTCTGCTCGATGCCCTTTAACTTGAAGCGCGCCGAGCCGAACGCGCCGGCCGGGGTATGCTTGAGCGCCCGGATGGTGGCGGCGCTCTCGCGGCCGACGTCGATCAGATCTTCGGTGAGCGCGCCGATGATGCCGTGGCGGCCGGCGTACACCTTGCCGATTTGCTTCGAGCGCAGGGCGGTCTCGATCACGCCGCAGGCCGATGCGTTGATGACCGCAGAGACTCCGCCCGACTGCGCGTAGAGGGCATTGCGTACGACATTGTTCCGCATGCGCGAAGAATAACGCACCCGCCGCAAGATGCGCGACGGCGCAGGCGCGGCGCTGCGGAGTGCGCGCTGCACCAGTGAGCGGTTTGACCTCCTCCAGGCGGGCCGGTAACGTGGCGAGCCTTTGAGGCCGCCGGCAGCTTCGGCTCGCATCACTACAACCATGCGCATCGTACTGTTGGGGGCACCCGGCTCGGGCAAGGGCACTCAGGCCCAGCGTCTCGTGCGGCGGGCCGCAATCCCGCAGATCTCCACCGGCGATCTGTTGCGCGCAGCGGTCGCCCGCGGCACCGCGCTCGGGCGAGAGGCCAAGGAGGCCATGGAGAGCGGGCGGTTGGTCGACGATTCCCTGGTGCTCGGGATGATCCGCGAGCGGCTCGGGGAGCCCGATGCGCGCAAAGGCTTCATACTCGATGGCTTTCCACGCAATCTCGCCCAGGCGCACGCGCTCGAGCGGCTGCTCACCTCGCTCAGGAAACCGCTCGACGCCGTCGTACAGCTCGAAGTCGATTACGGCGAGCTCGTGCGGCGCATCGCCGGCCGACGCACGTGCGCGGACTGCGGGCGGGTGTTCAACCTGCTGACCTCCCCGCCGGCGGCCGACGAGGCCCTGTGTCCGAAAACCGGCGCGCCGCACCGCCTCGTCCAGCGCCCCGACGATAACGAGGCCACGGTGGCGGAGCGGCTGCGGGTGTATGACGAGAAGACCCGGCCGCTGATCGATTTCTACCGCGCCCGGGGGCTGCTGCGCGTGATCAATGCCGAAGGCGATGTCGACGAGGTGACGCGGCGCCTGGCGCGGGCACTCGCCGCACTGCGTGCGCGGACACCGCGCGCGCGGCGCTCCGCGCCGCGCCGCCGGGCGCGCAGCGCAGCCGCCCGCCGCGGGCCGCCGCCCGGGAAAGCAACACGCCGGCGCCACAAGGCGGCAGCCAAGTCGCGTGCGGCGCGCGCCGGCGGCGCGCGCCGGCGCGCAGGACAGGCAAAGCTGCGCCGTGCCGGCAGGCGCCGCCGCGCACCTTCCGGCACGCGCCGCTGAGGCCGCCTCATTCCCCGAGCGCGGCCAGCAGCCGCTCTCCGAGCACGCGCTGCCGCCAGCCCCGCAGCGGTGCAGCGTCGCGCCGTCCTGCGGCGAGCTGCTCGAGGTCGCGGCGCGTCGCCAGCACCTCGGGGACGAGATTCAGCTCCTGCGCAACCGCCTGGACCGTGCTGCCGAGCTTTTTCACCAGTGCGGCTTTCAGCGGGTCGGGGCGTGCCCGGCCCGCCAGGGGCGGCGCGGGATCGGGGACCTGCGCGGCGTGCACACAGGCGAGCACTTGCGCTCCGCGGCGCTTCACCAGCCCCGGCGGCATCTCCGCGATCTGCGCCAGTGCCTCGGGGGTGCGCGGGACCCGCATGACGATCTCGCGCAACAGCGCGTCACTCAGGATCCAGCCGCGCGGGCGGTTGTGCTCCAGGGCGCAGCGCTCACGCCAGGCGGCGAGCGCGCGCGCCAGCCGCTCGCGCGCCGGATCCAGCTCGCGCAGCCCTTTCAGACGCAGCCAGGCGTCCTCAGGCTCCAGGGTGAGAGCGCGCGCGTCATCGAGCGCGGCCAGCTCCTCGCTGAGCCATTCCAGGCGGCCGAGGCGCGCGAGCTGCTCCTGCAGCGCCGCCGCCAGCGGCAGCAGATAGCGCACGTCATCGAGCGCGTACTCGATCTGCTCGGCCGACAGCGGCCGGCGCGACCAGTCGGTGCGCGTGTGCGACTTGGCGAGCCCGTGCCCGAGGAGGCGCTGCACGAGATCTGCGTAGCCGACCTGCGCCGGCAGTCCCGTCAGACTCGCCGCGATCTGGGTATCGAATACCGGACGCGTGAGGCCTGCTACCGGCAACAGCACCTCCAGATCCTGGCGCGAGGCGTGCATCACCTTGGTGATGCCCGGGGCGGCCAGCAGCGCTGCGAGGGGCGACAGATCCGCGAGCGCCAGCGGATCGACGCACACCGCTTCAGCCGGCGCCGACAGCTGCAGCAGGCACAGCTCGGCGCGATAGGTACGCTCGCGCAGAAACTCCGTGTCGAGGCCGATGCGCGGTGAGCGCGCGAGCCGCGCGGCGAGCCCGTCGAGCTCGGGCGCGGTGGTGATTATTGGCTGCAAACGGGCGGTGAAGATGACCTGTACAATCGGGCCTGCCCATTATGCGAGGCTCGTGCCGGGATCGAAAGTCATGAAGGAGATCATCCGGCTGTTTACCCAGATCGCCTTGCTGCGGCGAGGACCGCAGGATTTGCCCGCCTCGCTGCTGCTGCTGGTGCTCGCGGTGCTCGGCTACCTGTGCGTGAACTTCCTGGTCAGCAGCGCACTGCCGCCGGATGAGCACTGGCAGGGACCGCTGGTGGTCGACACGCTGTTCACACTCCTGTGGTACGTCGCGCTGCTCAAGCTCGTCGGGCGGCCCGAGCGGATGCTGCAGACGGTCAGCGCCGTGTTCGGCTTCCAGGCGGTGTTGTCGCCGCTGTTGATCGCCTCCACCTGGCTCATGCGGCGCGTGGGCGAGGATGCAACCTGGCAGGTACCGGTCACCTGCGCCGGCCTGCTGCTGCTCGCCTGGCTGATTGCGGCCAACAGTCACGTGGTGAAAGCGGCGCTCGAGTGGCCGGGCTCGGCGAGCGTGGCGCTGGTGATACTGCAGATGCTCGCCGCCTGGCTGCTGGTGTTCGCGCTGTTCCCTCCCGTCAAAGCCTGAAGTCACCTGCGATGCACGTCCACATCCTCGGGATCTGCGGCACTTTCATGGGCGGCGTCGCCGCCCTGGCGCGCGCCGCGGGCTTCACTGTCACCGGCTCGGACCGCAATGTCTACCCGCCCATGAGCACGCAGCTCGAAGCGCTCGGCATCACGCTGACCGAGGGCTTCGAGGCCGCGCAGCTCACCCCCGCCCCGGACATGGTCGTGGTCGGCAACGTGATGACGCGCGGCCAGCCGGTGATCGAGGCGCTGCTCGAGAGCCGCCTGCCGTACACGTCCGGGCCGGAGTGGCTGGCGCGCGCGGTGCTCAAGGATCGCTGGGTGCTCGCGGTCGCCGGCACGCACGGCAAGACCACGACGGCCTCGCTCCTGGCATGGATTCTCGAGCACGCCGGGCGCAACCCCGGATTTCTCATCGGCGGCGTGCCGGCGAACTTCGGCTCGAGCGCGCGCTTCGGTGCCGAGCCATTCTTCGTCATCGAGGCGGACGAGTACGACACGGCATTCTTCGACAAGCGCGCCAAGTTCGTGCACTACCGCCCGCGCACGCTAATCCTCAACAACCTCGAATACGATCACGCCGACATCTATCCCGACGTGGCCGCCATCCAACGCCAGTTCCACCACCTGGTGCGCATCGTGCCCGGCAGCGGCCGCATCATCTGGAACACCGCCGATGCGTTGCTCAAGGAGACCCTGGCGATGGGTTGCTGGACCCCACTCGAGGGCTTTGCACGCGCCGCGCACTCCGAAGCGCTGTGGAGCGCGCGCGCCGCACCCGGTGCCGAGGACTTCTCGCGTTTCGAGGTTCTCGAACGCGGGCGCCCGCGCGGCACCGTGCAATGGGGACTGATGGGCGCCCACAACATGGAGAACGCACTCGCAGCCATCGCCGCCGCACGACATGCCGGGGTGGAGCTGCGCCAGGCGCTCGCGGCGCTCGAGGCCTTTCAGGGCATCGCCCGCCGCATGCAACTGCGCGGCGAGGTGAACGGCATTCGCGTGTACGATGATTTTGCGCACCATCCGACGGCCATCGCGACCACCATCGACGGGCTGCGCCGCCGCGCCGGCGCCGCACGCATCATCGCCGTGCTCGAGCCGCGATCGCACACCATGCGCATGGGCGTGCACCGGCACACCCTGGCAGGCGCGCTCGCGGGAGCAGACGAGGTCTGGCTTTACACTCCGGCGGACCTCGGCTGGGACACCCGCGAGGTGCTAGGCGCTCTCGGCGGCCGCGGGCACGCGAGCGCCGACGTCGAGGCGCTGGCGGGCGAGCTTGCCCGCAGCGCCCGGCCGGGGGATCAGGTGCTCATCATGAGTAACGGCGGCTTCGGCGGGCTGCACGAGAAGCTGCTCGCCGGGCTGCGCCCCGGCCGCTGCGGATGAGCGCGCCCACCCTCCCGCTGTTTCCGCTGCACACGGTGTTGTTTCCGGGCGGCCCGCTCAGCCTGCGCATCTTCGAGACTCGCTACCTCGACATGGTGCGGCGCTGCCTGAAGGCGCAGGGCTCATTCGGCGTGGTGCTGATTCTCGCGGGCGCCGAGGCGGGCGCCGTCGACGCCGTAGCCGCCACCGGCACCAGCGCGCGGCTGGTGGATTTCGACACGCTGCCGGACGGGCTACTGGGCGTCATGTGCGTGGGCGAGCGGCGCTTCCGCCTGCTGCGACGCTGGCAGCAGCCGGACGGCCTCAATCTCGCCGAAGTCGACTACCTGCCCGATGAGGCGCCATGCGCGCTGCCTGCCGAGCTCGCGCACCTCGGCGAGCTGTTGCGCGAGGTGCTGCCGAGACTTGGCGGCGCCTACGCGTATGTCGAGGCGCACTACGAGGATGCCGGCTGGGTCGGCAACCGCTGGGCGGAGATCCTGCCGCTGAGCGCGGCCGAGAAACTCGCACTGCTGGAACTCGCCGACCCGCTGGCGCGGCTTGCCCAGGTAGCGGTGTGGTCAGCCCGGCAGTCCGCGGCTGCGGATGTAAAGGCCTAGGTACTTGCGCCGCACGTAGCCCGACTCGATCAGCGCAAATACCAGTCCGCGCCAGCCGTCGAGAAAGCCGAGCCGCAGCAGGTAGCCCCGCACGAAGCGCCATTGCGGATTGAGCAGCACACGCATCAGGCCGCAGCGCCTGCCGTCATCGTACAGAGCCTGGGCCATGAGATCCGCGTAGCGTTGCATGCGGTTCTGATGCTCGCCGAGGCTGCGATAGGAGTAGTGCTCGAGGTGGCCGTGCAGCCGGCCAACGCGGCCGGCGACGCGCGTGTTCTCATGGATCTCGTAGCCGACGAAGCCGCCGCGGCGCCGGTCGAACAGGCGCACCAGGCGGTCGGGATAGGCGTTGCCGTGGCGCAGGAAACGACCGAAGTAGTCGGTGATACGCGGCACCGACCAGCCGGCAGCACCCGCGAAGCCGTGCGCCCGCAGGGCGATGATCTCGCCGCGCAGCCGCTCACTCACGCGTTCGTCGGCGTCCAGGCACAGCACCCACTCGTGGCGCGCCGCCTGCACGGCAAACTGCTTCTGTGAGCGATAACCCGGCCAATCGCGCTCGATGACGCAAGCCCCGAAGCGGGCGGCGAGCTCGCGCGTGCCGTCGTTCGAGTGCGAGTCGACGACGATGATCTCGTCGCAGAAGCCGACCGAGTGCAGGCAGGCTTCGAGGCGGTCGGCTTCGTTGAACGTGATGATGCACGCCGACAGGCCGCTGTCACTCCCCACGCATGCCCTCACCGTCGCTCGGGTGCCAGGTGCGTAGAATATCCGAAAATGAGCTCGGTCCTGTTCTACGACCCGGTGTGCGGCGAGCCTTACGACACGCGCACCCTGCGCGAGCGCGCCATGGGCGGGAGCGAGGCGACTCTCACGCGCATCGCCGACGCACTCGGGGCGTGGGTGATCCAGCACAACCGCACCGAGGACTGGGAACGCTACCGCCGGCCCCAGCGCCTGGCGGGCATCACCAGCATCGTCGTCCACCGCGATGCGCGTGTGCTAGCGCTGCTGTGCGAACAGTATCCGGCAGCGCGACCGTACCTTTGGCTGCACGACCGCTTTCATCCGCATTCGAAACGCGCGCGCTGGCTGGCCGCTGTCGCGGTGACGCCGCTGCAGCGGGTGGTGACCGCGGTGTGCGTGTCGGATTCGCAGCGCGCCGGCGTGGAGGCAACGCTGCACAGCCTCGGGCTCGCCTCCCGGGTGCGCACCCTCACCATCTACAATCCGGTCGATGATGCGCTCGCCCCCGACGCCACGCCGGTGGATGAGACCAAGCTCGTGTTTTTCTCATCACCCAACAAGGGGCTCGACTTCACGCTCGATGCCTTCGGCGCCCTCAGGCGGCAGATGCCGGATCTGCGCCTGATTGTCGGCAATCCCGGCTACAAGGCGGACCGCACCGCTGCCGGCGCCGGCGTGCAATTCCTCGGGGCCCAACCGCAGGCGCGCATGCATGCCGAAGTGCGCAGCGCGCTGTGCACTTTCTTTCCCAACTTCGTCATTCCTGAGACCTTCGGACTGGTGTTCGCCGAGTCGCATGCACTTGGGACGCCGGTGCTGACGCACGACTGCGGTGCGGCGCTCGAGGTCGTCGGCGACCCGCAGCAGGTGTTGCCGCTGACCCGCGCCTGCCGCCTCTACGAGGGCACGTTCGGACACCTGCCTCCAGCGTGGCGGCGTGCGCCGGCTCGGCTGGCGGCGGCCGCGGGACTGTTCGATGCGTACGTGGAGCGCATCCACGCGTGGCGTGCGGGCTCGCGGCCGCAGGCCGCGCCCGACCCGCGCTTCCGCCTGAGCACCGTCACGGCGCAGTGGCGTTCGCTGCTGTCGGCTTGAGCGCCAGGTCCGACTGCGGCACACCTGCGCCCGAACCGCTCGCCAATGCCTCCCGCCCGGGGAGTGAGCGCCAGGCGGTGAACACGGTTTCCGCGCCAATCTGATCGAGGCGGGTCGAATACGGCGGACCACCCAGCCCCACGACGGCGGAGCCGGAGGGAGCGCGCGGGAGCCACTCTGCCTGCGCATGCGCCCCGAACAGCACGACCAGCGGCAGCGACAGCGCTGCTGCCGCGTGCGCAGGGCCGGTGTCTACGGAGATCATGCTGTGCGCCCGGGCGCATAGCGCGAGGAGCCGCGGCAGCGGCAGCTCGACGGCCGCCACCGCCGGCAATTGCGCCGCGGCTGCGATCCAGGAGAGCAGCCGCGACTCGCGCGGCGCACCACACAGCATGATCTCCGCCTGCGGCATGCGGGCATGAATCTGATGCAGCAGCGCTGCCCAGCGCTCAGGCGGCCAGGCCTTGTCGTCTGCGCTCGAGAGGCGCAGCTTCCTGCCGCGCATGGTGCGGCGATTACCGGGCTGCACCAACACCAGCGGACGGGCGCCCCAGCCCCGCGCCTCGAGCCAGGCCGCGCACTCGATGCGCGCCGCCGCAGACACCTCCAGGTGCGGGGCGCCGACCGGCGGGGGCACTGGCCAGGGGTAGTCGGCGGTGTTGAAGGCGGGCGGTGTCAACCGTCCGAAACTCACCAGCCGGTCCACCCAATGCGCTGGGTCAGTTTTGAACGTGTGGGGTAGGGGGGTGTCCACGTCCGCCTGCGCATCGCCCCAATGCGCTGGCGCCGGCGTCCTGGATGCATCGAGCAGGTCCGTGATGAACAGGCAGCGCGCCGCATCGGTGCCACTGAGCTTCAGCAGCCGCCGGATTCTCGCGAGCTTACGCGGATCGTACTCGCACACATAAACCGGTTCGGCGCGGCTGGCGCGCAACGCCCGAAGCGCGTGCCACCACGCGCCGTCGAACAGGAACGCGGTGTAGCGGTGCAGGCAGGTAACGCGCGCCACATCGCTGTGCGCGGCGTAGATCTCCGCCGGCCAGAAGCCGGCGCCGATCACGTGACAGGGGCTTCCGTAGCGGCGATGCAGGATGTCCAGCAGCGCCGACAGCAGAATCATGTCGCCGACCCGGCCGAACCAGATGACGATGGGTTGTAGGGGGACTCCGGACATGACTCCTCACCGCAGAGCACCATAAGCTATGCGGCGCCGGGCTGCTCTGGCAAGCGAAGCGCTTTCTCCGATGCGTGCATTTGTCTGGTTTCTCGCCCTCATGGCGCTGGCGTTGGCGGCGATCGCGCTCTTCACCTATCCGGCGTGGACGCTGCTGCACCCGCATTTCGACTTCCCGTTTCATCGCATCGGCGAGCGCATCGGGATGCTGGCACTGGCGCTCGGATTCGTGCTCGTGGCGCGGCGTCTGCGGCTCGCAGATCGCGGGAGCCTCGGTTACGCGCTGGCGCGGCGCGCGTTTGTGCGCGAGATGTTCCTCGCTCTCGGCCTGGGTGTGGCAACCATGCTCGGGGTGGTCGTCATCATGACGGCCCTCGGGCTGCTTGACTGGAGCGCGGCTTCCGACATCAGCGCGGGGGCGCTTGCCAGGCTCATCGCCCTGCGCGCCCTCAGCGGTTTATTCGTGGCTTTCATAGAAGAGACGTTCCTGCGCGGAGCCATGCACACCGCCATCGAGCGCGAGTCGGGCACAGGCGCCGCGGTGCTGCTGACCGCGGTGGTATATTCCGCCACGCATTTCCTCGCCAGCTACCACATCGCGCCCGCCGCGGTCTCCGCGCACAGCGGGCTCGACCTGCTGCTGGGCACTCTGCACACATTTGCGCAGCCCGCCGGGATCGCCGACGCGTTCCTCGCGCTCCTCGCCGTGGGAGTCGTGCTCGGGCTGGTGCGCGCGGCGACCGGGAACATCGCCGCCTGCATCGGACTGCATGCCGGCTGGGTGTGGGTGATGCTGGTGACGCACGAGCTGACCCGGCCTTGGCGCGCGGCTCCACTGGGCTTTCTGTTGAGCGGCTTCGATGGCTTCGTGGGGTGGCTGGTGCTGGCCTGGACGCTGCTGCTGGCCGTGCCGCTGTGGCGCTTCTACTCGAGACGCTCCGGACCGGCGGCGCACGAGTGAAGGCGCCGGCGTGAGCGCAAAAAAGGATTTTCGGGGGCGTGCGCCTAGTTCAGCTGCTGCGGCGAGAACCCATCCTTGCGCAAGAGTCCCAGCAGGCCCCCATCGCCCACGAGGTGCAGCGAGCCCACGACGACGAGGCAATTCTCCCGGCCCCGCAGCAGCTGCTCGATCTGCGGCAGCCAGCGCTCGTTGCGTGCGGTTACCAGCGCCCGGTACAGGGCCGGAAAGGAGCGGTACTCGCTTGCCAGGAGCGCGGCCAGCCGCGCGGCGTCGCCGCTGCGCCAGGCACTCACGACCTCCTGCAACTGCGCGGGCGACTCCTTCAGGTCGATGATCGTCTGGTCGAGCATGCGCAGCTGGTCCTCGCGCGACAGCGCCTCGAGAGCCCCGAGCTCCTCCTCGATCGTTTCCAGCCCGGCGGTCGATTTGCCATCGGCCTGCGCGCGGCGCACGAGCTGCTCCTCGACGCCCTGTTGCGGGTCGAAGCCGAGGTGCACGTACTCCAGATCGGCGAGCTCGATGCCGATCACCCATGGCGCCTGGCCGTCCAGCAGCTCCGCCGTGAGGCCGAGCTGCGCGGCCGCCGCAGTGACACGCGTGTAGCGCTCCTCGCCGAGCATGGTACGCAGGCTCACGCCAGGCGGCAGCGCGCCGTGCTGCACCATCCAGCCGCCCACGGCGAGCGGATCGAGCTTGCCCAGGTCGAGCTCCATCACGAGGTTCGCGGAGTCGGCATAGGCTCGGTCGAACGCCGCCGGGAGCGCCGCGTCCTGCGCTGGCAGCATGTGTATGGAACCGGCCAGGTATACGGTGTTGTGTGCGCCGCGGATCGCCCACACCGGGCCCGCGGCCCGCGCAGTCAGGGCCGGTGTGGTCAGGCTGCCGAGCAGGCTGAGCGCGAGGAGCCACCGCAATGTTGTTCGACCCACACGACCTCCGTCAGCAGCGTGCCGTCGGCGCGCAGCTCGAAGGTGCGATAGGCCGGCGGGCGGTGGTCCACGGCGAAGTCATCGGAGTTTGGCAGAAACTGCGCGCAGGTCGAGGGCGTGGCCAGCAGGCGCACACCCTTGCGCAGCCCGTCGTAGCTCTGGTGCACATGGCCCCACACTATCGCACGTACGTTGCGATGTGCGTCGATGGTATGCAGAAACTCGGCGGCGTTGGCCAGGCCCACGCGATCGAGCCAGCGGCTGGCCATCGGCACGGGATGGTGGTGCAGGCACACCATGCAATGGCGCGTGCCCGCCCCGGCGAGCGCCTCCTCGAGCCCTGCCAGAGCGTCCGCGCTCAAGGCGCCACCGGCAGCGCCGGGAATGCAGCTGTCGAGCAGCACTATGCGCCAGCGTCCCAGGTCGACGAAGCCACCAAGGACGAAAGGCTCGCCGGCGAGCTCGCGGCGCATCGCCTCCGGCTCATCGTGGTTGCCCGGCAGACACAACACCGGCAGTCCCAGGCCGCCGAGCAGGCGCCGGAAATGCGCATAGCCGCCCGGATCGTCCTGTACCAGATCGCCGGTCACGAGCAACGCATCGGGCGGCCAAACGCGTGCGCGCGCCTGCGTGAGCGCGGCGCGCAGCGCGGGCAGCGTCGCGACACCACGCAGCGATTCGCTCTCGCTGCCGTAGAGATGCGGGTCGGTAAACTGAACCAGGTGGAGTGCGCTCATTGAGAAAAAGGGTAGCAGAGCTCCCCGGGCTGCTGCAGTGAACCAAGTCCTGCGCAGCGAGGTGTTCCTCGCAGGCGACATGACGCGATACCGTTTCGGGCCGCAGAAGTGTGAAACAGGCCCGCGCACCTCAAGGCACGCGGAACTTTAAGTCGCCTCGCGGATACACCCCTGCAGCGCAGACACCGCCGCGCGCAGCAAGCGCCCTCGCGCTCGGTGGAGCGCCGCATGCGCGCGCGCCACGTTCACCGGCGCAGCGATTGAGCATCGGGCGCGAGTGGTGGAGAATGCGCGCCCCCGGAGCGTTGCGCGCTGCCTGACCGCAAGCGCGGCGCTGGCCGCCTTTGAGATCCGCTGCTGCGGCGATGAGCCGCCCAAAAGAGCCGCATGAGCACACGCCGCGAACTCGCCAACGCCATCCGCGCACTGTCCATGGACGCCGTGCAGCGCGCGAACTCCGGACACCCCGGCATGCCGATGGGCATGGCCGACATCGCCCAGGTACTGTGGGGCGACTTCCTGCGACACAACCCGGGAAATCCGCAGTGGGTGGACCGTGACCGCTTCGTGCTCTCCAACGGCCACGGCTCGATGCTGTTGTATTCGCTGCTATACCTGAGCGGCTATCCGCTCACGATCGCCGACCTGCAGAGCTTCCGTCAGCTCGGCAGCAAGACTCCGGGCCACCCCGAGTACGACCTGCCGCTCGGCATCGAGACCACCACCGGGCCGCTCGGCCAGGGGCTTGCCAACGCGGTCGGGATGGCGCTCGCCGCGAAGCTGCTCGCGGCGCAGTTCAATCGCGACGGCTTCAACCTCGTCGATCACTACACCTACTGCTTCTGTGGCGACGGCTGCCTCATGGAGGGTGTCTCGCACGAGGCCTGCTCGCTCGCCGGCACGCTCGGACTTGGCCGGCTCATCGTCTTCTACGATGACAACGGCATCTCGATCGACGGTAAGGTCGCGGGCTGGTTCACCGACGATACACCCGCCCGCTTCGCCGCCTACGGCTGGCACGTCGTGCCCAACGTCGACGGCCTGGATGCGCAGGCGGTAACCGCTGCGATCACGGCCGCGCGCGCGGAAGATAAACGCCCCTCGCTCATCTGCTGCAAGACCATCATCGGCTACGGCGCCCCCCACAAGCAGGGCACGAAGGAGGCGCACGGCGAGGCGCTCGGCGCGGACGAGGTGGCTGCGGCGCGCCAGGCCCTGGGGTGGCCGTATCCGCCGTTCGTGGTGCCGGAGGAGATCCGCGCCGCCTGGGATCATCGCCGGCAGGGCGCAGCGCTCGAGTCGGCCTGGCGGGAGCTGTTTGCGCGTTACGCCGCCGCCTTCCCTGAAGCTGCGCGCGAATTCGAACGCCGCACGCGCGGGGAGCTGCCCGCTGCCTGGCCGGACACCGCGGCGCGCACGCTGCAGGAGCTGCTCAGGCAGAGCGCGCCGCAGGCCACGCGCCAGTCCTCGCAGGCGGCGCTCAATGTGCTCGCGCCGGCGCTGCCGGAGATCTTCGGCGGCTCCGCCGATCTCACCGGATCGAACAACACGCAGTTCAAGGGCGCGCGCACCCTCAGCCGCGCGGAAGGCACGGGCGACTATCTGCACTACGGCGTACGTGAGTTCGGCATGACGGCGATCATGAACGGCATCGCGCTGCACGGCGGTCTCATTCCCTACGGCGGCACGTTCCTGGTGTTCTCCGACTATGCGCGCAACGCCGTGCGCCTGGCGTGCCTGATGAACGCGCGCGTCATCCTGGTGTACACGCATGACTCGATCGGGCTCGGTGAGGACGGTCCGACCCACCAGCCGGTCGAGCACCTGGGGAGCCTGCGCGCGATACCGCACCTGAGCCTGTGGCGGCCGTGCGATGCCGCCGAGACTGCCGTGACCTGGACGCTCGCCATCGAGCGCCAGGGGCCGAGCGCGCTGGTATTCACGCGCCAGCCGCTGCCGCAGCAGCCGCGCACCGCGGAGCAGCTCGCTAACATCCGCCGCGGCGGTTATGTGCTGATCGACCCGCCCGGTAAAGCGGAGGCACTGGTGATCGCGACCGGCTCGGAAGTCGGCATCGCGGCGCAAGCGGTGACCGCCATGAACGCGGCCGGGCGGCGGGTGCGCCTGGTCTCCATGCCCTCGACCGAGGCGTTCGATGCGCAGGACGCCGCCTACCGCGAAGCAGTACTGCCACGCGCGTTGACCCGGCGCCTCGCCGTGGAGGCCGGGGCGCGGCAGAGCTGGTGGCGCTACGTCGGCAGCGCGGGCCGCGTGCTCGGCATCGACCGCTTCGGTGCCTCGGGCAAGGTGGCCGATGTTTTCCCTCATTTTGGTTTCACGGCCGATAATATCGGGCAACTGATTCGCGAACTGCTGGAGGAATGAGCGCATGGCCATCAGGGTAGGCATCAACGGTTACGGGCGCATCGGACGCAACGTGCTGCGCGCCCTTTACGAGGGCAGGCGCACCAACGAGGTGCAGATCGTCGCCCTCAACGACCTGTGCGACCCGAAGGCCAATGCGCACCTGACGCGCCACGATACCGTCCACGGCAGGTTCGCGGGCGAGGTGAAGGTCGACGGCGATTACATGGTGGTGAACGGCGACCGCATCCGGGTGTTTGCCGAGCGCGACCCGGGCAAGCTTCCCTGGGGCGAGGTCGGCGTCGAATACGTGCTCGAGTGCACTGGGCTCTTTACCAGCAAGGCGAAGGCCGGCGCGCACCTGAAGGGCGGTGCTAAGAAAGTGGTGATCTCCGCTCCGGGTGGGGATGACGTGGACGCGACCATCGTCTACGGCGTGAACCACCATGTGCTCAGGAGCAGCCACAGCGTGATCTCCAACGCCTCATGCACCACCAACTGCCTCGCCCCGGTTGCCAAGGTGATGCACGACACGGTCGGCATCGCCGCCGGCATCATGACCACGATCCACGCCTACACCAACGATCAGGTGCTCACCGACGTCTACCACCCCGATCTGCGTCGCGCCCGCTCCGCAACCATGTCGCAGATCCCGACCAAGACCGGCGCCGCCGCCGCCGTCGGCCTGGTACTGCCTGAGCTCAAGGGCAAGCTCGACGGCTTCTCGGTGCGCGTGCCAACCATCAATGTCTCGCTGGTGGATCTCACCTTCAGCGCGAAGCGCGCCACCACGGTCGAGGAAGTCAACAAGACGCTGCAGCAGGCCGCCGCCGGCACGCTCAAGGGGATCCTGGCCTACAACGATGCGCCGCTGGTGTCGGTCGACTTCAATCACGACGCGCATTCCGCGGTGTTCGACGCGACGCTCACCAAGGTGATCGAGGGCACGCTGGTCAAGGTGTGCGCCTGGTATGACAACGAGTGGGGCTTCTCCAACCGCATGATCGATACCACGCTGGCGTGGTCGCGGGCGTCATGAGGTTGGTGCGCATGACCGACACGGACTTGCGCAACAAGCGGGTCCTGATCCGGGAAGACCTGAACGTGCCGGTGCAGAACGGCGTGGTCACGAGCGATGCGCGCATCCGCGCCGCGCTCGCCACCATCCGCTACGCGCTCGACCAGCACGCACGGGTGTTCGTCATGTCGCATCTCGGCCGGCCGAAAGAGGGCGAGGGGGATCCGGCGCTGACGCTGGCGCCGGTGGCCGCGCGGCTCTCGGAGCTGCTGGGTAAGCCCGTGCCGCTGCGCAAGCAGTGGATCGACGGCGTCGACTGCGCTCCGGGGAGCGCCGTGTTGTGCGAGAACGTGCGCTTTCTCAGGGGCGAGAAGCAGGACGACGAACAGCTCGCACGCCGTATGGCCGCGTTGTGCGAGGTATTCGTCATGGATGCCTTCGGTACCGCACATCGCGCCGAGGCCAGCACGCACGGGGTGGCGCGCTACGCGCCGGTCGCGTGCGCAGGCCCGCTGCTGATGGGCGAGCTCGAGGCGCTCGAGCGCGCGCTGGAGAAGCCGGCGCGGCCGCTGGTGGCGGTGGTCGGCGGTTCCAAGGTATCGACCAAGCTGATGGTGCTCGAGTCGCTGCTGGAGAAGGTGGATCAGCTGATCGTGGGGGGCGGCATTGCCAATACCTTCCTTGCCGCCACCGGCATCGACGTCGGCAGATCGCTGTGCGAAACCGAAATGCTCGACGTCGCGCGGCGCCTCATGGACAAGGCGCGGGCACGCGACGCGGCGATCCTGCTCCCCACTGACGTGGTGGTGGGGAGGGAATTCGCCGCCACCGCGCACGCCGACGTGCGTCCGGTGAAGGAAGTGCGCCGCGACGAAATGATCCTGGACATCGGGCCCGACAGCGCCGACCGCTGCGGCGCGCTGCTGCAGGCAGCCGGCACCACCATCTGGAACGGGCCGGTGGGTGTGTTCGAGTTCGACCAGTTCGGCGAGGGCACGCGCACCATCGCCCGGGCGATCGCGCGCAGCAAGGCGTTCTCGCTCGCCGGCGGCGGCGACACGCTCGCGGCCATCGAGAAGTACGGCGTCGAGGACGGCATCTCCTACATCTCCACCGGCGGCGGGGCGTTCCTCGAGTTCGTGGAAGGCAAGACGCTGCCGGCAGTTGCCGTGCTGGAGGAGCGCGCCCGTGGGTGATGCAAGCAACCCGGCGCTGCTGCGGCGCGCCAAGATCGTCGCCACCATCGGTCCGGCGACCGATGACCTCGAGGTGCTCACGCAGATGATGCACGCCGGCCTCGACGTCGCGCGCCTCAATGCCTCGCATGGCACAGTCGCCGACCGCCGGCGCCGCCTGGCGCTGGTGCGCGAGGCCGCGCGGCGCGCTGATCGGTGCGTCGGGGTGCTGCTCGACCTCGCCGGCCCGAAGATCCGCATCGAGTGCTTTCGCGAGGGGCGCGTGCAGCTCACCGAAGGTGCCCCGTTGACGCTCGACACCGGGCTCGATCCCAGGGCCGGGACTGCGCTCAGTGTCGGCGTCGCCTACAAGAATCTGCCGCGCGACGTCGCTGCCGGCGACACGCTGCTGCTGAACGACGGGCAGATCGTCCTCGACGTGGTGCGCGTCTCGCCCACGACCGTCGAGACGCGCGTGCGCGTCGGCGGCGAGCTCTCCGACCGCAAGGGGCTCAACCGTCAGGGCGGGGGGATCTCTGCGCCGGCGCTGTCGGAGCGCGACCACGAGGACATCCGCTTCGCCGCCGAGGAAGGCATCGACTACATGGCGGTGTCGTTTGCGCGCGAGGCTGCCGACATCGAGCAGGCACGCACGCTGCTGCGCGCCGCCGGCGGCGAGGCGCGCATGGTCGCCAAGATCGAGCGGCACGAGGCGGTCGAGAATCTCCCCGGCATCATCGACACGTCGGACGTCATCATGGTGGCGCGCGGCGACCTGGGGGTCGAGATGGGCTACGCGGAGCTCACCGGGCTGCAGAAGACCATCATTCACGAGACGCGCGCCCGCAACAAGGTGGTCATCACCGCCACGCAGATGATGGAGTCGATGATCCAGAGCCCCGTCCCGACGCGGGCCGAGGTGAGCGATGTTGCCAACGCCGTGATGGACGGCACCGATGCCGTGATGCTCTCGGCGGAGACCGCCACCGGGCGCTATCCGGTGCGCGCGGTGCAGGCGATGGCGCAGGTCATCGAGGGCGCCGAGAAGTATCAGTTCACCCATCCGCGCTCGCGTCAGCGCAGCGTGGAGGGCGAGTTCCGCGCCACCGAGGAAGCGATCGCCATGGCTGTCATGTACACGGCCAACCACATGAAGGTGCGCGCCATCGTGGCGCTCACCGAATCGGGCGCCACGCCGCTATGGATGTCGCGCATTCGCGCGGATATTCCCATCTACGCTTTCACGCGCCACGAGGCGACGCGCCGGCGCGTCACGCTCTACCGCGGAGTCTACCCGGTGATCTTCGATGTCACGACCCCAGGCGACTCCACCGGGGACCTGTATCGCGCACTGTTCACACGAATGCTCGAGCTGCAGCTGGTGAAGAAGAGCGACCTGGTGATTCTCACCAAGGGCGAGTTGTCCGGCGTCCAGGGCGGGACCAACTCGATGCAGATCCTCAAGGTCACGCTGGACTAGGCCCTCACAGGCAAGGCGCATGCGGAGGCTCAAGTACTTCGCCGCAGCCGCCGGGCTGCTGGTGCTCGCCGCTCTGGCCTGCGCCTATGCGCTGCTGCGTGCCTCGCTCCCACAGCTCGACGGTGAGCTGCGCGAGAGGGGCGTTACGGCGAGCGTGCGCATCACGCGCGATGCGCGCGGCGTGCCCACGATCGAGGCCGCCGATCGCCTCGATCTCGCCTACGCGACCGGCTTCGTGCACGCGCAGGATCGTTACTTCCAGATGGATCTCGCGCGGCGCCACGCGGCCGGCGAGCTGGCGGAGCTCTTCGGCAGGGTGGCGCTCGAGGAGGACCTGCGCACGCGCCTGTTCAGGTTCCGTCACGTGGCGCGCGAGGTGCTGGGCGCGGCGACGGCGCAGCAGCGCGCGCTGCTCGAAGCCTACGCCCGCGGCGTCAATGCGGGGCTCGCCAGCCTCGCCGGGCGGCCGTGGGAGTACTGGGTGCTCGGGCAGGCCCCGGCCGCGTGGCGGCCGGAAGACACGGTTCTCGTCGAGCACGCCATGTGGTGGGATCTGCAGGCGAGCAGTCTGCGCCGCGAGATCCTGCGGCGCGAGATCAACGCGCGCCTTGGCGGCCCGGCCTGCGCGGCGGGCTGGAAGTGCGCCCTGCATTTCCTGTATCCGCTCGGCACGAGCTGGGATGCGCCCGACGGCCCCACGCCCGCAACGATCGCGGGCGGCGCGCCGGTGCCCGATGCCAGCGCGCTCAACGTACGCGACAGCGGCGTGTCGCCCGACTCGGCAGCACCCGCGATGCGCACGCCGGCCGCTGGCAGCAACAGCTGGGCGGTCGCGGGGCGCCTGACGGCGAGCGGCGTCGCGCTCGTCGCCAATGACATGCACCTCGGGGAGCGCGTGCCGCCGGTGTGGTATCACGCGCGCCTGAAGAGCGCGGCCGCCGGCACGGCGGCGGCACTCGATCTGAACGGGGTCACCCTGCCCGGGACGCCGCTGCTGGTGGCCGGATCGAACGGTCACATTGCCTGGGGCTACACCAACAGCTACGGCCTGTGGCTGGATGTCGAGCAGGTGCCGTGCCTCGGCCTCGCGCAGCACGCGCTGTTGACGCCGCAGGGGAGCCTCGCGCTGTCGGTGGTGCGTGAGGAGCTGCGCGTCCACGGCGCGGCTCCCGTAGTGCTGGAGGTGAAGTCAGGACCGGCGGGAGTATTGCTGCGTATTGACCCGGCGCAACACAGCTGCTGGTTCGGCTCGTGGCTGGCACAGCTGCCGCAAGCCACCAACATCAAGCTGATGGACCTGGAGCGGGCGCGCTCGATCGATGAGGCGCTCGCGCTTGCACCCGAGGTGGGTATCCCTCACCAGAACGTCGTGATCGGCGACGCCGCGGGCCACATCGCCTGGACCATTTTCGGCCGCATTCCCCGAGACACGACGGCGCAGCGCGCCCGCGCCGGGGCCCCCTGGACCACCGCGGCCGATCACCCGCGCATCGTCGATCCGCCGCTCGGGCGGCTGTGGACTGCCAACGCACGCGTAACGGACGATCAACGCCAGCAGGAGCTCATCGGCGGCGATGTAGCCGCGCTCGGCGCCGAATACAACCTCGGTGCACGTGCGGGCCAGATCCGCGACGACCTATTTGCCCTTTCCGGCAACATCACCCCGGCCGACATGCTGCGCATCCAGCTCGATGACCGCGCCGTGTTCCTCGGCCGCTGGCGCACGCTGTTGCTCGCGCTGCTGGATGCGGACAGCGTGCGCGGGTCTGCGCGCCGGGCCGAGTTCCGTGCGCTCATCGAGCACTGGAACGCGCGGGCGAGCGTCGACTCCGTCGGCTACCGTCTGGTGCGCGCCTACCACGAACGCACGCGCGAGGCCGTATGGGGCATGCTGCTTGGGGCGCTGCGCATCTCTGCCGCCGATGACGCCTGGCCGCCGGAGCAGTTCGAAGGTCCGCTTTGGGAGCTGGTGACTGCGCAGCCCCTGCATCTGCTTGCCAGGCAGTACGCGAACTGGCCGGAGTTCCTGCGCGCGCAGGTCGACGCCACCATCGCAGGCCTCGATGCCAGCTGCCCCGAGCTCGCGCGCTGCACCTGGGGGGCACGTAATGTAGTGCGCATTCGCCATCCGCTCTCGCACCCCCTGCCGTGGCTCGCTGCATTTCTCGACATGCCGACACAGCAGCTGCCCGGCGATCACGACATGCCGCGCGTGCAGGATGGCACGCTGTTCGGCGCCTCGGAGCGTTTCGCCGTCTCGCCCGGGCGCGAGAGCGAGGGCTATCTGGTCATCCCCGGAGGCCAGAGCGGGCACCCGCTCTCGCCCTACTACCGGGCGGGCTTCATGGAGTGGGCGCGGGGCGAGCCGCTGCCGTTCCTGCCGGGCCCCGCGCAACACGCTCTCACGCTGACGCCGGACTGAAAGCCACAGCGCGGCTGCAACGAGCGAACCCGTGTTGCCGCCAAGCTAAGCGAATGCCCTCGGGGCAGAGTTTGCGGGTGAGGCCGCGCTGAGACGCCTGGAAAAACTGCGGGATTCCGTCCACATTGGCGTTCACGATTAGAGTGGTCGTGTATGACTAACGTGCGCCGCGATGCCCCCGCCACGGGATCTTCCCGAGGGGGGTGCTTGCGGGCGCGACTTCTGTCACACAGCAACCGCCGCGAGGGGTTTCATAATAGGCGGCGATGAGCGCAAACATGGACCTCCTCGCCGAAACTACCTCCCGACCGAGCATGCGCCCGAGCGTCGGGCTGGTGCTGACGGGGGGCGGAGCGCGCTCGGCCTACCAGGTCGGG
This sequence comes from Steroidobacteraceae bacterium, assembly GCA_035937715.1. Classification (GTDB taxonomy): domain Bacteria; phylum Pseudomonadota; class Gammaproteobacteria; order Steroidobacterales; family Steroidobacteraceae; genus 13-2-20CM-66-19. Next base: position 262 of record DASZHQ010000030.1, on the reverse strand, counting down.
GTGCTGTTGGCGCTCGCGGAGCTGCTGCCGCGGTCGCGCAACCCGTTCCAGGTCATCGTCGGCACCTCCGCCGGAGCCGTTGCAGCCAGCGTCCTGGCCGCGGAAGCCCACCACTGGCGGCGCGCGGTGGCGGGACTCGAGCGCGTCTGGGCGAACTTCCGCTCGAGCCAGATCTTCCACGTGGACGCGGCACACATGCTGCGCGCCGGCGCGCACTGGGTGCTGGCGCTGCTCTCGGGCGGCATGGTGCTGGCACCCCCGA
>DASZHQ010000029.1:0-10687 GCA_035937715.1 Steroidobacteraceae bacterium | reverse complement strand
AAGTCGTCATAGGCCTGTTGCAGAGCGCTGTAGAGTTGCGCCTGGTGGGCCGCCAGGGCGACGTGCTCGCTCGCTTGACGCAAAAATTCACATTCACCACTACTGAAGCTGTGGGCGTTCTGGCGCGCGGCGATGAGGACGCCGAACACCTTGTTTTCGACCAGTAAGGGAGTCGCGACCATCGCGCTCAATGCTCCTTTCGCCAACCGCTGCGGAAACGGGCATGGGACCTGAGTGATATCCGGCTCATAGACCAGCCGGCCGCGCACGCACTGCGACAACCCATTTTCATCGACCCCAATGCGCGCCTGTTGCGTCATCGCGAGCTCCATTGCCAGCGGCTGGCTTCGCAAGCCAACGCTCGTGACGATCACGGCATTTTGGGCCGGGTCATAGAGGCAGATGCAGCAGAAATCCACCGGCAAGTGCTCTTCGAGCGTGCGGATAACAACCTGAAAGATGCTCTGGATGTCCTGACGCTCACCGATCGCCCGGGTAATCTGCTGCAGTAGGTTGAGGCGCGCGAGCTGGGCCTGCGCCTTGAGTTGCGCAAGCTTGCGCTCGGTGATTTCCCGAGCAATCTTGGATGCGCCGATGATACGACCTTGGCTGTCCCGGATCGGGGAGATGGTGACGGAAACATCGATTTTCCGTCCGTCCTTGCTGATCCGCAGCGTCTCGAAATGATCCGTCGTCTCCCCGCGCGCAATGCGCGCGAGGATCACCGGCTCCTCGGCGGAGCGCTCCGGCGGGATCACTATGGTCATGGGCCTGCCGACGGCCTCCTGTGCGGAGTAGCCGAACAGCCGCTCTGCCCCGGGGTTCCAGCTGGTGATGATGCCCTGCAGATCCTTGCTGGCGATCGCGTCGTCGGAGGATTCAATAATGGCTGCCAGCCGTGCATGAGCCTCTCCCGCCTTCTCAAGCTCTGCGGTGCGCTGCCGAACGCGCAATTCGAGCTGATCATTTGTCTCGCGCAAGGCTCGCTCGGCTCGCGCCCGGCCGGCGAAGTCCCGGCGGATCGCAACCAGGGCGAGGCCAACGAGTCCGCAACCGAGGAGCCCGCCGCCGATGATGACCGATTTAGCGATCGCGGAACTATGGCGGGCCCGTTGTTCGCGCTCCTTGAGCAGAGACGTCTCGGCATCCTCCATCTGAGCGATCAGGCGGCGAATCCGATCGTGAAACTGTTTGCCTTTGCCGGTGAGAATCTCGGCTTGCGCCGCCGCGAAACTTTGCTCTTTCCGCAACTCGATGACGGCGCGTAAACTCGCAAGTCGGTCGGCGAGGAGCGGTTCCACTAGGTCGAGCCGTTGCTGTTGAGCGCGGTTGTCCGCCGTCAGCTCGCGCACGCGCCTCGCCTGGGCGTCAACGATCGCCGCCGCCTGTCGGTAGGGCTCAAGATAGCTGTCATCGCCCGTGATGACGTAGCCGCGCTCAGCAGTCTCGGAGTCGGTTGCGGCCGCCAGCAGCAATTCGAGGCTGCTGAGAACCTCGTGGGTGTGCTCCACCCACGCCGCATTCTCGCTCAAGCGCACGACCCTGAAATAAGAGACAACCCCGACCACGGCCAGGCAGGTGAGCGCAAAGGCGAAACCGAGCTGGACTTTCCGCTCAGTGCGTGCAGGTAACGCTACACCGGTTCCGCCCAATATTTCTCCCTGTGGGAGATCACCCTACGGGTGTCTGATCGTACGGGCGATGGTAGCAGTTACAAGACGGCACGGTGGAGCGATGCCGTCGACGAGTTTGATCAGCACCGATCGTGACATGATGGCACCGCCTCTTGGCAGCTACTGGATGGGTGAGCCTACCTAGTGAATCAGCTGCCGACGCCATCATGCGGTGCATGGCGATTGGATTCGTGGGATCTGCAGTGCGGTGCGGCGTTACTCGCACGACTATCTTGCTGGCGGGAAGGCGGCCCATGCATCCAACCGTTGTGGGATCTGGTCGCCGCCGGCAAGCTTCGCCCCGGTAAGAGCGCACTGCGGAATTCATGGCGCGCGCCCGCGAATCTCAGGATCGGATTCTACACTCGGTGGCCGTTCCGGATCACGCAGTGAGCGCGCCGCGCGGCATCAGCCGCCGTTCAAACATCGCTTCGAAGGCCGGCATCACGGTGTCGATGACGCTCTGCCACGGTCGCGGCACCCGGCGGTCGCGAACAAGGTAAGGCTCGAAGCCCGTCGAGCGCTGCACCGTCGCATACCAGTACGGCGCCCAGACGCCGTCACTCGCGCGCGGTCCGGCTGGCCAGCTCAGCATGCGCGGTGAAAAGCCGATCCCGAGCCGCTCGCAGAGCGCGCAAAGCTGGGCTTCCGGGGCCCGCAGGAACTCTCCGGCGTCGATGACTGGTGGCGTGACACCCGAGAAGCGCTGCACGTACTCGAAGATCTCGAGCTGCTGCAGGACGCCGATGTCCTCGGCGGTGACGCTCGGACGGCTCCTCAGGTAGGAGAGGAGCACCTCGCGCGGATCGCGGATCAGAAACACGTGAGCCAGCTGCCCGAGCCAGCCGCGCTCGATATGCGGCAGCAGGTGATGCGTCATGTGCTTCTGATACCAGACCGGCTTGCCGCCCGGCACCGGCCCAATCAGCTGCGCTGCGACCTTGCGCCAGTCCGTCTCGCCGGCCGCGATGACCTCCTCCCGTGCCGGATGTTCCAGGCCCGTATGTGAGAGATAGTGCGCGTACAGCGGCTCATCCACGACCGCGCAGTCGCCGCGGTTCTCCCAGGCGCGCATCATGGCGGTGGAGATAGTCCGCGGACCCGACCACATCGCGAGTCGCAGCGGCTTCACGGGGCCGATGACGCCGCGACGTCGCGCTCGATGAGTCCCTGGTAGAGCTTCTGCAAGCGCTCGACCATGGGGCCGCGGACGCTGCTGATCTGGCGGCCATCGATCTCGATGACCGGTGCGATGCCGGCGAAGGTGCCGGTCACGAAAGCTTCCTCGGCACCGTAGGCCTCGGTAAGACTGAAATTCTTCTCATGTGCCGCGATGCCGTTCTCGCGGCACAGGCGCAGCACGTTGACGCGGGTGATGCCCGCGAGGCAGTAGTCACCGCTCGAGGTCCACACTTCGCCGCGCCGTACGATAAAGAAATGAGTCGAGTTGCAGGTAGCGACGAATCCATGCGGGTCGAGCATGAGTGCCTCGTCGGCGCCGGCCTTGGACGCCTGGATGCAGGCGGTGACGCAGTTGAGCTTGGAATGCGAGTTGAGCTTCGGATCCTGCACGTCCGGGGCACCGCGCCGGACATGCACCGTGAACAATCTCAGACCTCGTGTCAGGATCTCAGGCCGCGGCAGCTTGTATTCCGGAATGATGACCACCGTGGCCTCACCGATGCAGGCGCGCGGATCCTGGGAGGGCGTGCTCTTGAGCCCGCGCGTGACCATGAGACGGATGTGAACGCCCTCGGTCATTTGGTTGGCGGCGAGCGTCCGATAGAGCGCCGCCGTGAGCGCGGAACGGTCCAACCCTACGTCGAGGTCGATGGCCTTGGCGGCTTCATACAGGCGATCGAGATGGGCGGCGAGGAACGCAATACGGCCCCGATGCACGCGCAATCCCTCCCACACACCATCACCGAGAATGAACCCCGCGTCGAACACCGACACTACTGCCTTTTCGCGCGGACACAGTGCGCCATTCACGTAGATGAGGATCGCGCGGTTGCGCGGATCGTCAGCCGCGTGCTGCGTTCCGGTTGTCATGGCTCTATTCTTGCGGGGACCGACGGCGCAGATTCTAACCCCGACCTGACGCTCATCCGCAGCGGTTTACCTGATGCTTTGCGCGAGCCGTTTGATCGGCGCCCTGCGGGCTGATTTACTTGTCACACTGATGCGCACTGTCACAAGTATTCAGGCGCCGGCCGGCCGGCCGAGGCGCGACCGGGGCAGCCACGAGACGGCTGCCCGGCGCGGCGCTGACGCCACTCAGCGGGCGCCCGCGGCCCGCAGCTGACGCCCGTGCCAACGCTCAGCGCCGTGCACGTGCTGCCCGCGACCTGCGCGGCAGTCGCGCTCTGGTACGCGCGGCGCTGGTGGGTGCTCGAGCACGGTCGCGGCGCCCTGGGGCGTCTGCGCAGCACGGACCTTCTGGTCGGTTTCGGTACGAACTTCTTAGGCACCCTCGGCATCGGCGCTTTCGCACCCACCATCGCCATCTTCAAACTGCAGCGGCGCCTGCCGGACGGGGAGATTCCCGGTACCCTCAACGCCGGTCACGCCCTGCCCGCACTCGCGAGGGCACTGATCCTCATTCCCGTGACCGCGCTGGATGTCACCACGTTGGTGGTCATGATCGCCGCGGCGGTGAGCGGCGCGTGGCTCGGTGCAGGCGTCGTTGCGCGCGCCTCGCGCCGGGTCATCCAGGTGGGCCTGGGTCTGGCGCTGCTGATCGCCGCAGGACTGTTGCTTGCGAAGAGTCTTTCCTGGCTGCCCGCCGGCAGCGGTGACGCCCTTGCCCTGCACGGCGGTGCGCTCTGGTTTGCCGTCGGTGCCAATGCTCTGCTGGGCGTTTCGATGATGCTCGGCCTGGAACTGTATGCGCCGTGCCTCATCCTCGTAACGCTTCTGGGCATGAGCCCGCTGGCAGCGTTTCCGATCATGATGGGATCATGTGCCCTTCTGATGCCGGTCGGGGGGGCGCGCTTAGTACGCGCGCGGCGCTACAGCCCCGCCGCAGCGCTCGGCCTGACGTTGGGTGGCATTCCCGGAGTCCTGGGCGCCGCCTTCATCGTCAGGTCGATGCCGCTCGAATGGCTGCGGTGGCTGGTGATGATCTTGGTCGCATATGCGGCGGTTTTGATGTTGCTGTCGGCTGGCAGACGCGAGGACAGCGGCGGGTGACCAGGCACACTACCGCTTGGCGCCCCGGCCCCGATCACCTACATTTCGTCCATGCAGGAGCTTGCTGCCGATTCTGCTGCCGACCGCACGGCGCTCAGCTATCCCTTTGACTCGGTCCCCTCCCCTGGGGAGGCGCTCACCGTCGCCCCGGGTGTTCTGTGGCTGCGGATGCGTCTGCCCATGGCGGGGCTCAATCACATCAACGTCTGGGCTCTGGAGGACGGGGAGGGTTGGACGCTTGCGGATACCGGCATGCAGATGCCCGACACGACCGCGGCCTGGCAGAGCGCCTTCGCAGGCCCACTGCAGCGGCGCCCGCTGAAGCGTGTCATCTGCACGCACATGCATCCGGATCACATCGGCATGGCGGGCTGGCTCACGCGGCATCATGACTGCCGGCTGTGGACCACGCGCCTCGAGTACGTGACCTGCCGCATGCTGGTAGCCGATACCGGGCGCGAGGCGCCCGCCGATGGCGTGCGCTTCTACCGCGCTGCCGGCTGGGATGAGGAGGCGCTCGAGCACTACAAGGCGCGCTTCGGTGGATTCGGCAAAGCGGTATACACGCTGCCCGACAGTTATCGGCGCATCGTGGACGGCGAGGAGTTCACCATCGGGCGCAGAATCTGGCGCGCGGTGATCGGCCGCGGCCACTCACCCGAGCATCTGTGTCTGTACTGCCCGGAGCTCAAGGTACTCATCTCGGGCGATCAGGTGTTGCCGCGCATCACCTCCAACGTCTCAGTCTTTCCGACCGAGCCGGACGCCGACCCACTCAGCGAGTGGCTGGAGTCGCTCGCTTCCATCAGACAGCGCGTACCGGATGAGGTGCTGGTCCTGCCCTCGCACAACGAGCCCTTCCGCGGCCTGCACGCGCGCCTCGGTGCGCTCATTGCAGAGCACCAGGATCGCCTCGCTCGCGTGCATCAGGAGCTCGCGACGCCGAAGCGCGCGGTCGATGTATTCGGCGTGCTGTTTCGTCGCCGCGTCGGCGTCGACATGCTGAGCTTTGCGACCGGCGAGAGCATCGCGCACCTCAATTGCCTCATCGCCCGGCAGCAGGCGGTGCGCGAAGTGGATGCCTCGGGCATCAGCTGGTACCGAAGCCTCTGAGAGTGCCCCAGCGGAGGCCACAAAGGACGCGCATCGAAAGCGGCTGTCCCGTAAGATTCCCGGATGCAGGAGCACACCCTGGTCACCGTCGCCGAGGAATCCGGCTTCGCACGCACGGGCCGCATCGATGAAGTGACACGCTTGTGCGCGGCGTTCGCCGGCGCCTGGCCGCGCGTGGTGCGCAGCTTCGAGTTCGGGCGCAGCGCGGAGGGCCGACCGATGCGCGCGCTCCTCGCCTCGCATGCCGATCCGCGCCAGGTTCCGCTGCTCATGCTCCAGGGCGGCATTCACCCGGGCGAGAGCGACGGCAAGGACGCCGGCTTCATCGCGTTGCGCGAGCTGCTCGAAGGGACGGCCGCCACGGGCGTCCTCGAGCGGATGGCCATTCTCTTCGTGCCGGCGTTCAACGTCGACGGCCACGAGCGCTTCGGCCGCTGGAACCGACCCAATCAGAACGGGCCGGAGGAGACCGGCTGGCGCACCACCGGGCAGAATCTCAATCTCAACCGCGACTACACCAAGGCCGACGCGCCGGAGATGCGCGCGATGCTCGGGCTGATCCGCGCCTGGGATCCGCTGGTGTGCGCCGACCTGCACGTGACGGACGGCGCAGACTTCCAGCCGGACATCTCGCTGCAGGCGGAGCCGATCAATCAGGGCGATGAACGCCTCTGCAGGGCCGGCCGCGAGCTGCGCGATGAGCTGATCGCGAAGCTCGCGCGTTCAGGCTCGAGCCCGCTGCCCTTTTACCCGGATCTTGCGAAAACCGATGACCCGGCTTCGGGCTTTCTGCTCACCGTCTACTCGCCGCGGTTTTCGACGGGTTATTTCCCGCAACGCAACCGCTTCACCGTGCTGGTCGAGACGCATTCCTGGAAGGACTACGCCACGCGCGTGCGCGTCGCGCGCAATACCATCGTGGGCCTTGCCGAGCTGGTTGCCGCCCATGGCGTGCGCTGGCGCGAGCTCACTGCGCAGGCGGACGCTGCCGCCACGGGCCTCGGCGGCACCGAAGTGGTGCTCGATTACAGCTCCGGATGGCGTGAACCCGCAGAGGGCGGGCAAGCCGACGCCGCAGCTGTCGGCGGCGCGCAGCTCATCGACTTCCCCGGCTACGCCTACACGCGCGAGGTGTCGCCCGTCTCGGGCGAAGCGGTGACCGTCTACGATCGCAAGCGTCCCACGATCTGGCGCGTGCCCTTTCGCGCTCAGGTATCCCCCGCGCTCGTAGTGAGGGCGCCGCTCGGCGGCTACGTCGTTCCTGCCGCCTGGGCCGCAGACACCGGCGCGCGGCTGGGGCTGCACGGCATCCACTGTGAGCCCGTGCGTGCGGCAAGCGATGCCGTACGTGTCGAGGCTTTTCGCGCGAGCGGTGTGCAGTTCGCGCCTGCTCCCTTCGAAGGTCGCATGCGCGTGAGCCTCAGCGGGAGCTGGCGGCGTGAAACCCAGGACATTGCCGCCGGAGCGCTGTTCGTGCCGATCGCGCAGCCGGGTGCGCGCCTGCTGATGCATCTGCTCGAGCCGCAGGCTCCGGACTCGTTCCTCGCCTGGGGCCTGTTCAACGCCTGCTTCGAGGAGAAGGAATACCTCGAGCCCTACGTGGCCGAGCAGATCGCGCGTGCGATGCTGGCGCAAAACGCAGCGCTGCAGGAGGAGTTCGAGCGTCGGCTGAGGCAGGACGCCGCCTTCGCGGAGAATCCGCGCGCGCGGCTGGAATTCTTCCTGCGCCGGCATTCCTCCTGGGACTCTCGTTTGAATCTCTACCCGGTGTTTCGGGTGGACGAGCTGCTGGCTTCATCGCGCGTCGCGCGCTGATCGGATCAACTTGCGAATCACGCCCCTTCTGACACTCCTTCTCGCAACGGCCACCGCCGGGGCCTGCGGCGCGCTCTGCGCCGCCGTGCCCGAATCCGCCCCCGAGCCGCCTGCACCGACCGAGTCCGAGGCTCACACGCAGAACACCGGCCTCGCCAGCGACATCAAGCTGTATTTCACCGCGCCCCTGCGCTGGGACGCTCGAGACTGGGCCTGGTTCGGTGGAGCGCTCGCGGCGGTCGGTGCGGCCCATCACTACGACACACAGGTGCGCACCCACTTCGTCAGGAACCTGAAGCCCGGTCAGAGCATCAACTCAAAGGATGTGCAGGACGGGCTCCCCACGCTTGCGGTTTTGGGCCTGACCTGGGCATACGCCGGCCTCGTCGACGACAGCAACGGCCGTCGCGAGGCATGGGCGATGTTCGAGGCCGCCGGCCTCGGCGGCGTCACGGCCTTCGGCCTGAAGTACATCGTCGCCCGTCAGAGGCCCGATCAGACGAGCAATCCTAACCAGTGGTTCAAGAGCGGCGGCAATTCCTTTCCGTCCTTTCACGCGACTGCGGCGTTCGCCGTGGGTACGGTGCTCGCTGAGTCAGGGAACGACGAGTACCGCTGGCTGCGGCGGCTGCTCGGCTACGGACTCGGCGCCGGCACGAGCTATGAGCGGCTGAAGCACAATGCGCACTGGCTGTCGGACACTGTCGCCGGCGCAGCCCTCGGCGCGGCGAGCGCCAACTTCACCATGAAGCGCACGTACCCGACTCGCGAAGAGGCCAGCTGGTCGGTCGTTCCTGTGCAGGGAGGCGCGATGCTGACTTACCGCATCGAATTGCCGTAATTTGGGTCAGGCAGGCTCTGACCATATTCTCTACGGGTCGCGACGAGCATCGCCTCCGGCCCAGCGGATGACCCCGTGGCAGGATTCAAACACCGAGCCAAGCTGTGGCATGAATCCCTGGGTGCGAATCAGGGCAAATGCACGAATGTCTGCGTGGGGCAGCTCCGTCTGCAGTCGCGTTGCGGCGGCGAGCAACGTCCGCCCCTTGGTGACGACATCGTCAACCAGCACGATCTTCGAGAATGACAGCATCGCCGGCACTACGGAAAACGACTCGTAGTGCTCAGCCACGGTGGGCCGCTCGCCGCTTGGCGCCGTGGACGACTTCCTGACCGCGATCCGTCGGCGCAATCCCACCCACAGCCGATGCGCCAGACCCAGCTGGCGCAACGCGGTCGCCAGCTGCGAGGCCGCCCACGGTGCATCTCCCGAGGCCGCACTCCCCGGCACCGGAACGAGTACGGCATCGCCCGCGAACAGCGCCGCGAGCTGCGGATCACGGAGGCTTGTCTGGTACACGCAGCCCACACAGCGCGACAGCCAGAGTGGATCGATCGCCTTCACCCTCGCGCACAGCCGACGCGAAGCCTCGGCCACCACGCCCGCTCCGCGCGGGGAATAGACGTAGCAGGACGCGAATGACAAGCTCGTGCGAGGCAACGCGCGCGATCGGCCCATACTGGTGCAAGATGCACAGCTTTCAAAGGGCGAGGTCGTCCCGCTCCGGCCCCTCGGACTGTAGCGCCTCGCGCTCGCTGGTCGCGGCGCGCTCGGCACCCTGTTGCGGTTCGCGAGACTGACCTGCGGTTCTTGCCGCCTCCTTTGATCGCAGCAGCAGCCATGCCTCCCGCGCCTGACGCCGAATCTCCTCGACGTCCGTGATCCTCGCGGCAGGGGTCGGCGACGCGACGTTCTGAGGCTGAGCGGCTGCGGCAGGGGCAGCCGCCGCACGCTGCGGCTTTTCCGCGAGTGGCCCGCCGGTCGCGCGAGCGCTCGAGGGTTCCAGGCGTCTTTGTACGCGTTCGCGGTACTCGGCACGCAGCCGGTCGGCAAACTCGCTCGGCACGCCGCGCCGCTCCATCCTCAGATTCATCAGCGGGATGACCGGGAGCGGCTCACGCTCGATACCCTGCGCCGCGAGGCTCCTGTGGTCGATGCGCGCGTCGACATTTGCCTCGCGCAGCGCCTCGTTGGTCAGGGTGGCCCAGCGCTCACGCGCGTTGATGTATTCCTGGCGGTGATCGGGCAGCTCACGACGGCGGCGTTCGCGCAAGTCCATGTCGAGACCCGTCTTCGCCCCGAGTCCCGCAGGGGTCACCTCGCGGGTAGTGGTCAGCAGGTGTGCGTGGAAGTTGCGAGGATCGCCGTCCGGCCGCGGCTCGTGTACCGCGAGATCCACTGCTACTTTGTAGCGGTCGGCGATCTCCCGCGAGAAGGCACGTGCCAGCGCAATCCGCTGCGCGGGATTCAGCTCGGGAGGTAGCATCACCTCGAACTCGCGCGCGACGCGGGAATTGTGCCGTTTCTCGGCGTGTTCCGCAGTGTTCCACAGGCTCTCGCGAGTGCGTGCCCAGGTGACGGACTGCCGGTCGAAGTGTGACGGCAGAAAGATCTCCGTGTGCAGCACATCACGCCGGTGCATATGGTTGTATAGCTTTCCGCTGCGTTCGTCGCGAATGCGCTCGCCAGAGCGATAGGCTGCCGCGGCCGTGGCGCGGCGACCCGTGCCGCGCGTGATGGAGGTGATCTGCATGTAGAACATAGCCATCGTTCAGCCGCCGCGCCGGAAACTCACCCGCAGCCAGGCCGGCGAGCCAGCCGTCTTCAGGTACCCGCTGAGATCGGGAAGCTGCTCGAGCTCGGACGGCAGCACCGCGGCCTCCGTAATCTGCTGCTGACTGACGCTGAGCGAGCGGCGCGCGCCCCGTGCGGTGAAACCCAGCTCGCGATCGCGCGCACGGGAGGTGTGGCGGCGCAGGACCTCGCGCTCGCCGATGAGGCGTGATGCGAACTGCGAAGTGCCGCCGTGCTCGCTGCCCGAGCAGCGCAGGAT
>DASZHQ010000028.1:0-1851 GCA_035937715.1 Steroidobacteraceae bacterium | reverse complement strand
CCGCTCGCGAAACGGATCCAGTCCCCCGTGACGCTTCCAGGCACCCATCGCGCGGCGCAGCGCATCCGCCTCGCCGGGCGAGAAACCCGCGGCGACGATCGCGATCTGCATCACCTGTTCCTGGAAGATCGGTACGCCGAGGGTACGGTGCAGCACTTCGCGCACCTCCGGGCCCGGATACTCCACCGCCTCCGCGCCGCTGCGGCGGCGCAGGTAGGGATGCACCATGTCGCCCTGGATGGGGCCGGGGCGCACGATCGCGACCTCGATGACGAGATCGTAGTAACACCGCGGCTTCAGGCGCGGCAGCATGGACATCTGCGCGCGCGACTCGATCTGGAACACGCCGATGGTGTCGGCCCGACAGACCATGTCGTAAACCTTCGGATCCTCGGCGGGCAGCTGCCCGAGCGCGTGATGGGTGCCGCGATAGTCGTTGACGAGCGTGAAGGCACGCTTGAGCGCCGTCAGCATCCCGAGCGCCAGCAGGTCCACTTTCAAAAGCCCCAGGTCGTTCAGGTCGTCCTTGTCCCACTGCACCACGGTGCGCTCGGGCATGGCGGCGTTCTCGATCGGCACCAGCTCCTCGAGCAGCCCCTGCGCGATCACGAAGCCGCCGACGTGCTGCGACAGATGGCGCGGGAAGCCGGGGAAGCTCACCAGCTCGTCCGCCAGCGGCAGCAGGCGCGCGAGCCAGGAGCTGTCGGGATCGAAGCCCGCCTCGCGCAGCCGTTCACGCATCGCGGCGCGCCCGTCCCACCATTGCATGACCTGGGCGAGCCGGCCGCCGTCAGCGGCCGAAAGCCCGAACACCCGGGCGAGATCGCGCAGCGCGCTGCGCGGGCGGTACATGATGACGGTCGCGGCGAGCGCCGCGCGTTCGCGCCCGTACTTGCCGTAGACGTACTGCAGCACCTCCTCGCGTCGCTCGTGCTCGAAGTCGATGTCGATGTCGGGCGGTTCGTTGCGCTCGCGCGAGATGAAGCGCTCGAACAACAGCGCGGCGCCGCGCTGCGGATCGACCGAGGTGACCCCGAGGCAGTAGCACACGCGCGAGTTGGCGGCGGAGCCGCGCCCCTGGCACAGGATCCCCTGGCGGCGCGCGTGGGCAACGATGTCCTGGACGGTGAGGAAGTAAGGTTCGTAGCCGAGCTCGACGATGAGCGCCAGCTCATGCTCGATGGCGGTGCGCTCGCTCGGCGGCAGCCCGCCGGGCCAGCGCCAGCGGGCTCCCTCGTAGGTGAGGCGGCGCAGGTAAGTGGTGGCAGTCTCCCCGGGCGGCACGAGTTCGCGCGGGTACTCGTAGCGCAGCTCATCCAGACAGAAGTCGCAAGCGCCCGCCAGCTCCACCGTCGCGGCGAGCAACTCGCGCGGATAGAGGCGCGCCAGGCGCGCGCGCTCGCGCAGATAACGCTCGCCGTTGGCGTACAGCCGTGCCCCCACCTCGGCGATGGGTAGCTTGAGGCGGATCGCGGTCAGGGCGTCCTGCAGATGCCGCCGCGCGCGCACGTGCATGTGGACATCGCCACAGGCGATGAGCGGCACCGCGCAGTGCGCGCCGAGGCGCGTCAGCGCCTCAAGATGCGCCCGATCGCTGCCGGCGCGCAGCAGCTCGACCCCGATGCGCAGCCGGCCGGGGAAACGCTCGGCGAGCCAGGCGAGTTCCGCGGACTGCGGCTGCGCGGCAGGCAGCCACAGGATGAAGCACTGCTGCAGGTCTGCCGCCTCCAGATCGGCGCGCGTGAGCGTGTAGCGGCCCTTCACCGCCGCGCGCCGGCCGCGCGTGATCAGGCGGCACAGCCGCCCGTAGCCGCGCCGGTCGATGGCCAGCGCTACCAGCTTGAGCCCGCA
>DASZHQ010000027.1:0-6359 GCA_035937715.1 Steroidobacteraceae bacterium | reverse complement strand
CAGAGCATGCGATTCTCGGCGACCAGCGCCGCCGCTGTCACCTGCGCCAGCATGAAGCCGGAGTTCACGCCGCTGTCGGGCGCCAGGAAGGGCGGCAGGCCGCTCATCTTCGGATCCACCAGCAGCGCGATGCGCCGCTCGGCGATCGAACCGATCTCCGCGCAGGCGAGCGCCAGGATGTCGGCTGCGAACGCCACGGGCTCGGCGTGGAAGTTGCCTCCCGAGAGCACCTCGCCGCTGGCGGCGAATACCAGCGGGTTGTCGGTCACGGCGTTGGCTTCGGTTGTGAGGGTCGCCGCCTGTTGGCTCATCAGGTCGAGACAGGCACCCATCACCTGCGGCTGGCAGCGCAGCGAGTAGGGATCCTGCACGCGCGCGCAGGCGCGGTGCGATTCGCGGATCTCGCTGCCGGCCAGGAGCTCGCGGTACACCTGCGCCACGCGCGCCTGCCCGTCGTGGCCGCGCAGGTGATGGATGCGGGAGTCGAATGGGACGTCGCTTCCCTCGAGCGCATCAACCGACAGCGCCCCGCTCACCACCGCGGCGGCGTACACCCCCTCGAGCTCGAACAGGCCCGCGAGCGCCAACGCCGTCGAGACCTGCGTGCCGTTCAGCAACGCCAGTCCCTCCTTCGGACCGAGCGCGAGCGGCGCGAGACCCTCCTGTGCGAGAGCTTCGGGGGCCGGCAGCACCTCGCCATGGCGGCGCATGTTGCCGAGGCCCAGCAAGGGGAGCGACAGATGCGCGAGCGGCGCAAGGTCACCCGAGGCGCCGACTGAGCCCTGGGAGGGCACGCACGGCAGGAGGCCCGCATTGATGAGGCGCTCGAGGAAGCGCACCAGCTCCAGGCTCACTCCGGAGAATCCCTGCAGCAGGCTCGAGAGCTTGAGCACCAGGGTGAGACGCACGATGGCGTCATCGAGCAGCGGCCCGACACCGGCGCTGTGAGAGAGAATGATGTTCCGCTGCAGGAGCGAGCGCTGTGCCGGCGCAATGCGCGTCTGCGCGAGGAGCCCGAAGCCGGTGTTGATGCCGTAAGCCGGCGCATCGGCCGCGGCGAGGCGCGCGGTGGCGGAATGCGCATCGCGTACTGCACCGAGCGCGCCCGGCTCGATGCTGACGGTGAGCGGGCCGCGGTACAGGCGCCTCAGATCGCTCAGGCGCAGCGGCCGCGAGCCCAGTTTCAGCGCGTCTGATTCGGCCATCGCAGGACCTCCGCCGCTCGGACCACGGTCCGGCGGGGGTTGAAACCAATCCAGTAGCCGAGCTCCTCGGGTGAGCGCACGCTCCACACCACGAAATCGGCAGCCTGTCCGGGCGCGAGCGCACCGCGCTCGTGGCCGAGGCCGAGCGCGCGGGCCGCGTGGCGCGTGACTCCGAGCAACGCCTCCTCCGCCGTGAGCCCGAAGAGCCGCGTCGCCATGCTCATCGCGGTGAGGAGCGAGCTGCCCGGGGCGGAGCCGGGATTGCAGTCGGTCGCCACGGCCATGGCCGCACCGGCGGCGCGCAGCGCCGCGATCGGCGGCGCCCGATGGGCCGCAAGGCAGTAGAAGGCCACCGGCAACAACACGGCCGTGGTGCCGGCGCGCGCGAGCGCGGCGGCTTCCGCTTCGCCTGCGTACTCCAGGTGATCGCACGACAGTGCTCCGTGGCGCGCGGCCAGGAGCGTGCCGCCGAGGTTGGTCAGCTGCTCGGAGTGCATCTTGACCGGCACCCCGAGCGAGTGTGCCGCGGCAAACAGCCGCTCGGCCTGCGCGAGGGTGAAGGCGATGCGCTCGCAGAACACATCCACGGCATCCACCAGGCCCTCGCGCGTGAGCACAGGGAGCCATCGGTCCGCGATGGTGTCGATATAGTCATCCGCGCGGCCACGGTACTCGGGCGGGAGCGTATGGGCGGCGAGGAGCGTGGCGCGCACCGTGACCGGAAAGGCGCGTCCGAGCTGGCGCACCACGCGCAGCATCTTGCGCTCATCCTCGAGCGTGAGCCCGTAGCCGGACTTGATCTCGATCGTGGTCACGCCCTCGGCGAGTAGTGCAGCGAGCCGCGGAGCGCTTTCCTCGAACAGCTGCTCTTCACTCGCCGCGCGCACCGCGCGCACGCTGGAGAGGATGCCCCCACCGGCGCGCGCGATGTCTTCGTAAGAGGCCCCGCGCAGCCGCTCGGCATACTCGTCGGCGCGCGTGCCGGCGAACACCAGGTGCGTATGGCAGTCGATGAGCGCAGGTGTCACCCAGGCGCCCGAGAGGTCGTGCACCTCCTCCGCGGTCGCCGGCGGGAGCGCGGCTTCCTCGCCCACCCATTCGATGCGGCCGCCGCGCGTCAGCAGCGCGCCGCGCGCCACGCGCCGCGCCGCCGCATCGCAGGTGGCGAGCTGCGCGTTGCGCCAGAGCTTGAGCGGCTCGCCCATCGCGCGCGGGCCTTCAGTTCCCGAGGAAGGGTAGCTTCAGCCCCTTCTCACGCGCGCAGGCGATGGCGCTCTCGTAGCCGGCATCGGCATGACGCATGACCCCGGTGGCAGGATCGTTCCACAGCACCCGCTCGATGCGCCGCGCCGCCGACGCCGTGCCGTCGCACACGATCACGAGGCCGGCGTGCTGGGAGTAGCCCATGCCGACGCCGCCGCCGTGATGAATCGACACCCAGGTGGCGCCGCTCGCCGTGTTGAGCAGCGCATTCAGCAGCGGCCAGTCGGCGACTGCGTCCGACCCGTCGCGCATCGCCTCGGTCTCGCGGTTGGGACTGGCGACGGAGCCGGAGTCGAGGTGATCGCGGCCGATGACGATCGGCGCCTTGAGCTCCCCGCGCGCCACCATCTCGTTGAACGCGAGCCCGAGGCGGTGGCGGTCACCGAGCCCCACCCAGCAGATGCGCGCCGGCAAACCCTGGAACTGGATGCGCTCGCGCGCCATGTCGAGCCAGTGGTGCAGGTGCGTATCCTGCGGCAGCAATTCCCGCACCCGCGCGTCGGTGCGGTAGATGTCCTCCGGGTCCCCGGAGAGCGCCGCCCAGCGGAACGGTCCCATGCCGCGGCAGAAGAGCGTACGCACGTACGCCGGCACGAAGCCCGGGAAGCCGAAGGCCTCTTTCAGACCCTCGTCGAGGGCCACCTGGCGGATGTTGTTGCCGTAGTCGAAGACCGGGATGTTGAGCTTCTGGAACGCGAGCATCGCTTCCACGTGCCGTCGCATCGAGGCACGCGCCTCGCGCGCCACCTGCGCCGGATCCGACGCGCGCAGCCGGTCCCATTTCTCAAGACTCCAGCCGCCGGGCAGGTAGCCGTTCACCGGGTCGTGCGCCGAAGTCTGATCCGTCACGGCATCCGGGCGCACGCCCCGGCGCAGCAGCTCCGGCAGCACCTCGCAGGCGTTGCCGAGTAGTCCCACCGATAGCGCTTTCCCGCCGCGGCGCGCGCGCTCGAGGAGCTCGAGCGCCTCCTCGAGTGTCGCGGCCTGCACGTCGAGGTACTTCGTCTGCAGGCGCTTGGCGATGCGCTCCGGGCGGCACTCGATAGCGAGCATCGAGGCGCCGGCCATCGTGGCGGCAAGCGGCTGCGCGCCGCCCATGCCGCCGAGCCCGGCGGTGAGGATCCACCTTCCGCCGAGATTGCCGCCGTAGTGCTGACGGCCCATCTCCACGAACGTCTCGTACGTGCCCTGCACGATGCCCTGGCTGCCGATGTAGATCCACGACCCCGCGGTCATCTGGCCGAACATCATCAGGCCCTTGCGATCGAGCTCGTGGAAATGCTCCCAGTCAGCCCAGCGCGCCACGAGATTGGAATTGGCGAGCAGCACGCGGGGGGCATCCGCATGGGTGCGGAACACTCCGACCGGCTTGCCCGACTGGATGAGCAGCGTCTCGTCCTCCTGCAGTGCGCGCAGCGCGCTCACGATCTGCTCATAGCACTGCCAGTTGCGCGCCGCCTTGCCGATGCCACCGTAGACGACCAGCTCCCCGGGCCGCTCGGCGACCTCCGGATCGAGGTTGTTCATCAGCATGCGCAGCGGCGCCTCCGTGAGCCAGCTGCGGCAGGTGAGCGTAGTACCCCGTGGGGCACGCAACGGCACTCGGGCGGATGGGGCAGTCATGCTGACCTCGGCTGACAGGTGGCGGCAAGCTCGTAGCGCGAGCCCGGATGATAAAGGTCGACGACGCTCGCGATGCGGCCGTTCGAGAATGTGCGCCGCAGGATCAGGAGACACGCCTCGCCGGGCTCGAGCTTCAGGAGCCGGCGTATGCGCCGCTCGGGCACCACGGCCCGGACGGTGTGCTCGGCGCGTTGCAGCGGGGCGACCCGCATCAGGAACTCATGCGGGGTCGTGCGGGAGAAGTCATTGCGCAGGTAGCCGGGGGCAACCTGTGGGTTGACGTAGCGCTCCTCCACCTGCAGCGGCGTGCCATCCTCGAAGTGCGTGAGGAGCGAGTAGTCGAGGGAGGAGCCGGGCTTCACCCCGCAGCGCTCGGCGAGCTCGCGCGTGGCGCTCACCGAGTCGAGGGCGATGAGCTTGGCGCGGTATTCGTGGCCGCGGGCGCGGACCTCGTCGGCAATATTGCGCACCTCGAGCGGGTGGGCGTGCACGCGCTGCTCGGCGACGAAGGTCCCGACCCCGGCCACGCGCACCAGCACGCCGTCAGCGGCCAGCTCACGCAACGCCCGGTTCGCGGTCATGCGTGACACGGTGAGGGTGCGCGTCAGCTCGTTCTCGGAAGGCACCCGCTCCCCCGCGCGCAGCGCCCCGCCGGCGATCTGCTCGAGGATGAAGTGCTTGACCTGGAGGTAGCGCGCGGCAGCCTGCTGCAGCGACATCGGTAGAGCGCCTGGCGGCGGATCCGGTGGCCCTTGGGGGCGCTTATCGTGGCACCGCAGGGGCAGCTTGTCTATACAGGTACGGGGCGGAAGCTGCGCGCGGGCTCGCGCCGGCACAGGGGGGCGGCGCGTTTGAAGTTTCCTCGGGCCGCCGACTTCCGGTAGTATGCGCAGTCCCCACGGGCTTGTGAGCGGCCGCGGGGGACGGGTGGCTGGTGCCACGTGAGTCGGCGACGGTCGACGCGCGGTACCCCCGAGGAGCTTCAAGTGACCGGAAAGCCCCCCGCGGGGCTTTTTGCTTTTGGTGGGCCTGAAGGCCCATTTTTGTTTGGCGAGGGCGTTGCGCCTGAGCCGGGGGCTTCACGGACCGTGACGGGGACCTTGCGAGAGCGCCTCATCGGCCTCATCGAGCCGGTGCTCGGGCGGCTGGGGTTCGAGCTGGTCGAGCTCGAGTACGGCTACGGCCGCTCCCGCGCCCAGCTGCGCGTGTTCATCGACCGCGAAGGGGGCGTCGGTCTGGAGGACTGTGCGGGCGTGAGCCGCGAGCTGTCGGCGCTCCTCGATGTGGAGGACCCGATCCCCGGGGGCTACACGCTCGAGGTGTCCTCGCCGGGCTTCGACCGGGTGCTGCGCACGCAGGCGCATTTCGGGCGCTTCGTCGGCTCGCGCGTGTTCATCGAGCTGAAGGAGCCGCGCGCGGGGCGCCGGCGCTACATGGGCAAGCTCCTGACGGTCGACGCGGCGGGCATAGCGCTCGAGGTCGATCGCGAGCGCGTCGCGGTGGCGTTCAATGAGATCGGCAAGGCGCGGCTCGCGTCCTAGGACGCGCAGGGCGGGCAGGTTACGAGGTAGGACTGGTGAACAAAGAAATCCTGATGGTGGTCGACGCCGTCTCCAACGAGAAGGGTGTCGACAAGGAAGTGATCTTCGAGGCGCTCGAAGCTGCGCTCGCGTCCGCGACGCGCAAGAAGCACGGCGAGGAGTGGGACGTGCGCGTCGCCATCGACCGCAAGAGCGGCGACTACGAGACGTTCCGGCGCTGGAAGGCCTTCGCCGACGATTCCAAGGAGCTCGAGGTGCCCGAGCGCGAGCTCAGACTCGAGGATGCCCTCGAGGTCGATCCCAAAGCCCAGGTGGACGGCTATGTCGAGCAGCCGATCGAGTCGGTCGCCTTCGGGCGCATTGCGGCCCAGCAGGCCAAGCAGGTCATCGTGCAGAAAGTGCGCGAAGCCGAACGCGCCCAGGTGGTGGATGCCTACCGCGATCGGGTAGGCACCCTGGTGAGCGGGGTGGTGAAGCGCGTGGATCGCAACGGCATCTACATCGACCTGGGTAGCAACGCGGAAGGCTTCGTGCCGCGCACCGACATGATCCCGCGCGAGCAGGCCAAACCCCAGGACCGCATCAAGGCATATCTCAAGGAGGTACGCTCGGAGCCGCGCGGCCCGCAGCTGTTCCTCACGCGCACCGCGCCGGAGTTCCTGATCGAGCTCTTCAAGCTCGAGGTGCCCGAGGTCGGGCAGGGATTGATCCAGATCCTCGGCGCGGC
>DASZHQ010000026.1:0-25903 GCA_035937715.1 Steroidobacteraceae bacterium | reverse complement strand
GCTGTGCTCGCGCGACTTGCCGCCGCGACTAGCGACACTCTGCGGCTGCTCCCTGAGCTCGGCCACCCGCACGTTGATGCTCTGCTCGCGGCCGTTGCGCCACACCGCAAGCTGGGCATCCGCGCCGGGTTTCATGGCGGCAATCGCTCCGGAAAGCTCCCCGTAGCGCTCGATCAGACGGCCTCCCACGGCGAGGATGACATCGCCGGCGGCGAGGCCGGCATGGGCGGCGGGCCCATCCTTCTCCACCGAAGACACCAGCGCGCCGCGCGGCCGGTCGAGCCCGAAGGACTCGGCCAGCTGGGCGTTGACGTCCTGGATGGTGACGCCGATACGACCGCGCACCACGCGGCCGGTTTTGATGAGCTGCTCCTCGACGTTGCGCGCCACATCGATCGGGATGGCGAACGAGACGCCCATGAAGCCGCCGGTGCGGCTGAAGATCTGCGAATTGATGCCGATCACTTCCCCGGCCATGTTGAACAGCGGCCCGCCGGAGTTGCCGGGATTCACGGCCACGTCGGTCTGTATGAAGGGTACGTAGTTGTCGCCCGGCACCGAGCGTGAGGTCGCACTGATGATGCCGGCGGTGACGCTGTTCTCGAAGCCGAAGGGGGAGCCGATGGCGAGCACCCACTGCCCGGGCTTGATGCGCGCCGGATCGCCGAGCTTCACGACCGGCAGGTTGCTGGCGTTTATCTTGATCACCGCCACGTCGGTGCGCTCATCCGCCCCGATCACTTTGGCGGGAAATTCCCGGCGGTCGGTGAGGCGTACCGTCACTTCCTCGGCGTTGGCGACCACGTGCGTGTTGGTGAGGATGTAGCCGTCGGAGTTGACGATGAACCCCGAGCCAGCGCCCCGCAGCGGCGGCTGGCGCGCGCGCCCGCCCTGGTCGGGTGCCGGAATGCCAAAGCGCCGGAAGAAATCATAGAAGGGATCGTTAGGCGAGAGCCCCTGGATCCCGCCGCCCGTCGGTGCCTTCTCCACGACTTCCACGTTGACGACGGCAGGCCCATAACGGTCCACGAGCTGGGAGAAATCAGGCAGTGCTCGCATCATGGGCTCGGCGGCGGGCGGCGCGCTCGGCGTGACTGCCGGCGCAGCGGCCGCAGGGGCTTGTGGGCGAGCCACAGGCGCGGCGGCCGCGGCGCTGACCGCGGACTGCGCCGAGATCTCCCGCGAACACGCCGCGAGCGCCAGCGCCAGGCCGCACACCACAACGACCCGCTGCAGCGGCGCAACGTCATTCATAACGAACTTAGCAGTCATGGGAACGCTCCGGTGCCCCTATCATTCCGCACCCACAGCCCGTATGCCAGCGCCAGCGTCGCGAGGCTCACCACCAGCCAGTTCCCAACATGCGCGTAGGGCGTCAAGCCGCTGTAAGGGACAATTCGTGAGACCAGCGCCACGGGTGTGAATTCCGGGGCCCGGGCGATGACTTCGCCGCGCGCACCGATCACCGCGGAAATGCCGTCGTTGGCCGCGCGTACCAGGTAGCGGCCGGCCTCGAGGGCGCGCATGCGGGCGATCTGAAAATGCTGGTGCCGCGCGCTCGAGTGTCCGAACCAGGCGTCGTTGGTGACGTTCACCAGAGCGTCGGCGCGCGGCAACACACGCAGCATCACGCTGCCGTAGGCATCCTCGTAACACACCGTGGCGCCAAGCTCGAGGTGCGCCGCGAGCAGCGGAGGCTGCTCGGCCCCGCCGCGGGTGAAATCCGAGTATGGCAGGCTCATCAGGCGCATCCAGGCGCGCACGAAGGGCGGCACCGGAAAGAATTCCGCAAACGGCACCAGGTGACGCTTGTCGTACCAGCTCACCTTGTCATCGAGCGCCAGCACCGAGTTGAAATAGCGCGTGCCGGAGCCGCCCGCGCCGGCGGCCTCGGCGCGCAGTACTCCCATCACCAGCGCGGCACCATGGGCGCGTGCTTCGCGGTAGAGATTGTTGATGTACGGCACAAGATCGTTCGCGACATCGGCGAGGGCGGACTCGGGCCACACGATGAGGCCCACACGCTGCGTCGCCAGCACCCGCTCGGTGAGCGACTGGTAGAGATCGAGCGTGGTGGCGTGGTTGCTCTCGAGCCATTTCTCATCCTGCGGGATCGCGCCCTGTACCACCGCGACCGGGAGCGCGGCGCCGGAGGGGTGCGTCCAGGAGCGCCCGTACAGCGCCGCACCCGCCGCCCAGGGAACCAGCAGGGTAACCGCAGCGAGCAGCCGCAGGCGCGCAGCGCCGCAGGCGAGCGCCGTGAGCGCGCCGGCGCACACGAGCAGCAGGGCACTGATGCCGTAGACGCCGGCGAGGGGCGCGAAGCCGGCGAGCCAGGTGTCGGTCTGCGAGTAGCCGAGCGACAGCCAGGAGAATCCCGACAGGAACCAGCCGCGCCACCACTCGACCAGCAGCCACGCCGCCGGCAGCGCCAGCAGCCAGCGCGCCGCCCCGCCCGCCGGCAACCAGCGCGCAGCGGCGTAGCCGAGCGCGGCCTGATAGAGACCCATGATGACCACGAGCCCCAGCATCAGGAACAGGGCGAGCCAGATGGGCGCGCCGCCGAAGCCGTGGATGCTGATGTAGAGCCAATAGGTGCCGGCGGCGAAGGTGGCGAAACTGAACCAGAACCCCAGCCGCGCGGCCTCGCGCGGGCTGGCGTCCTGCCACAGCCACATGAGCACCGCGGGCGAGAGGATCGCGAGCGGCCAAAGATTCAGCGGCGCGTAGGCGCTCGGCAGCACCGCCCCGGCGAGCAGCGCGAGCAGCAGCCGTACCAGCGCCGACGCCGGCCGGCTCAGGGCATAACGGGCTGGCGCCGCGCTCGCGCCGGCGGTCTCGGCGGCTGCTGCTGACATGGCAGGCGCCTCAGGCGGCGCCATCCGTGGGCCGCTCTTCCGGCGGCGGCAGCACATCGCGCGGCGCGACGACCCGCAGTGTGTCGATGCGGCGGCGGTCGGCGCGCAGCACCCGGAACTCGAAGCCCTCGATGCTGGTGCTCTCGCCGCGGCGCGGCAGCCGGCCGAGCTGCTTCATCAGCAGTCCCGCGATGGTGTCGAACCCTCCGGCCTCCGAGAGGCGCGCGCCGAAGTACTCGTTGAACTCCGCGATGCGCGTGACGCCGCGCACGGTGAACTGCCGTTCGGCGTCGCGGCGGATGTTCTGGTCGTCCTCGACATCGAACTCATCGTCGATCTCGCCAACGATCTGCTCGATGACGTCCTCGATGGTGCACAGCCCCGAGACACCGCCGTACTCGTCGACCACGATCGCCATGTGGTTGCGGTTGCGGCGGAACTCCCTGAGCAGAACGTTGAGGCGCTTGGACTCCGGCACGAACACCGCCGGGCGCATGTACTCGCGCATATCGAAGCGCTCGCGCTTCTCGGCGGTCGTGAGGCGCAGCAGGTCTTTGGCCAGCAGGATCCCGACGATGTCGTCGCGGTCCGCGTCCATCACCGGAAAGCGCGAGTGGCCGGACTCGACCACCACCGGCAGGATGCGCGCCGCGCGCTCGTCGCGGCGCACGAACACCATCTGCGCGCGCGGCACCATGATGTCGCGCACCTGCAGGTCACCCACTTCCAGCACGCCCTCGAGCATGGTGAGCGCGTCGCTGTCGAGCACCCCGCGCTCGGCGGCTTCACGCAGCATGGCGAGCAGCTCCTTGCGGTCCTCGGGTTCCGCCCGGCCCTGCCGCAGTCGCCGCAGCCAGCGTCCGGTGGTGTTCAGATCTTTCGCCATCGGCCTATCAGCTCCGGTAAGGGTTGCCGAACCCGAGGCGGCGCAGCACCGCGATCTCGCGCCGCTGCATGCGCCGCGCATCCGCGGCGCGCTCGTGGTCGTAGCCCGCCAGGTGCAGCGCGCCGTGCACCACCAGGTGCGCCCAGTGCGCCTGGAGCGTCTTGTCCTGGGCGCGCGCCTCCTGGCGGAGCAGGCGCGGGCAGATCACCAGCTCGCCGAGCGGCGCTGCGGGGAGCGCCGTGCCGCGCGGCAGCGGCGCCGGGGAAAACGACAGCACGTTGGTGGGAGCGCGGCGGCCGCGAAAGCGGGCATTGAGTCGCGCGCTCTCCGCCGCCCCCACCATGCACACGCCAAGCTCGCGGCCGGCGCCGCGGCGCCCGAGCGCCGCGCTCGCCCAGCGCGCCAGATCGCGCCGCGGCGGCGACCAGCTGCGCACGCGCCGCCGCAACTGCACCCGCACGCCACCGCCTGCCGAGGCCGCGGCGTGCGGGCGGCGCGAGCGAGCGGGGGCAGCCCTCACGAGGAGCTCCCACGCGATTCGTACGCCTGCACGATGCGCTGCACCAGGGGATGGCGCACGACGTCGTGCGCATCGAAGAAGGTGAAAGCCACGCCCTCCACCGCACGCAGCACGTCGACCACGTGCGAGAGACCCGACTGCCTGCCGGCCGGCAGGTCCGTCTGGGTCACATCCCCGGTGACCACGGCCTTCGAGCCGAAGCCGATGCGGGTGAGGAACATCTTCATCTGCTCGATGGTGGTGTTCTGTGCCTCATCGAGAATGATGAAGGAATCATTGAGCGAGCGGCCGCGCATGAAAGCGAGCGGCGCGACCTCGATGACGTTGCGCTCGATGAAGCGCGCTACGCGATCGAAGCCCATCATCTCGTAGAGCGCGTCGTACATCGGCCGCAGGTACGGGTCGACCTTCTGCGTGAGGTCCCCGGGAAGAAAGCCCAGGCGCTCGCCCGCCTCCACCGCCGGGCGCACCAGTATCAGCCGCCGCACCCGGTCTGCCTGCAGTGCCTCCACCGCGCAGGCGACGGCGAGATAGGTCTTGCCGGTGCCGGCCGGGCCGATGCCGAAGGTCAGGTCGCGCGTGCGGATGTGCTCGAGGTAGTCGCGCTGGTGGGCGCCGCGCGCGCGGATGCCCCCGCGCGGCACGCGCACGCCATGCTCGCGCTCATCCTCGTCGGCGGGCGGCCCGGACTCGCGCTCGAGCAGAGCCAGGTGCACGCGCTCGGGCGTGATCTCCTCGCTCACCGTGAGCGCGAACAGCTCGCGCAGCAGATCCTCAGCGCTCGCCGCCTGCGCCCCGCTCACGCGGAAGGTGTCGCCGCGGCGATTCACGCGCACCCCGAGGCGCGTCTCGAGCAGCCGCAGGTTCTCCTCGAGCGGCCCGCAGAGATTGGCGAGCCGCGCGTTATCGGAGGGGCCGAGCTCGAATTCCCGCCGCGGTTCGGACGCTGAAGCGACCACTGCCGCTCAGCCGCCGGCCGCAGCCACTGGCGCCGCGAGCCGCGGCGCGGGCGACTCGCCGCCGCGCGCGCCGTTCAGGCGTCCGCGCAGGCTGTGCGCCAGCGCCTCGGTGACAATCACATCGGCGAAGCGGCCGATGAGCGCAGCGGGGCCGGCGAAGTTCACCCAACGGTTGTTGGCCGTGCGCCCGGCGAGCTCGCGCGCATCCTTCTTCGCCGGGCGCTCCACCAGCACGCGCTGCAGCGTACCGACCATGCGCGCGCTGATGGCGCGCGCCTGGGTGTCGAGCTGCGACTGCAGGCGCGCCAGGCGCTGCTGTTTGACGGCAGGCGCCACCTCGTCCGGGAGCGACGCCGCCGGGGTCCCGGGCCTGCGGCTGTAGATGAAACTGAAGGACTGGTCGAAACCCACCTCGCGCACCAGGGCGAGCGTCGCCGCGAAGTCGCGCTCGCTCTCGCCAGGGAAGCCCACGATGAAGTCGGAGGAAACGGAAATGTCGGGGCGCACGGCCCGCAGGCGCCGCACCTTGTCCTTGAACTCGAGTGCCGTGTAGCCGCGCTTCATGAGCGCGAGCACCCGGTCCGAGCCGCTCTGCACCGCCAGGTGCAGGTGGCTCGCGAGCTTGCCGACGCTCGCGAACGCCTCGATCAGGCTGTCGTTGAATTCCAGCGGATGCGAGGTGGTGAAGCGGATGCGCTCGATGCCGGCGATCCGCGCGATGTGATGGATGAGCGTGGCGAGATCCACCTGCGCGCCATCGGCCATGGGACCTGCATAGGCGTTGACGTTCTGCCCGAGCAGCGTCACCTCCGCGACGCCCTGGGCGGCGAGCTGCTCCACCTCCTGCAGCACCGAGTCGAAGGAGCGGCTGACCTCCTCGCCGCGCGTGTAGGGCACGATGCAGAAGCTGCAGTACTTGCTGCAGCCCTCCATGATCGACACGTAGGCCCGTGCCCCTTCGGCCCGCGGCGCCGGCAGGTGGTCGAACTTCTCGATCTCCGCAAAGCTCACGTCGACTACCGCGCGGCCGCTGCGCCGGCGCTCCTCGATCATCTCGGGCAGCCGGTGCAAGGTCTGCGGGCCGAACACCAGATCCACGAATGGCGCGCGCTCGGTAACGCCAGACCCCTCCTGGCTCGCCACGCACCCGCCGACGCCGATGAGGATGTCCGGGCGCTGCGCCTTGAGGCGACGCCATTCACCCAGAAGCGAGAACACCTTCTCCTGCGCCTTCTCGCGCACCGAGCAGGTGTTCATGAGCAGCAGGTCCGCATCCGCCGGATCCTCCGTGGCCGTGAGCCCGAGGTGAACGCGCAGCACGTCCGCCATACGGGCGGAGTCGTACTCGTTCATCTGGCAGCCGAAGGTCTTGATGAAATAGCGGCGGGGCATAGCGGGGCTTCCCGAAATTCTACCCTACGGGGGTGTCCCCAGTGTCCCCGAGCCGCCCCTCATGTGTCATAAAACGCATTCAGGCCAATGACTTACAGGATAGGTCAGACGTTCCCCGATAGCGCAGCCCCCGGGGGCTGTGAAACGATGCGCATCGGGGGAGGGAGAGGGCCCGATGATCCGCGCGCTTACCCCGCTGCGCCGCCGCCTTTCAGCACTCGCGCTATCCGCCGCGCTAAGCGCGCCGGTGTCGGCCCAGGAGCTCTATGGGCTCGGCGGGGCGCAGCACACCAGGAAGCTCAATGAGACCACTTACTCATACTCATTCGAGTACCTGCACAACCTCGGTGATTACGCGTACGCCAGCTTCACCTGGCTGAACGAGGGGCACGTCACCGACCATCATCGCGATGGCTACAGCCCGCAGATCTGGCTGCGCTGGCCGAGCCACTCGCGCACCTTCACGCTGTCGGCGGGCGTTGGGCCGTACCGTTACTACGACACGACCTATATCACCCACACCGGCGCGGTCACGGATGCGCATGACTGGGGCGGGCTCTTCAGCGTCGCGGCGCAGTGGTATATCCGCGCGCCCGTGGTGCTGCAGGTGCGCTACAACTACGCCCGGACCACCACGAGCATCTCGACCGATTCGCTCCTGATCGGTGTCGGCTACCAGTTCGAGCGCTCCACGGCCCCCGGGCCCGTGCCGCCTTCCTCCTATGACCTCAGCACTCCGCGCGCGGAAGTGACGCTGATGGCCGGCAACAGCGTCCAGAACAATTTCAACTCACCTCGCGGGGTCGCCTGGGCGGTCGAATACCGCGAGCGGCTCACCGCCTACATCGACGCCATCGGAACGCTGCTCGACGAGGGCGACACGCACGTGGTCAAGCGCAAGGGCGTTGCGGGGCAGCTGGGACTGGTGCGCGAGTTCCTCGACCACCACGCCGATGTGGGAGTGGCGGGCGGCTTCTACTTCGCGCGCGACCGGAATTACATTGCCCCGACCACTCAGGTGCTGGGACTTACTACGCGGACCGAGGTGCTGGGGTTGCTGAGCATGACGATCACTTACCGCTTCACCCGCACGCTGCACACGCGGGCCTACTGGGACCGCACACTCACCACCAACGGCCGCGACACCGACGTCGCGCTGCTCGGGCTCGGCTGGTCGTTCTGACTACGCGTTGCGAAGATCGCCGCAGCCATGCGCGCCAGGCGTGGCGCGCTCAGAACGGGATATCGTCGTCGAAATCCTCGCTGCGCGCGGCAGCCCCACCCCCCGACTCCTCGGAATGCGCTGGCGCAGCACCACCGCCGTGCCCACCCGACTCCGAGGCACCGCCACTGGCAGCGGCAGCGCCCGTGCCACCCCCCCGCCCCCCGAGCATCTGCAGGTCGTTGCCGACGATCTCGGTGGAGTAGCGATCGTTCCCCTGCTTGTCCTGCCACTTGCGTGTGCGCAGGCTCCCTTCGATGTAGACCTGCGAGCCCTTGCGCAGGTACTCGCCGGCGACCTCGGCGAGGCGCCCGAACAGCGCCACGCGATGCCATTCCGTGCGCTCCTGCTGTTCGCCGGTCTGCTTGTCGCGCCAGCTCTCGCTGGTCGCAACGCGCAGGTTCGCCACCGTGGTGCCCGAAGGCATGGCACGCGTCTCGGGATCGGCGCCCAGGTTGCCGATGAGAAAGACCTTGTTGATGCCACGCGCCATGATGAGTGCCCCCGTCTGTATCCAACGCCATTCATTCTAGAGGAGGCGCGCAGCAGGCGCGAACCGCAAATCGCCGCGCAACCGGCCGGAAATGGCAAACTGCTGCCTGCAAGGAGTCGAACCATGGTCCGCAGCCTCTCCGAGGCGGAAATCGCCCGCGTACTGACCTACGAGCAGCTCATCCCCGCGATGGAACGCGCACTCGCGGCGTTCTCCGCGGGCGAGGTCCTGCAGCCGGTGCGTACCATGCTGACGATCGAGGAAGGGCAACGCTTTCTCGGCCTGATGCCCGCGGTGACGCACAACGCCATGGGCGCAAAGCTGGTGTGCTTCTACCCGAAGAACGCCGCCGCGGGGCTGCCAACGCATCTGGCGACCATCGTGCTGTTCGAACCCGCCACGGGGCGCCCCCTCGCCTTTCTCGACGGCCGCCTCATCACGCAGATGCGCACCGCGGCGGTCTCGGCGGCGGTCACGCGCCATCTGGCGCTGACGGACGCCAAGGTGCTGGCGCTGATCGGCAGCGGCGTGCAGGCACGCGCGCATCTGGAAGCGCTGCGACACGTGTGCCGCTTCGAAGAGGTGCGGGTATGGAGCCCGACGCCCGCGCACGCGCAGCGCTTCGCCGCGGCGAGCGGTGCGCGCGCCATGGACCTCGAGGCCGCCGTGCGCGGAGCCGACGTGATCGTGACAGCGACCAGCAGCCGTGAGCCGCTGCTGCGGGGCACGTGGCTGAAGGCCGGCGCGCATGTCAACGCCGTCGGCGCCTGCCTCCCGACCTGGCGCGAGCTCGATGACGCGGCACTGCTCGGCAGCACGGTGATCGTCGACTCGCGCGAGGCGGCACTGCGGGAGTCAGGGGACGTGATCCTGTCGCGAGCACCGATATTCGCCGAGGCCGGCGAGGTCTTCGCGGGCCGCAAGCGCCCGCCGCGCGGGGCGACTACGGTATTCAAGTCCCTCGGCCTCGCGGTGGAGGACATCGCGACGGCGCGGCTGGTCTACGACGCGCTGGCCGGCGAGGCCTAGCACGCCGGATCTTGAGCTGCGCGCACGGCGCCCGCACATACAGTGGCGCCAGCGCGTACAATTTCCGGTTCAATGCAGCAAATTCGCATCCGCGGTGCACGCACCCATAACCTGAAGAACCTGAGCCTCGATCTGCCGCGGGAGCGGCTGATCGTGGTCACGGGCCTCTCGGGGTCGGGAAAATCCTCGCTCACCTTCGACACGCTCTACGCCGAAGGTCAGCGCCGCTACGTCGAGTCGCTGTCGGCCTACGCGCGGCAGTTTCTCTCGACCATGGACAAGCCCGATGTCGACAGCATCGAGGGGCTCTCGCCCGCGATTGCCATCGAGCAGAAGGCGAACTCGCACAATCCGCGCTCCACCGTCGGCACGGTGACCGAGATCTACGATTACCTGCGGCTGCTGTATGCGCGCGCCGGCACGCCGCGTTGCCCCGATCACGGCATCGACCTCACCCCGCAGACCGTAAGCCAGATGGTGGACCAGGTGCTGCGGCTGCCCGAGGGCACTGCCGCGGCGCTGCTCGCCCCGGTGGTGAGCGAGCGCAAGGGCGAGCACTTCGAGCTGCTCGAGGATCTCGCCAGCCAGGGATTCGTACGCGTGCGCATCGACGGGCGCATCCACGAGATGGACGCACTGCCGCAGCTCGACCCGAAGAAGAAGCACACCATCGAGGCGGTCGTCGACCGTATACGCGTGCGCGCCGATGCCGCGCAGCGCCTGGCGGAGTCCTTCGAGACGGCACTGCGCCTCTCGGGCGGTCTTGCCCGCCTCGCTTTCCTGGATGAGCCGAAGCGCGAGGGTGAGCCGCGTGAGCGGCGAGCGCCTGGCCAGGATGGCCAGGCCGGGGCGATCGCGGAGCAGGGCGCCCCGCATGCGGGGCGCGGGCAGCAAGAGCTGGTGTTCTCCAGCCG
Source organism: Steroidobacteraceae bacterium (assembly GCA_035937715.1). Classification (GTDB taxonomy): domain Bacteria; phylum Pseudomonadota; class Gammaproteobacteria; order Steroidobacterales; family Steroidobacteraceae; genus 13-2-20CM-66-19. The sequence continues at coordinate 15,630 of DASZHQ010000026.1, read as the reverse complement.
CCATGCCTGCCCGGTATGCGGCTACAGCGTGCCGCCGCTCTCGCCGACGCTGTTCTCCTTCAACAACCCCTCCGGTGCCTGCCCGAGCTGCGATGGGTTGGGCGTGCAGGAGTTCTTCGATCCGCAGCGCGTCGTCGTGCACCCGCACCTCTCGCTCGCCGGAGGCGCAGTGCGCGGCTGGGACCGGCGCAACGAGCATTACTTTCACCTGATCCAGTCGCTCGCGCGCCACTACGGCTTCGATATCGAGACGCCCTGGACCGAGCTGCCGGCGCACGTGCGGCAGGTGCTGCTCAACGGCAGCGGCGAGGAAGCGATCGAGTTCAGCGAGCGCGAGACGGCCGGTCGGCGCGGCCGCCGGCGTCACCCGTTCGAGGGGATACTGCCGAACCTGACCCGGCGCTACCGCGAGACCGAGTCGCCCATGGTGCGCGAAGAGCTGGCGCGCTACCTCGGCGTGCGGCCGTGCCCGGAGTGCCACGGCACGCGGCTCAACCGTGCCGCGCGCTTCGTGTTCGTCGCCGAGCGCACCCTTCCGGAAGTGGCGCATCTCACGGTCGGGCGGGCACTGGAGTTCTTCTCGCAGCTCAGCCTCGCCGGCTGGCGCGGTGAGGTGGCGGCGAAGATCGTCAAGGGCGTCGCCGAGCGGCTGCGTTTCCTCGCCGACGTGGGGCTCGACTATCTCACGCTCGATCGCAGCGCCGAGACGCTCTCGGGCGGGGAGTCGCAGCGCATTCGCCTCGCCAGCCAGGTCGGCTCGGGGCTCACCGGCGTCATGTACATCCTGGATGAGCCCTCGATCGGACTTCACCAGCGCGATAACCGCCGCCTGCTCGCCACGCTCAGGCAGCTGCGCGACCTCGGCAACACCGTGATCGTCGTCGAGCACGACGAGGAGGCGATCCGCGAGGCGGACCATGTCGTAGACCTGGGACCGGGCGCCGGCGCGCACGGCGGGCAGCTGGTTGCACAGGGGACGCCGCGGGACATCGAGGTAAGCGCTGCGTCCATCACCGGGCAGTATCTTTCGGGCAAGCGCCGCATCGCCCTGCCCAGCTTGCGCATCCGTCCCGATCCGGCCCGCGAGATCCGCATCATCGGCGCCCGCGGCAACAATCTGCGCAACGTGAGCGCGCAGATCCCGCTCGGGCTCTTCACCTGCATCACCGGCGTGTCGGGCTCGGGCAAGTCGACCCTGATCGTCGATACACTCTTCGGCCACACCGCGGCGCACCTGAACGGCGCGCGCGTGGAGGCCGCGCCGTGCGAGCGCATCGAGGGCCTGGAGCAGATCGATCGCGTCATCGACATCGATCAGAGCCCCATCGGGCGCACCCCGCGATCCAATCCCGCCACCTATACCGGCCTGTTCGCCCCGCTGCGGGAGCTGTTCGCGGCCGTGCCCGAGGCACGCGCACGCGGCTACGATGCCGGACGCTTCAGCTTCAACGTCAAGGGCGGGCGCTGCGAGGCCTGCCAGGGCGACGGCGTCATTCGCGTGGAGATGCACTTCCTGCCGGATGTGTACGTGCCCTGCGACGTGTGCCAGGGCAGGCGCTACAACCGCGAGACGCTCGAGATCCGCTACCGCGGCAAGAACATTCATGAAGTGCTCGAGATGACCGTGGAGGAGGCGGCGCGCTTCTTCCAGAACGTGCCGGCAGCGGCCGGGAAGCTGCAGACACTCACCGACGTCGGCCTCTCCTACGTGCGGCTGGGGCAGAACGCCACCACGCTCTCGGGCGGCGAAGCGCAGCGCGTGAAGCTCTCGCGCGAGCTCGCCAAGCGCGCCACCGGCCGCACGCTCTATATCCTCGATGAGCCCACCACGGGGCTTCACTTTCACGACGTCGAGCAGCTGCTGCACGTGCTGCACCGGCTGCGCGACGAGGGCAACACCATCGTGGTCATCGAGCACAATCTGGATGTCATCAAGACCGCCGACTGGGTGATCGACCTGGGTCCGGAAGGGGGCGAAGGAGGCGGAGAGATCCTCGCCAGCGGCACCCCCGAGCACATCGCCACCGTGGAGCGCTCCTGGACCGGCCGGTACCTGGCGCCACTTCTCGGGCGCGATGGGGATCAGCGGCGCGGCAAGAGCGGCGCTGCCCTGGCTGCCGCCGTGGGGGCTCCCTGAGCGCTTAACGCCTTGTTTATTAACAATTTATGGGCGCCGTCCCGGCGCGCCTTAATGCGATTGCAAATGCGAACCGTTCTCATCCATACTTGCATTCATGGATGCGGTCGCCGCCCCTGCCGGCCTTGCGATTGAACCGGGCTTCGTGAGCCTTGCGGCTCTTCCGCCCGGCGCCAGCGCTCGCGTGGTGAGTGTGGGCTCGCGCGGCACCGAACTCTCGGCGCTCGAGCGGCGGTTGCTCGAGTTCGGCTTCGTGCACGGAGAGCAGGTCGAGATCCTCGCCGAGGCGCGCCCGGGGCGCGATCCGTTTGTAGTGCGCGTCGGCCATACGACCCTCGCCCTGCGCCGGCGCGAAGTGCAGAGCGTGTGGGTAGAGCTGCAGCGCTCCGCAGCCGGCGCACCACCCCTCGAGGCACGTAGCCGTGCCAGCGAGAGGGTAGAGTTGGCGCGGGTGAGTGCGAGCTATACCCCATGAGCGCCCCAGCGGCCGCGGCACTGGCCGCGCCGCCGCTCACTCTCTCCCTGGTCGGCGTCCCCAACTGCGGCAAGACCGCACTCTTTAATCGCCTCACGGGCAGCCGGCAGAAAGTCGCGAACTATCCAGGGGTGACGGTCGAGCGCAAGGAAGGGCGCCTCGTGGGTCCGCGTACCGGACGCCCATTCCGCGTCGTCGACCTGCCTGGCGCCTACAGCCTCGAGCCCGCGACCCTCGACGAAGCCATCGCCCGCGACGTGGTGCTCGGGCGCCACGCGAGCGAGCCGGCGCCGGATCTGCTGGTGTGCGTGGTCGATGCGACCAACCTGCGCCTCAACCTGCGTCTCGTGCTTGATCTGAAGCGCCTGGGCCGCCCCATGATCGTTGCGCTCAACATGAGCGATCTCGCCCAGCAGCGCGGCTACCAGCTGGACCGCGCAGCTTTGGAGCGCGCTCTCGGAGTGCCGGTGATCCCCACGATCGCGGTGCGCGCCGGCGGTGAGCGCGAGCTCGCCCTCGCCATCGACGCCCATGGCTTCACCGGGCGCGCGCGCGAGCGGGCCGTGCGCCCTCTCCAGGCGCCCGCCCCTGCAACCGCCGCCGAAATCGAAGCGACGCAGCGCGAAGTGCGCCGCGTGCTGCACGACAGCGGCTATCGCGTGCCGGCGCGCCTTGCAGCCCTCTCGCGCCTGGATGCCGTGGTGCTCAATCCGGTCGCCGGGCCGCTGCTGCTCGCAACCGTGCTGTTCCTGATGTTCCAGGCAGTGTTCAGCTGGTCGAAAGCGCCGCAGAACCTGATCAATCTCGGCGTGCAGACCGCAGCGGCGCGCCTCGCCGAGGGCCTGCCCGCGGGACCGCTACGGGGCCTGCTGCTCGATGGCGTGCTCGCCGGCACCGGCAGTGTGCTCGTGTTCCTGCCGCAGATCCTGATCCTCTTCCTGTTCATCCTCGCGCTGGAGGATTCCGGCTACCTGCCGCGCGCCGCCTTCATGCTCGACCGCCTCATGGGCCGCGCGGGCCTGTCGGGGCGCGCCTTCATACCGCTGCTGTCGAGTTTCGCCTGTGCCATTCCCGGCATCATGGCCACGCGCACCATCCCCTCCGCGCGCGACCGCCTCGCGACCATCATGATCGCCCCGCTCATGACCTGCTCGGCGCGGCTGCCGGTGTATGCGCTGCTTATCGGCGCTTTCATCCCGCAGCGCGCGATCGGCGTGTTCAACCTGCGCGGACTGGTGCTGTTTGCACTCTACGTGGCAGGAGTCGCGAGCGCCCTCGGCGTGGCCTTCGTGCTCAAGCACACCATGATGCGCGGGGAGTACCGCCCGCTGCTGCTCGAGCTTCCCGAGTATCGCCTGCCGCACCTGTCGAACCTGGCGCTGGGACTGTGGGAGCGCACGCGCATTTTCCTGACGCGCGTCGGCACCATCATCCTCTCGCTGATGGTGGTGCTGTGGTTCCTCGCCAGCTTCCCGGCCCCGCCCGCGGACGCCACCGGACCTGCGATCCAGTACAGCATCGCGGGGCTTCTCGGCCGCGGGCTCGAGTACCTGTTCGCTCCCATCGGCTTCAACTGGCAGATCTCGATCGCGCTGGTCCCGGGACTCGCGGCGCGCGAGGTAGCCGTGAGCGCCCTCGGCACCGTCTACGCGATGTCGGGCTCGAACGACGTGGCGGGCGCGCTCCAGCCTGTGATCGCGCACGGCTGGAGCGTGGCCACGGGCCTGTCGCTACTCGCGTGGTACGTGTTCGCGCCGCAATGCCTGTCGACGCTCGCGGTGGTGAAGCGTGAAACCAACTCCTGGCGCTATCCGCTCTACATGGCGCTGTACCTTTTCACGCTCGCCTATCTCGGGGCGTTCGTCACCTATCGCGTGGCGCTGCTGCTCGGCGGGGCATGAGAGGCGCGGGGGCCGCATGAACACGCTGCTGCTGCAGGAAATCGTGGTGAGTGTGCTGGTGGCGGGCTGCGCGCTCTACAGCGCCTGGCGGCTGGCCTCCGTGGGCCTGCGCCTGCGCGCGCTCGAGAGGCTGAGTAGGCTCCCGGTGGTGGGTGGGCTCGCGTGGCTCGCGCGACTGCGCGAGCGCACGCTCGGGCCCGCCGGCAGCTGCGGCGGCTGCGCCCAGGCGCCTACGCCGAGCGCGGCTTCGCGGAATCGAACACCTGGCGCACTTCGCCGTTGATGATCCGTTCCTGATAGCGCCCCTGCGTGTAGCGCGCCACCACGCCGCGCCAGAAGCTCACCGCCTCGGCGTTGCGCAGGTACTCGGTAATCTCCCAGCGTCCGGCGAAACGGCTGAGGATCAGCTGCACCGCGGTCTGGCCGATGCCGAGGCGCCGCCGGCTGCGAGCCACGAAGAATTCCGCCATGCGGTACTCGATGCCCGGCTGCGCGGCGGAAGCGACGGCGCGCACCACGCGCGCGAATCCCACCCGCTCGCTGCCCTTGAGGATGATCAACGGATAGGTATGCGGATCACCGAACCAGTGGGCGATCTGATCCGGCTCGCGATGCCCCACCTCCCCGAGCATGGGGAACAGCCCCGTGCCGAGATTGAGATCGTCGAGATAATCGCGATACACGCTCTGGATCCACAGCCGGTCACTCGGCGCGGCGCGTGCATCGCGCACACTGACAGTCACGACGGTCATGGCGTAAAACCCAGCGTACCCAACGAAAACGGCCCGGACAGCTCGCGCAGCGCGAACCGTCCGGGCCGTGGTTCTAAAGCGGTAAGCGCGCGACTTACTGCTTCGGCGGCGTCGAAGAGTCAGCCGGCGTTGCCGGAGCGGCGGCATTGGGTGCAGCGCCCGGAGCCGACTGATCAGCTGCGGTGCCGGCGGCCGGCGGAGCGGTCTGGTCAGCAGCGGGAGCGGCCGGAGCAGGAGGATTGGCAGCCTGATCAGTGCCTGCGGATTCCTGCTTCGCGCAGGCCGCCGTCAGCATCAGCGCCGCAACGATTGCGCTAAGAGCAAGTTTGGTATTCATCGATCGGTACCCCAGAGAGAAGCAAGAGTTGTGTTGATAGAGACTACGACCGGTTGCAGTCGTTCCACGCCCCTTGCGGCAAGCGCGGAACGCGAATTCTATAGAAATCCCGGTACGATTGGAAATTGGTGCCCGGCGCGTAAGCTGTTGTCGGGCCGAGGCGACAAGCGCAACAGTTGGATACTTTATTGGAACGCAACCTGCAGGCAAGGCTCGACAGCTCCTTCGGTCCCCACCTCGAAGCGGTGTGCGAGCGCACGGCACGCGCGCTGGCGGCGTGCGGCTATGCGGGACTGCTGGTGCACTCCGGTACGCCGCTGCCCGTGTTCGAGGACGACCGGACTTACCCCTTCGAGGCTAACGCTCCATTCAAGGTATGGGCACCGCTGCAGGATGCTCCCGGGAGCTTTATCTGGTTCGAGGCGGGATCCTCCCCGCGCCTGATCCTCGAGCGCCCCGCGGACTACTGGTACAAGCCTGCCGATCTACCGCAGGGCTACTGGGTGCGTCACTTTGACCTGCGCACGGCGGCAGATCGCGCTGGCGCGCGAGCGCTCCTGCCGGCGGATCTGTCGCGCGCGGCCTACCTCGGGGACGCCTTCCCCGAGCTCGCCGCCTGGGGCGTGGCGGCCGTGAACCCGGCGCCGCTGATGCGACGGCTGGATTACGTCCGCGCCGTCAAGAGCCCGTACGAGCTCACCTGCCTGCGCGAGGCGAGCCGGCTGGGGGCGCTCGGGCACCGGGCCGCCGCCGCCGCCTTTTCCGCCGGTGCCTCGGAGTTCGAGATCGAGCTCGCTTTTCTCGACGCATGCGGGCTGCGCGAGCAGGAGCTGCCCTACAACCCGATCATTGCGTTGAACGCCGGCGGGGCGGTGCTGCACTACCAGGTGCTGGAAAAGCGCGCCCCCGCCGAGCGGCTGTCGCTGCTGATCGATGCCGGGGCGGAATTCGCCGGCTACGCCAGCGACATCACGCGCACTCATTCGGCCGCCGACCGGGACTTCGCCGCGCTCATCGAGCAGATGGACCGCCTGCAGCAGACGCTCTGCGCCAGCGTGCGCGCCGGGATCGACTGGCGAGAGGTACACCTCAACGCCCACCGCCTCACCGCGCAGTTACTGCGCGAAGCCGACCTGATCCGCTGCAGTGCCGAAGAGGCGCTCGACACGGGGGTGACGCGCGTGTTTCTGCCGCACGGCATCGGGCACCTGCTCGGACTCGAGGTGCACGATGTCGGCGGTTTCATGGCCAGCGCCGAGGGCGGGGACATCCCGCGCCCCGAGGGTCATCCGTACCTGCGACTGACGCGGGTGCTGCAGGAGGGATTCGTCGTGACCATGGAGCCTGGGATCTACTTCATCCCGCAGCTGCTGGCGGCGGCACGCACGCACAGCCTCGCCCGCTCGATCAACTGGTCGCGCGTGGATACGCTCGCGCGCTTCGGCGGCATCCGCATCGAGGATGACCTCGCCGTCACGCGGGACGGGAGCGAGAACCTCACGCGAGAGGCGTTTCGCTCGCTCTCCTAGGACACAGCGAGCCTCTACTTCCGCGCCAGCAGATCGCGAATTTCCTGTAGCAATACCTCGGTCTTCGTCGGCGGGGGTGGCGGAGCGTCAGGCTGCGGCGGTGGCGGGCGCTTGAGCTTGTTGATGCCCCGGACGACGACGAAGATCGAGAATGCGATCACCACGAACTCGATGATGGTCTGCAGGAAGGCGCCGTATTTCAGCAGCACGGGCTTACCTGCGGCGTTAGTCGAGATCCGCGCCGCCAGATCGCTGAAGTTGATGCTGCCAAGGGCAGGCGAGAGAGCCGGCATGATCACATCGCCGACGAGCGAGGCAACGATCTTGCCGAAAGCGGCGCCGATCACGACCCCGACCGCGAGGTCGAGGACACTGCCTTTCATCGCAAACTCTTTGAATTCGGACGCAAAGCTCATGACGCGGCCTTTTTCTTGCGGGTACGCTTCTTCGGCGCCTGCGCTGGCGCGGCCTTCGCCGGCGCGGCCCTCTCCTCGGAGCCGGCCTTCGATTTGGACTTCGCCCTGGACCGCGAGGTTTTTTTCTTCCCGGTCGGCTCCTCGACCGCCACCGGCGCGGCGCTTTCGACCAGCTGCATCAGCGCCATGGGAGCGCAATCCCCCGGGCGCGGACCCATTCGCAGGATGCGGGTGTAGCCGCCCGGGCGCGTCCTGAAGCGCGGACCGAGGTCGGCGAACAGCTTCTCGACGATCTCGGCGTCGCGCAGACGCGAGAACGCGATGCGGCGGTTGGCATCGCCGCCGTTCTTGGCGAGCGTGATGAGCGGCTCCACCACGCGCCGCAGCTCTTTCGCCTTCGGCAGCGTGGTGCGGATGGTCTCGTGCCGCAGCAGCGAGACCGACATGTTGCGCATCAGCGCGTGCCGGTGGGAACTGTTGCGCGAGAGCTGACGGCCGGAGAGATGGTGACGCATAAACTAATCTTTCAGATCACGTCGCGCTCTTCGTCGTGCTTCAGCCCTGGCGGCGGCCAGCCATCGAGGCGCATGCCGAGCATCAGCCCGTGGCTCTGCAGCACTTCCTTGATCTCGGTGAGCGACTTCTTGCCGAGGTTCGGGGTGCGCAGCAGCTCCACCTCCGTGCGCTGCACCAGGTCGCCGATGTAGTGGATGTTCTCGGCCTTGAGGCAGTTGGCACTGCGAACGGTGAGCTCGAGCTCGTCCACGGGGCGCAACAGGATCGGGTCGAACTGCATCTCCGAGACCTTGGTCGCGGCCTCTTCCTCGCCCTGCAGGTCGACGAATACCGACAGCTGGTCCTTGAGGATACTGCCGGCGCGGCGGATCGCCTCCTCGGCGTCGATGGTGCCGTTGGTCTCGATGTCGATGACGAGCTTGTCGAGATCGGTGCGCTGCTCGACGCGCGCGGCATCGACCGAGTAGGTCACGCGCCGCACCGGCGAGAACGAGGCATCGAGCTGCAGACGGCCGATCGGGCGGGTCTGCTCCTCGAAGGCCACCCGCGATGCCGCCGGACGGTAGCCGCGGCCGCGCTCGACGCGCAGTGTCATGCTGAGCTCGCCCGCCTTGGTCAGATTGGCGATCACGAGCTCGGGGTTCACCACCTCGATGTCGTGATCGGTCTGGATGTCGCCGGCGGTCACCGGCCCCGGGCCCTTCTTGTGCAGGCGCAGCTCCGCGGAATCGCGCGTGTGCATGCGCAGCGCCACGGACTTCAGGTTCAGCAGGATGTCGACCACGTCCTCCTGCACACCCTCGATGCTGGTGTACTCGTGCAGCACGCCGTCGATCTCGACCTCGGTGATGGCGCTGCCGGGCATCGACGACAGCAGCACGCGGCGCAGCGCGTTGCCGAGCGTGTGGCCGAAGCCGCGCTCGAACGGCTCGATCACCACGCGCGCCTGGCGCGGGGCCACGGGCTGCACCTTCACGACACGGGGTCGTAAAAACTCGCTCACAGATCCCTGCATTGCAGTCTCACCTTGCCGGCTCACAGGTCCGGCGCAAAAGAAACGAGGGCGGACCCGCCTGTATCGGGGCGAAGCCCCCCGAATTCAAGCGGATGCGATTACTTCGAATACAGCTCCACCACGAGGTTCTCGTTGATGTCGGGCAGGATGTCATCTCGCCCCGGCACCGACTTGAACACGCCACGGAATTCCTTGTCGTTCACCTCGACCCATTCGGGGAGCCCGACCTGCTGCGCGACGTTGAGCGCGCTCGCGATGCGCAGCTGCTTGCGCGACTTCTCGCGCACCTGGACGATGTCGCCGGCCTTCACCTGGTAGGAGGCGATGGTCACCGGCTTCTCGTTCACCGCGATCGCCTTGTGGCTCACCAGCTGGCGCGCCTCGGCGCGCGTCGCCGCGAAGCCCATGCGGTAGACCACGTTGTCCAGGCGGCACTCCAGCAGGCGCAGCAGGTTCTCGCCGGTGGCGCCGGCCTTCCTGGCCGCTTCCTCGTAGTAGTTGCCGAACTGCCGCTCCAGCACGCCATACATGCGACGCAGCTTCTGCTTCTCGCGCAGCTGCAGGCCGTAGTCCGACAGCCGCGTGCGCCGCTCACCCTTGATGCCGCCGGGCGGCACGGTGAACTTGCACTTGTTTTCCAGCGGCTTGACGCCGCTCTTGAGGAACAGATCAGTGCCCTCGCGGCGGGCGAGCTTGCACTTCGGTCCCGTGTAACGCGCCATAAGCGTCCCCTACTCCTTCAAACCCTGCGCTTCTTCGGCGGACGGCACCCGTTGTGCGGGATCGGCGTCACGTCCGAGATGCTGGTGATCTTCAGCCCACAGTTGTTCAGCGCCCGCACCGCCGACTCGCGTCCCGGCCCCGGTCCGCCCACGCGCACCTCGACGTTCTTCACCCCGTGCTCCTGTGCGGCGACGCCGGCCTTCTCGGCCGCCACCTGCGCGGCGAACGGCGTGCTCTTGCGCGAGCCGCGGAAACCGCAGCCGCCGGCGGTCGCCCAGGAAAGCGTGTTGCCCTGCCGATCGGTGATGGTGATGATCGTGTTGTTGAAGGACGCGTGTACGTGCGCGATCGCATCGAGCACGTTCTTGCGCGCCTTCTTGGGCTTCTTCGCCGGCGCCGGCGCCGCCGCGGCTGCGCCCGCCGCGGCTGCGCCCGGCGCGGGTGCGGAGGCGGGCGCTGCGGCGCCGCCGGTTTGAGGTTTCTGCTGCTCAGCCATGCGTCATGCCTTTCCGGGAGGTGCGTTGAGCTTCACTGCCTGCTTGCGCGGGCCCTTGCGGGTGCGCGCGTTGGTGCGCGTGCGCTGGCCGCGCACCGGCAGCCCGCGCCGATGGCGGATGCCGCGGTGGGAGCCTAAGTCCATCAGCCGTTTGATGTTCATCGAGACTTCGCGCCGCAGGTCGCCCTCGACCGCGAACTTGGCGATCTGCGAACGGATGGCGTTCACCTCCGGCTCGGTGAGATCCTTCACCTTGGTGGAGGGATTGACGCCCGCGGCGGCACAGGCCATGTGGGCGCGCGCGCGGCCCACGCCGTAGATGTGGGTGAGCCCCACCCACACGTGCTTGTTCATCGGGATGTTGATACCGGCTATGCGTGCCATGAGTGCTTACCTCAACCCTGGCGCTGCTTGTGGCGCGGGTCCGTGCAGATGACGTAGACCACGCGGCGGCGGCGCACGATCTTGCAGTTCTTGCAGATCTTCTTGACCGACGGACGTACTTTCATGGTTAACCACCCGAACCGCTGCGGCCGTAGCCGAGCAGGTTCGCCTTCTTGAGCAGATTCGGGTAGTGGTGCGACATCGTGTGCGCGTGCAGCTGTGCCATGAAATCCATCACCACCACCACCACGATCAGGAGCGATGTGCCGCCGAAGTGAAACGGCACGCCCTGCCAGGTGATGAGGATCTCCGGTATCAGGCACACCGCGGTTACGTAGAGCGCGCCCCACAGCGTCAGGCGCGTCAGCACCTGGTCGATGTACTCTGCGGTCTGCTGGCCGGGGCGGATGCCGCGCACGAAGGCGCCGGACTTCTTCAGGTTATCCGCGGTGTCGCGCGCGTTGAACACCAGCGCGGTATAGAAGAAACAGAAGAAGATGATCAGCACCGCGTAGATCACCAGGTGCAGCGGCTGCCCATAGCCGAGCGCCGCGGCGACGTTCTGCATGATGTTCGCGGCCCACCCTTCCGAGTTGCTGCCGGCGAAGCTCGCCAGCGTCGCCGGGAACAGCAGCAGGCTGGAAGCGAAGATCGGCGGGATCACGCCCGACATGTTGATCTTGAATGGCAGGTGGCTGCTTTGCCCGGCGTAGATGCGCCGGCCCACCTGGCGCTTGGCGTAGTCGACCGGGATGCGCCGCTGCGCGCGCTCGACGAACACCACGAAAGCGGTCACGCCCAGCACCAGGATGATGAGGGCGAGCGCCACCGGGCCCTGCATCTCGCCCGAGCTCACCGCTTCCGCGGTGTTGCCCACCGCGCCCGGCAGCCCCGCGACGATACCGGAGAGGATGATCATGGAGATGCCGTTGCCGACGCCGCGCTCGGTGATCTGCTCGCCGAGCCACATGAGGAACATGGTGCCGGTCGTCATGGTGATGGTGGCGATGAAGAGGAACTGCCAGCCGCCGATCACCGTCATGCCGCCCTTGGCGAGGGCGCCGGCGGCGGCGAAGGATTGCACCAGTGCGAGCGCCACCGTGCCGTAGCGGGTGTACTGAGTGATCTTGCGCCGCCCCGACTCGCCTTCCTTGCGCAGCTCCATGAGCGTCGGCACCACCATCGACATCATCTGGATGATGATGGAGGCGGAAATGTACGGCATTACGCCCATGGCGAAGATCGACAGCCGCGACAGCGCCCCGCCCGAGAACATGTTGACGATGCCGAGGATCGTGTTGGAGCGGTCGTTGAAGAAGCGCGCCACTTCCGCCGGATTCACTCCCGGCACCGGGATGAAGGTGCCGATGCGGTAGACGATGAGCGCGCCGATCAGGAAGAACAGCCGGCTGCGGATCTCCCCGAAGCGGGCGGCTTCCCCGAACGCGGCAGCCGGATTGCTGACAGTGGTGGCCATTCCCTAAGCCTCGATCTTCCCGCCCGCGGCCTCGATCGCCGCGCGCGCGCCCTTGGTCGCGGCCACGCCCTTGAGCGTCACCGCCTTTTTGATCTCGCCGGAGAGCACGACCTTGGCGCGCTCGGTGCCCGGAGCGATGACGCCCGCCTTGAGCAGCGCCGCGAGGTCCACGACCGCAGCGTCGACCTTCGCCAGCTCGCTCAGGCGCACCTCGGCGCGCGAGCGCTTGACGCGCGAGCGGAAGCCGACCTTCGGCATGCGCCGTTGCAGCGGCATCTGCCCGCCCTCGAACCCGACCTTGTGGTAGCCGCCCTTGCGCGCGCGCTGGCCCTTGGTACCGCGGCCGCAGGTCTTGCCCTGGCCGGCGGATGCCCCGCGGCCGACGCGCAGGCGCGCCCGCCGCGCACCCGGAGCCGGTTTGAGTGTGTTCAGTCGCATAGGCTTAAGCACCTTTCTCGACGCGCAGCAGGTGCAGCGCGGTCGCGATCATGCCGCGGTTCTCGCGCGTGTCCGCCACGCTCACACTCTGGTGCAGGCGCCGCAGGCCCAGCCCGCGCGCGGATGCGGCGATGTTCTTCAGCTGCCCGTTGAGGCTCCTCACCAGCGTCACCTTCAGTTTCCTGTCCGCCATGACGGTCAACCCGTGATCTCTTCCAGGCTCTTGCCACGCTTCGCTGCGATCTCCTCGGGCGAGCGGATCTTCGCCAGCGCGTTCATGGTGGCGCGCACGACGTTGATCGGGTTGCGCGAGCCGTAGCTCTTGGCGAGCACGTTACGCACGCCGGCGCACTCCAGCACCGCGCGCATGCCGCCCCCGGCGATCACCCCGGTGCCGTCGGAAGCCGGCTGCATGTACACGCGCGTGGCCCCGTGTGCTCCTGTGACCGCGTAATGCAGCGAATCGTTTCGCAGCGCCACGTTGATCAGGTTCTTGCGCGCCTGGGTCATAGCCTTGGAAATCGCCACCGGCACTTCGCGCGCCTTGCCGAAGCCGTAGCCGACCCGGCCGGCGGTGTCGCCCACCACGGTGAGCGCGGTGAAGCCGAACTGGCGGCCACCCTTCACGACCTTCGCGGTGCGGTTGACCGCGACGAGCTTCTCGATGAACTCGTCTGCGGGCTGGCCCTTCTCTGGTCTCGCCATAGTTGTGTTACCTGCTCAAAACTCAAGGCCCGCTTCGCGGGCCGCGTCCGCGAGCGCCTTCACGCGCCCGTGGAACTGGAAGCCGGAGCGGTCGAAGGCGACCTTGCTCACCCCCGCGGCCTTGCTGCGCTCGGCGATCGCGCGCCCCACCGCCTTGGCCGCTGCAACGTTGCCAGTGGTCTTCAACTCGCCGCGCACCGCTTTCTGCACGGTGGAGGCGGCCGCGATCACCCGGGCGCCCAGAGGATCGGTAACCTGCGCGTAGATGTGGTTCGGCGTACGGTGCACGCTGAGCCGCGCGACACCCAGATCGCGGATGTGCGCGCGCGCCTTCACCGCGCGCCGCAGGCGCCGCTTTTTCTTGGTGACGATCATTTCTTCTTGCCCTCCTTGAGGATGATCTGCTCGCCCGCGTAGCGCACGCCCTTGCCCTTGTAAGGCTCGGGCGGGCGGATGCCGCGGATCTCGGCGGCCACCTGCCCGACCTTCTGCCGGTCGATCCCCTTCACCACGATTTCGGTCAGGCTCGGCGTCTCGATGTTGATGCCCTCCGGGATCGCCACGTTCACCGGGTGCGAGAAGCCGAGCGTGAGATTGAGGCTCTTGCCCTGCACCTGGGCGCGAAAGCCGACGCCCACCAGCTCGAGCTTCTTCTCGGAGCCGCGGGTGACGCCGCGCACCATGTTGGCGAGATGCGCGCGCGTCGCGCCGGCGCGCGTACGCGCCGCACCCGGATCGGCAAAGCTGATCTCGAGCTTCTTATCGGTCTGCACTACCGACACGCCCTCGGTGAGCGGCAGGCTGAGCGAGCCCTTGGCGCCCTTGATGGTCACGCCGGAGGCGGCGATGGTGGCGGTCACGCCTGCCGGCAGTTCGACCGGAGATTTGGCAATTCTCGACATGGTTACGGTTCTCTCAGGCGACGATGCACAGCACTTCGCCGCCCTGACCCGCGGCTCGCGCCTGGCGGTCGGTCATCACGCCCTTCGGGGTGGAGACGATCACCGTGCCCATGCCCCCCAGGACCTTGGGCAGCTCGTCCTTGCCGCGGTAGATGCGCAATCCGGGGCGGCTGACGCGCTCGAGGCGGTCGATGACCGGGCGGCCTTCGAAGTACTTCAGCCCGATAGTGAGGCGCTCCTTGCCGCTGTCGGCATCGAGGCGGAAGTCGCTGATGTAGCCCTCCTCCTTCAGCACCTTGACGATGGCGGTCTTCAGGCGCGAGGAGGCGAGCTGCACTTCGCTCTTGCCCGCGGTCTGGCCGTTGCGAATGCGCGTGAGGAGGTCGGCAATGGGATCGGTCATGCTCATGCGGCGTCCCTCACCAACTGGCCTTGGCGAGGCCGGGAATCTCGCCGCGGCTCGCGACCTCGCGGATCTTCACCCGCGACAGGCCGAACTTGCGGTACACGCCGCGTGAGCGCCCGGTGATGGCGCAGCGCTTGCGCTGGCGCGAGGAACTGGCATCGCGTGGCTGGGTCTGCAGCTGCGCCTGTGCGGCGGTACGCTCCTCGGGCGAGCTGCGGGGGCTTCTGATCAGCTCCTTGAGCTTCGCGCGCTTCACCGCGTACTTTTTCACGATCCCGGCGCGACGCTTCTCGCGCTCGACCATGCTGGTCTTCGCCATAGACTTGAGTGTCCTGTTACTTCCGGAACGGGAAGTTGAATGCCTCGAGCAATGCTCGTCCCATGCGGTCGTCCCGCGCTGTCGTAGTGATGGTGATGTCCATGCCCCGGATCTGATCGATCTGGTCGTACTGGATCTCGGGGAAAATGATCTGCTCCTTGACCCCGAGCGAGTAGTTGCCCTGGCCGTCGAAGGAGCGCGCCGACACGCCGCGAAAGTCGCGGATGCGCGGCATCGCGATGTTGATCAGGCGGTCGAGGAACTCGTACATGCGCCGCCCGCGCAAGGTCACCTTGGCGCCCACCATCAACCCCGCGCGGAGCTTGAAGGAGGCGATCGCCTTGCGCGACTTGGTGATGAGCGGCTTCTGCCCGGTGATGCGCGCGAGGTCGGCTACCGCCGCATCCATCACCTTCTTGTCGGCCACCGCCTCGCCCACGCCCATGTTGACCGTGATCTTGCTGATGCGCGGTACCTGCATCACGTTCGCGATCTGCAGCTCTGAACGCAGCTTCGGAACGACCATCTCGCGATAGAACAGGTGCAGCCGCGGTGGGCCCGTGGGCCGTGCGGGTTGCTCGTCCGCGGCTGGCTGGGCGGACGGCTGGGCCGCGTCCGGCTTCGCCGCCTTCGGCTGCTTGCCGGGCTTGCCTGCCCGGCCGTCGGCTTCTTTGCCTGCTTCAGACATCGAGCATCTCTCCG
>DASZHQ010000025.1:0-1669 GCA_035937715.1 Steroidobacteraceae bacterium | reverse complement strand
CCTGCGCCTGCGCGGCGTCGATGAACTCCCCCGTCACCAGCATTTCGAACGCCTGCTTGCGCGCAACATTGCGCGACAGCGGCACGCTCGGCGTCGAGCAGAAAAGCCCCAGGTTCACGCCACTGACCGCGAACCTCGCGGCGCTGGAGGCGACCGCCAGGTCGCACTGCGCGACCAGCTGGCAGCCTGCCGCGGTGGCGATACCCTGCACGCGCGCGATCACCGGCGCCGGCAGGCGCTGCAGGGTGAGCATCATGCGCGTGCACTGCGCGAACAGTCCCTGGTAGTACTCGAGCGAGGGCTGCGCGCGCATCTCCTTCAGGTCGTGGCCGGCGCAGAACGCCTTGCCTTGCGCCGCGAGTACCACGACACGCACCGATTCATCGCTCGCGATTGCATCGAGCTCGCGCTGCAGCGCGGCCAGCATCGCCTCGGACAGGGCGTTGAAGGCCTGCGGGCGATTGAGTGTCAGGGTGACCACGCCACGCGCGTCCCGCTCGCGCCTCACCAGCGGGTCCGCGGCAGTCGTCATGGTCGTGGCAGCGGCAATCGTCATGGTCGCCTCCTTATTCGATCGCACTGGCCGATCTCGCCCGCTCGCGCAACACGAACTTCTGGATCTTGCCGGTGGCGGTCTTCGGAATCTCCTCGAAGCGCACCTCGCGCGGCACCTTGTAGCTCGCCAGCAGGGTGCGGCAATGCCCGATCAGATCGGCGGCGCTGGCCGTGACGCCGCTCTTGAGCTCAACGTAAGCGAGCGGGGTCTCGCCCCATTTCGGATCGGGCCGCGCGACCACCGCGCAGGCCATCACCGCCGGGTGGCGGTAGAGTGCATCCTCCACCTCGAGGGAGCTGATGTTCTCGCCGCCGGAGATGATCACATCCTTGCTGCGGTCCCTGATCTTCACGTAGCGGTCCGGCTCCAGCACCGCGAGATCCCCGGTGTGGAACCAGCCGCCGGCGAAGGCCTGAGCGGTTGCGGCCGGATTCTTCAGGTAGCCCTTCATCACGATGTTGCCGCGGAACATGATCTCACCGAGCGTCTGCGCGTCGGGCGGCATCTCGGACATCGTCTCCGGGTCGAGCACCGTCATCCCCTCCTGCAGGACGTAGCGCACGCCCTGGCGGCCGTTGAGCCTGCTCTGCTCCGACAGGCTCGCCGCCGCCCAAGCTTCGCGCTTGGCAGCGACCGCCGCAGGACCATAAGTCTCGGTCAGTCCATACGCATGGGTCAGATCGAAGCCGATCCTCGCCATGCCCTCGATCATCGCTGCCGGCGGCGCAGCCCCCGCCACCATGCCGCGCACCCGCTGCGTGATACCCGCGCGCAGCGCGGCTTCCGCATTGATCAGCAGGTTGTGCACGATGGGGGCGGCACAGTAGTGATCCACACCATGCGCCCGCATGGCTTCGAAAATCGCGCGGGTCTCCACCTTACGCAGACACACCTGCGTGCCGGCGAGCATCGCCACCGTCCACGGGAAGCACCAGCCGTTGCAGTGGAACATCGGCAACGTCCACAGGTACTTGGGGAACTGCGGCATGCTCCAGGTGGCGGCGTTGGATACCGCGTTGAGATAGGCTCCGCGGTGGTGCGTGACCACGCCCTTGGGATTGCCGGTCGTGCCGGAGGTGTAGGACACGGCGATGGCGTCCCATTCGTCCCGCG
>DASZHQ010000024.1:0-11529 GCA_035937715.1 Steroidobacteraceae bacterium | reverse complement strand
CGCGCCGAGCACCCCACCACGCTCGGAGATTCGGTCGAACTCCTCATAGACCGCTGCCTCCACGAGATCGGTCAGCTCGTCGATGATGAAAGAGCCCTGCCAAGGGTTCTCGCAGTAGTTCAGCCCGAGTTCACGGTTGATGATCAGCTGGATCGCGACCGCGCGCCGGACCGACTCCTCGGTCGGCGTGGTGATCGCCTCGTCGTATGCGTTGGTGTGGAGGCTGTTGCAGTTGTCGAAGATCGCGTACAGCGCCTGGAGCGTCGTGCGGATGTCGTTGAAGCTGATCTCCTGCGCGTGCAGTGAGCGGCCACTCGTCTGGACGTGGTACTTGAGCATCTGGCTGCGCGCCGATGCGCCGTAGCGCTCGCGCATCGCCCGCGCCCAGATCCGTCGCGCGACGCGGCCGATCACCGCGTACTCGGGGTCCATCCCGTTGGAGAAGAAGAAGCTCAGGTTCGGGGCGAAGTCGTCGATCTCCATCCCGCGCGCCAGGTAGTACTCGACGATCGTGAAGCCGTTGGCGAGCGTGAAGGCGAGCTGCGAGAGCGGGTTGGCGCCGGCCTCGGCGATGTGGTAGCCGGAAATCGACACCGAGTAGAAGTTGCGTACCCGCTGCTCGATGAAGTACTGCTGCACGTCGCCCATCATGCGCAGCGCGAACTCCGTGGAGAAGATGCAGGTGTTCTGCGCCTGGTCCTCCTTGAGGATGTCGGCCTGCACCGTGCCGCGCACCGACTGCAGCGCCTGCGCGCGGATGCGCTCGTATTCCTCGCGCTCCACCAGCTCCTCGCCCGTGACGCCGAGCAGCGCCAGCCCTGAGCCGTCGTGATCCGCGGGCAGCGCGCCCTTGTAGGTGGGCGGGGCCAGGCCGCGCGCGGCAGCCTCGGCGTTGCACGCGGCGATCTTCTGCTGCGCCGCCTCCCACTTGCCTGCGCTTTTCAGGTAGCGCTCGACCTGCTGGTCGATGGCGGTGTTCATGAACATCGCCAGGATGATCGGCGCGGGCCCGTTGATGGTCATGGACACCGAGGTCGTGGGCGCACACAGGTCGAAGCCCGAGTAGAGTTTCTTCATGTCATCGAGCGTTGCGATCGACACGCCGGAGTTGCCGGTACGTCCGTACACGTCCGGGCGCGTGTCCGGATCCTCGCCGTAGAGCGTGGTCGAATCGAAGGCCGTGGACAGCCGCGGACCGTGGCCGTGCGCCAGGTAATGGAAGCGCCGGTTGGTGCGCTCCGGCCCCCCCTCACCGGCGAACATGCGCGTGGGATCTTCCTCCTCGCGCCGGTAGGGATATACCCCGCCGGTGTAGGGGTAGTAGCCGGGCAGGTTCTCGTTGAGGAGGAAGTGCAGTAGCTCGCCCCAGTCCTTCAGGCTCGGCACGGCGAGCTTCGGGATCGGCGAGCGCGACAGGCTCTCGGTGTAGTTCTCGCCTTTCACCAGACGCTCGCGCACCGGGTAGGAATAGGTCGCATCCGTGGCCGAGCGCACGCGCGCGGGCCAGGCCTTGAGCTCCGCGAGCGCTTCAGCCCCCACCGCATCGAGCGCGCGGTTGTAGGCCGCGCGCAGCTCGCGGCGCGTGCCATCGGCGGAGACTTCCGCGAGCGCCTCCGGCGCATAGTGCTCGAGCGCGCCCGGCAGGCGCGCGTCGTGGAGCGAGCGCAGCGACTCATACAGGCCGAACGCGCGGCGCGCCGCCTCGGCCTGCGCCTCGATGCGCGCGCGCGCCGCGCGGCCGCCGAGCGCGATCTCCGCCAGGTAGCGGGTGCGCGCGGCGGGAATGAGCGGGGCGCTCGCTCTGAGCACGGTGGGACCGGGATCGGCGAGCTTCCAGGAGCCGTGGCCGATGCCCCGCTCGGCGAGGGTGGCGCAGATCGCGGCGAACAGGCGGTTCACGCCCGGGTCGTTGAAGCGGCTGGCGATGGTCGGGAACACCGGCAGCTGCGCATCCGTCAGCCGCGCGCGCTCGGGGTGATTGCGCCGCCATTGCTTGCGCACATCGCGCAGGCTGTCCTCGGCGCCGCGCTTCTCGCTCTTGTTCAGCACGATGAAGTCGGCGTAGTCGAGCATGTCGATCTTCTCGAGCTGACTCGCCGCACCGTACTCGCTGGTCATGACGTACAGCGACAGATCCACCAGGTCCACGATCTCGGTGTCGGACTGTCCGATCCCAGCGGTCTCCACCATCACCAGGTCGAATCCGGCCGCCTGGTACAGCGCGATCACGTCCTTCAGCGCCGTGGAGGTCGCCAGATGCGCCCGTCGCGTGGCGAGCGAGCGCATGAAGATGCTGTCGGCCGACAGGCTGTTCATGCGGATCCGATCGCCGAGCAGCGCCCCGCCGCTGCGCCGCCGCGTCGGGTCCATCGCCACCACCGCGATCTGCGCCTGCGGGAAATGCCGCACCAGCCGTGACAGCAGCTCATCGGTAAGGCTCGACTTGCCCGCCCCGCCGGTGCCGGTGATGCCGATCACCGGCACTTGGT
Source organism: Steroidobacteraceae bacterium (assembly GCA_035937715.1). Lineage (GTDB taxonomy): Bacteria > Pseudomonadota > Gammaproteobacteria > Steroidobacterales > Steroidobacteraceae > 13-2-20CM-66-19. Next base: position 9,040 of record DASZHQ010000024.1, on the reverse strand, counting down.
GGCGGGAGCGCGCGAGCGCCCGGCGGATCTGCTCCACCTGTGCGCCGCCGCCCGCCCCATCTGCGCCTTCCAGCACCGAGATGGTGCGCGCGATGAGGCCGTGGTCGCGGGCGTTCAGCGGCCGGAACTCGTAAGGGGGCTTCTGCACCGCTGCGATGCGCGCGAACACATCGTCGATCATCCCGGCGAGCCCGAGCCGGCGGCCGTCCTCGGGCGTGTAGATCTTCTCCACCCCGTGGCGCTCGAGCGCTTCGATCTCCTGCGGAGCGATGGTGCCGCCGCCGCCGATCACCACCCGCACATGCGGGTAGCCGCGCTCGCGCAGCATATCGACCATGTAGGTGAAGTACTCGTTATGGCCGCCCTGATAGGAGCTCACCGCGATCGCGTCGGCGTCCTCGTCGATGGCCGCGCGCACGATGTCGGCAACGCTGCGGTTGTGCCCGAGGTGCACCACCTCGGCGCCGCGCGCCTGCAGCAGACGGCGGATCATGTTGATGGCCGCATCATGACCATCGAACAGGGAGGCGGCCGACACGAAGCGCAGCGGCGCGCGCGTTTCCGCTGCTACTCCGCTCGGAGCGGGCTCGCTCCCCTTGAGAGGCGCATTCATGTCTTGGTACCCATTGGACTTACCTCTTTACCCGCGGGTAAGATGCCTACTCATGAGTATGATTGAGCCGCCGTCTGCCGGTCAACGCAAGCTGCGCTGCGCCGCCCGGCGCGCCGCGGCGGTCACGCAGCCGCGGCCGCGCCGCTATAATACCCCGCCGCCATGAACAGCCGCCGTATCGCCCCGCCCCCCGCGGGCAAAGCCAGCGTGCAGCCCCCCTCGCCGTTTCGGGCGAGCCGCGAGCGACGGCGCGACCGCGAGCTCAAGCGCGATGCGGTGATCCGCGCCGCGGCACGCGAGTTCAACCGCAGGGGCTACCACAACACCTCCCTCGATGACATCGCCGCCCGGCTCGAGGTTACCAAGCCCACCATCTACTACTACGTGACCAGCAAGGAGCAGCTGCTGTTCGAGTGCTTCGTGGCCGGGGTCGAACAGATCCGCGCCGCATTCCGCGAGGTGCGTGATCTCGCGGTCCCGGCACGCGAGCGCCTCAATGCCGTGCTGCGCCATTACGGGCAGGCGGTCGCCTCGGAATTCGGCTGGTGCATGGTGCGGGCGGAGGACCAGGACTTGTCTCCGGCGATGAGCCGCCACATCAAGGTGCTCAAGTCCGAGATCGACCACGGCATCCGCCGCCTCATCCGCGAGGGGGTGCAGGACGGGTCCATCCAGCCGTGCGACGCGAAAATGACGGCCTTTGCCCTCGCCGGCGCGCTCAACTGGATCGCGCACTGGTATCGTGAGGACCGATCCCTGACGGGCGCGCAGATCGCCGACGCGTTCGTCACCATATTCGAGGCGGGCTTGCGTCCGCGCAGCAGCGCCTCGCGGGTAAGCGCCCGTGACCGTACGCGCCGACGGGCGCGCGGTTCGCTGGCGCGCTCGTCGAAGCTACAGGCCTGAAGAAGCGACACGCTTAAAGCGAGGCTCCCATGTCCGGTTCAGACGTCGTCATCGTATCCGCCAGGCGCACCCCCCTCGGTGCCTTCCTCGGCGCCCTGTCACCTCTTTCTGCCGTGCAGCTCGGCAGTGCCGCCATCAAGGGCGCCCTCGAGTCCGCCAGCCTCGCCCCCGGCGACGTGCAGGAGGTCATCATGGGTTGCGTGCTGCCGGCGGGCCTCGGGCAGGCCCCGGCCCGGCAGGCCGCCCTCGGTGCCGGGGTGCCTCTCGGCGTGCCCGCCACCACCATTAACAAGATGTGTGGCTCGGGACTGAAGGCGGTGATGATGGCCACCGACCAGATCCGCTCCGGCACCGCCGACATCGTGCTCGCGGGGGGCTTCGAGTCGATGAGCAACGCCCCCTACCTGCTGCCAAAGGCCCGCAGCGGCTACCGCATGGGCCACGGCGAGGTGATTGACCACATGCTGCGCGATGGCCTGCAGAGTCCGTTCGACGGCAAGTCGATGGGGTGCTTTGCGGACTCCACCGCCAGCAAGTACGCCTTCACGCGCGCGCAGCAGGACGCCTTCGCCACCGAATCCGTGCGCCGCGCCATGCATTCGCTGCAGAGCGGCGAGTTCGACTCCGAGGTCACACCCGTCACGGTGAAGGGGCGCAAGGGCGAAACGGTCATCGCGCGCGATGAGACCCCGGGGACCTGTGATGTGAGCAAGATCGCGACCCTGAAGCCCGCGTTCAACAAGGATGGCACCGTCACGGCCGCGAGCTCCTCTTCCATTTCCGACGGTGCGGCAGCGCTCGTGGTCATGAGCGCCAAAGCCGCGGACACCCGGGGCCTGAAGCCGCTGGCGCGCGTGCTGGCGTACGCGAGTCATGCCCATGAGGCGGAGTGGTTCACGACCGCACCGGTCGGCGCGATCCGCAAGGTGCTCGGACAGCTCGGCTGGAAGCCGCACGATGCCGATCTGTACGAGATCAACGAAGCCTTCGCCGTGGTCACCATGGCCGCGATGCGCGACATCGACATCGACCATGCACGCGTCAACGTGCACGGCGGCGCCTGCGCGCTCGGTCATCCGATCGGGGCGACCGGCGCGCGTATCCTGACGACCCTCCTGTACGCGCTGCGCCGCCGCGGCGGAAAGCGTGGCATCGCCTCGCTGTGCATCGGCGGGGGCGAGGCCGTGGCGTTGGCGGTCGAACTCCTCTAGCCGCCGCGCGCCTTCGAGGGAGGTGGCATGAAGATCCAGGACGCACGCGCCGTCGTCACCGGCGGCGCTTCGGGCCTCGGGCACGCGGTCGCGCGCCACATCGCCGGCGCCGGCGGCAGGGTCATGATTCTCGATGTGCAGGAAGGCCCGGGGCGGGCGGCCGCCGCAGCCCTGGGGGCCAACGCGAGCTTCGCGCGCTGCGATGTCACCTCCGAGGCCGAGGTGAATGCCGCCATGGACGCGGCCTACGCGCGTCTCGGGGGACTCAATCTGCTGGTGAATTGCGCGGGCGTGGTGGGCGCCGGGCGTGTGCTTGGCAAGAGCGGGCCGATGGCGGGCGAGTTCTTCACCAAGGTGATTCATATCAACCTGATCGGGACCTTCCTGTGCGACAAGGCCGCGGCGGCCCTCATGCAGAACAACGCCCCCGGGCCGGACGGAGAGCGCGGCCTGCTGATCCATACCTCATCGGTCGCCGCCTTCGAAGGCCAGGTCGGCCAAGCGGCCTACTCCGCCACCAAAGCAGCGGTCGCCGGCATGACGCTGCCGATTGCGCGCGAGCTGGCGCGTTTCGGCATCCGCTGCGTGTCGATCGCCCCGGGCATCTTCCGCACGCCCATGATGGAGGGCATGCCGCAGGAGGTGCAGGATTCGCTCGCCGCGCAGGTGCCCTTCCCGGCGCGCCTCGGGAAGCCAGAAGAGTTCGCGCAGCTCGTGGCCTGCGTGTTGGAGATCCCGATGCTGAACGGCGAGACCATTCGCCTCGACGGCGCGATCCGCATGCAGCCGAAGTAGTGCCTGATGAGCGACGCGAGCACCGCCGCCGCGCGTAGCGGCCCCGACGGCATCGAACGCGACGTCATGCAATACGACGTCGTGATCGTGGGAGCGGGACCGGCCGGGCTCGCCTGCGCCATCCGCCTGAAGCAGTTGCAGCCCGCGGCGAGCGTGTGCGTGCTGGAGAAGGCCGCGGCGGTCGGGGCGCACTCGCTTTCCGGCGCGGTGTTCGAGCCCGGGCCGCTCGAGCAGCTGCTGCCGGAATGGAGCCGCGAGTACCCGGGCATGAAGGTCCCGGCTGGCGAGGATGATTTTCGCATCTTCACGCGCCGTGGCTCGTTCAAGCCGGTGCCCGACTGGCTGGTAAGGCTCCTGCCGCGCTCGATGACTCACTCGACGCCCTTCAACAATCACGGCAACTACATCATCTCCCTCGGGCAGCTGACGCCGTGGCTCGCGCAGAAGGCGGAAGCGCTCGGCGCGGAGATCTTCCCAGGCTTTGCGGCGGCGGCCGCGGTGTTCGATGAGCGTGGCGGCGTCAGGGGTGTGCGCGTCGGCGACATGGGGCTCGATCGCGACGGGCGGCCCGGCCCTAACTTCACCCCCGGCGTCGAGATCCACGCCCCGCTCACGGTGCTGGCGGAAGGCGCGCGCGGCTCGCTCGCCAAGCAGCTCATCGCGAGATTCGATCTCGCCCGCGGGCATTGCCCGCAGACCTTCGCCCTCGGCTACAAGGAGCTGTGGCAGCTGCCGGCCGGGCGGGTGCGGCCGGGGCGCATCGAGCACGGCCTCGGCTGGCCGGCGGACTCGCGCACCTACGCCGGCAGCTTCCTCTACCACCTCGACAACGACCGCGTATACGTCGGCTACATCGTCGGCCTCGACTACGAGGATCCGCGCCTGCAGCCGTTCGAGGCGTTCCAGCAATACAAGAATCACCCGAGCGTGAAGTCGCTCCTCGAGGGCGGGGAGATCATCTCCGCGGGGGCACGCACGGTGGCGGCCGGCGGATGGCAGTCGACCCCCACGCTGGAAATGCCGGGCGCGATCCTGATCGGCGATGCCGGCGGGACCCTCAACTTCGCCAAGATCAAAGGCGTGCACCAGGCGCTACGCTGCGGCACGCTCGCCGCGGAGCACATTGCGCAAAGCGGCGCGGGCACCGGATTCGATGCCCGCTGGCGCGCCTCGCAGGGCGGCCAGGAGCTGAAGCGGGTGCGCAACTTCAAACCTGCGTTCAAGCACGGGATGTGGCTCGGGCTGATCAATTCTGCGTGGGAGATGCTCACCGCGGGGCGCTCACCGTGGACATTGAAGAACACCGAGGACTGGTCGCGTCTGAAGAAGCTCGACGAGTTCTCCTCTCCGGATCGCCACTGGGTGGAGCGCACGCTGCCGCCGCGCGATCGCGTGTCGTTCGTGTTTTTCGCCGGCAACTCCCACGAGGAGAGCCAGCCGGTGCACCTGAAGGTGGCCGACACCAGCATCTGCGCGCAGCGCTGCGGCAGCGAGTACGGCAACCCCTGCGAGCGCTTCTGCCCGGCCGGCGTCTATGAGATGGTCGACGACGGCGGCGGCGGGCGGCGCCTGCAGATCAACGCCGCCAACTGCGTGCACTGCAAGGCCTGCGACATCAAGGACCCCTACGGGATCATCACCTGGACCACCCCCGAAGGGGGCTCGGGACCGAATTACCAGTCGTTATAGCGGCGGACCCGGCATGTCTGAGCTCTGGCGCCCCTCCCCCGCGCGCATCGCGGACGCGAACCTGACGCGCTTCACGCGCTGCGTGAATGCGCGCCGCCGCCTGCAGCTCGGCGACTACGCGCAACTTTACGCCTGGTCTCTCAGCGCGCCGGAGGCCTTCTGGAGCGAAGTGGCGCGCTTTGCGGACCTGCGCGCCGAGTGGGGTGAGGGGCCGGTACTGGAGGAGCCGCAGCGCATGCCCGGCGCGCGCTTCTTTCCCGCTGCGCAGCTGAATTTCGCCGCCAACCTGCTCAGGTTCGAAGACGAGCAGCCGGCGCTGGTGTTCCGCAACGAGCGCGGCGCGCGGCGCACGCTCTCCTACCGCGAGCTGCGCACTCAGGTTGCGCGCATCGCCGCGGGGCTCAGGGCCGCAGGCGTGGTCGCCGGCGACCGCGTGGCCGGTTACCTGCCGAACCTGCCGGAGAGCGCCATCGCCATGCTCGCCACGGCGAGCATCGGTGCGATCTGGTCTTCCTGCTCGCCGGACTTCGGCGTGCACGGCGTGCTCGATCGTTTCGGACAGATCGCGCCGAAGCTCCTGTTCGCCGCCGATGGCTACTTCTATGCGGGCAAGAAGCTCGATTCGTTGCAAACGGTGTCCGAGGTGCTGGCGCAGCTGCCGGCGATCGAGCGCGTGGTGGTGATTCCCTACGCGGACAGCGAGCCGCGGCTCGGTGCACTCGGGGCCGGGGCCGCACGCGCCACGCTGTGGCAGGAGTTCGGCGCGCGCGGCAGCCCGGCGCTCTTTGCGCAGCTGCCCTTCAATCACCCACTCTACATCCTGTATTCCTCGGGCACGACCGGCGCTCCGAAGTGCATCGTGCACGGCGCCGGCGGCACGCTGCTGCAGCACGTGAAGGAGCACCTGCTGCATACCGACCTGAAGCGCAGCGATCGGCTGTTCTACTTCACCACCTGTGGCTGGATGATGTGGAACTGGCTGATGAGCGCGCTGGCGAGCGGCGCGACGCTGGTGCTCTACGACGGCAGCCCGTTCCACCCGGGCCCCGGAGCGTTGTGGCATATGGCGCAGGAGGAGCGCCTCACCGTCTTCGGCACCAGCGCCAAATACCTCTCCTCGCTGCAGAAGAGCGACTTCGTGCCGGCGCGGGAGGTGGATCTCACGGCGTTGCGCACGCTGCTGTCAACCGGCTCCCCGCTCCTGCCCGAGGGGTTCGATTACGTCTACCGCGCCGTGAAGGGCGACCTGCAGCTCGCCTCGATATCCGGCGGCACCGATATCGTGTCGTGCTTCGCACTCGGCTGTCCGACCCGTCCCGTGTATCGCGGCGAGATCCAGGGCCGCGGACTGGGCATGGCGGTCGACATTTTCGACGATGGCGGCCGTCCGCTGCGCGGCGCGCGTGGCGAGCTGGTATGCACGGCCCCCTTCCCCTCCATGCCGCTGGGATTCTGGAACGATCCGACGGGCGCGAAGTACCGCGCCGCCTACTTCGAGCGCTTCCCCGGCGTGTGGCACCACGGCGACTACGCCGCGCTCACCGCGCACGATGGTCTGGTCATCTACGGACGCTCGGACGCGGTGCTCAACCCCGGCGGGGTGAGAATCGGTACCGCGGAGATCTACTCCGCGGTCGAGAGCCTGCCGCAGATCAGCGAGGCACTGGCGGTCGGACAGGACTGGCAGGGCGACGTGCGCGTGGTGCTGTTCGTGCGGCTGCGGGCGGGGGTCGAGCTCGATGAGGCGCTGCGGAAGGCGATCCGCGCCACGATCCGCGCGCATACCACCGCGCGGCACGTGCCGGCGAGAATCATCGCCGTGCCGGACCTGCCGCGCACGCTCTCCGGCAAGCTCACCGAGCTGGCGGTGCGCAACGTCATCCACGGCTTGCCGGTGAAGAACGCCGATGCGCTCGCCAACCCGGGTGCGCTGGAGTATTTCCGCGACCTGCCCGATCTGCAGTCCTGAGGCAGCAGTGAGCGAGGCCGTGGACCTGCAGCAGCGCTACCAGCGCGAGCTCACCGCACGCCACTTCCAGTCCGACCCCGCGCAACTCGCCGCGCTCGCGCGACTCGAGGATCTGCGCCGCCGCCTGATCGCCAGCGCACCGCCGCGGCGCGAGCGCCTGCCCCGCTGGCTCGGTGCCTTCACCCGCCGCGCAGCGCGCGCACCGGTACCGGGGCTGTACCTGTGGGGCGGAGTCGGGCGCGGCAAGACCTGGCTTATGGACCTGTTCTTCGACAGCCTGCCCTTCGAGCAGCGGCGCCGGCGTCATTTCCATCGCTTCATGCACGAGGTGCATGAGCAGCTGCGGCGGCTCTCCGGCCGGCGCGAGCCGCTCGAGGAGATCGCGCGGAGCATCGCGCGGGATACCCGGGTGCTGTGCTTCGATGAGCTGTACGTGGCGGACATCGCCGATGCCATGATCCTCGGCGGTTTGTTCGAGGGGCTGTTCCGGCGCGGCGTCACTCTGGTCGCCACCTCGAATGTCGCGCCGGCGGATCAGTACAAGGAGGGTCTGCAACGCCAGCGCTTCCTGCCCGCCATCCGACTGCTCGAGCGCCATCTGGAGGTGCTGCGGCTCGCGGGCAGCACGGACTATCGCCTGCGCCAGCTCACCCAGGCGGGCATCTATCTGCCGCTCGGCGCAGCAGACACCGGCGCGCGCCTCGAGGCGCTGTTCGCCGAGCTGGCCGCTCACGCGAGCCGGGCGGGCGGCAGCATCGAGATCGAAGGGCGCCCGATCGCCGTGACCCGTGCGGCGAGGAGCGTCGTGTGGTTCGACTTTGCGGCGCTGTGCTCGACTCCGCGCAGTCCGGAGGACTACATCGAGATCGCCCGCGAGTACCAGTCGGTGATCGTGTCCGGCGTGCCGGTGTTGCATGCCGCACAGGAGGATGAGGCGCGGCGCTTCATCGCGCTCATAGACGAGCTCTACGATCGCAACGTCAATCTTATCGTCTCGGCGGCCGCGGCGCCCGCCGCGCTCTACCGCGGTGAGCGCCTGCGGGAGCTGTTCGCGCGCACCGCGAGCCGCCTGGCGGAGATGCAGAGCGTGGAGTACCTGGCGCGCGAGCACCGCCCCTGACGTCGCGCCAGCGCCGCAACCGGCGCCGCAACCGGCCGGCTAGACTAGATCACGCCGCGCCGAATCTGGTCCTGCTCGATCGACTCGAACAGCGCGCGGAAGTTGCCCTCGCCGAACCCCTCGTTGCCCTTGCGCTGGATGAGCTCGAAGAAGATCGGGCCGATCATGTTCTCGGTGAAGATCTGCAGCAGCAGGCCCTGGCCCTCGCTCGGCGCGCCGTCGATCAGGATCTTGTCCGCCTTCAGCCGCTGGACATTCTCGCCGTGGCCGGGAAGGCGCTGATCGATACCCTCGAAATAGGTGTCGATAGTGTCTTGGAACTTCAGCCCGCGCTCACGCATGGTTTCGACCGAGGTGAAAATGTCGCCGGTTCCCAAGGCTATGTGCTGGATGCCTTCACCCTGATAGGCGCGCAGGAATTCCTCGATCTGGGAGTGGTCGTCGCGACTCTCGTTCAGCGGGATGCGGATCTTGCCGTCCGGGCTGGTCATGGCCTTGGAGATCAGGCCGGTCTGCTGGCCCTCGATGTCGAAATAGCGGATTTCACGGAAGCTGAAGATGCGCTCGTAGAAGTCCGCCCACTTGGCCATGGCGCCTCGGTGGACGTTGTGGGTCAGGTGGTCGAGATAGGTCAGGCCGACATTGTTCCGCGCCTCGGCCTCCTCGGCGCCCTCGATCGGCATGAAATCGACATCGTAGATCGCTTTCGCGCCATAGCGATCGACCAGATAGAGGTT